>NZ_DASTEP010000236.1:0-19424 GCF_035709525.1 Hymenobacter sp. | reverse complement strand
AGCGATAGAGATGCTTCGCTGCGCTCAGCATGACAGTTAATGGTAGATGAGACAGTTCCTAAACCGCGCTCAGTATTAGGCCCCGCCAACTTACCTTTAAGGATAGATTTTGCCGCCCGATTTTGTCTGAAACGTACTACGCCCGCCTCACCCAGCTAGCCGGCGCGCCTGCCGCCACACCCGCCGACCTGCTGCCCAAGCTGCGCCAGCTGCTGGAAAAGGTGCTGCGCGACGAGTGCAAGCGCCGCGAAGCGCCCTTTGCCGACCTCAGCCAGGCTATCGGCCTCGTGGCCTACGACCATAACCTGCCGCCGCTGCTGCGTCGCCAGCTCCAAAACCTGCGCCTGGTGGCCAACTTGGTGCTGCACGAAAGCTACCCCGGCACGACCGCCGAAGCCGCCAGCGGCTTCGGGGCCGTGGCCGAGCTGGTGCGCCACTTGAGCGGCGCGGCCTACGCGGGCCCGCTGCCGGCCGGGGCCGGGCTGAGTGCAGAGCAACAGGCGCAAGCCATCATCGAGGCCGAAGCGCCGGTGCCCGCCGCTAGCCCGGTGTGGCGGGTTCAGGTGCTGCATGCTGACCTAGGGACCGGCCAGCTCACGGCTGAAATGTGTGTGCCCGCTGATGACCGGCCCAGCGGCCCATTTACGATTGACCTGCCCGCCGCCTACGACAACCTGCTGCCGCTGGCCGCCGCCCTGCACCCGGTGCTGCACCTCGTAAACCCCGTAGCGCAGCCCAATGGCCACATCCGGCCGCGCCGCGTGGTGCTGGAGCCCGATTATCTGGTGAGCGTCACCACCATTGCGGAGTGCGCGCAGGCCGGCGGCACCCTGCCCGATTGGGCGCTGCTCAAGGCGTTTCAGCCCGACGAAACCTCGCGCCCGCTGGTGGTCGGTAACCTCGTGAACATGCTGCTGGATGAGGAAGTGAGCCACGCCGCCCGGCAGGAGGAGTGGGCCAGCCTGCCCCCGGCCGCCGTGCTGGCCGAAGTGGACGAGGCTACCGGCAAAATCGAGTTTGCGGAGGAGCCGGTGAGCCGGGTCACGGAATTTGACCTGGAGGGCTTTTTCAAGAAGCGCCTTTTCCGCTCCAACCCGCTCACCATTAGCGCGCTGCCGGAGTTTCAGACCCGCAACGGTGTGCCCGAATTGCTCAACGACCTGCGCCGCCAGTACCAGACCCTGCGCAATACCCGCGTGCAGGGCTTCATCGCGGGCAGCCGCACGGGCTACCAGCAGCAGCCGTTGCGGGTGGCCGATTGCTTTCTGGAACCCGCCTTTTTGTCGGCTACCTACGGCTTGCAGGGGCGCCTCGACCTCTTGCACGAAAGCCCGACCGGCTACGACATCGTGGAGCTGAAAAGCTCGACCAAGGTGCCGCATGCCGAGCCCTGGAGCAATCACGCCGCCCAGGCCCAACTCTACCGCCTGTTGCTCGAATCGGTATTCGGGGCCGATGGCGAAACGGCCGGCCGCGGCCGCACCAGCATTTTATATTCGAATGCCACGCTCGACCAGTCGGCCGTGCGCCGCGTGGACCAGGACGCCGAGCTGGTAGACCGCCTGCTCATGGCCCGCAACCAGCTCGTGGGCACGGAGTTGCAGCTGGCCCGTGCCACCACGCCCGCCCAGGTCGAAAAGCTGCTGAGCCCGGTGCTGCACCCCAACCTCACTGCCCTGCCGAGCTTCGGCCGCACCAAGGCCGAGAAAATTGCCAACGCTTGGGCCGCCGCCGACCCCGTAGAGCGCGCCTATTGCTTGGAAATGGCCCGTTTCGTGGCCCGCGAAATGCGCCTGACGTTGCTCGGCGACGATTCGCGCCCCGGCGACGCGGGCGGCCAGGCCGGCCTCTGGCGCTTGCCCGCTGCTCGCAAGCAACAGAATTTCAGCCTGCTCGATGAGCTGGAACTACTCGAAGACCACAGCAGCGCCGACGACACTGCCCGCGACGGCCTAGGGCCGCACCTCATCTTCCGCCGCCCGGCCGGCGGTAAGGAAGTGAACTTCCGGTCGGGCGACACGCTCATTCTCTACCCTAGGCGCAAAGCGGCCATAGCCTTAGACGCGAGCGCTGAACAAAACGCCAACCAAAAACCAGAAACCAAAAACCAGAAATCAGAAAGCCTCACCGTGCTCGACGCGCAAGTGGTGAAGGTGACCCTCGCCGAAGACCTCACCGCCGACGGCCTCGTGGTGCTGAGCGTGCGCAACCGCCGCCTGGCCCCGCGCTACCTGGCGGGCCATTCGCACTGGGCCTTGGAGCCTGATACGTATGACACGTTCCGGCGCGAATGGGCGGGCTTATCCAGCTTCCTTGGTCTCGCGCCCGAGCGCCGGCAGCGCCTGATGGCCCGCACCGGCCCGCGCCCGCCCGAGGGCTGGGATGCCGCAGCGCCGCCCGCCATTACGGCGCCCGAAGTGGTGCGCCGCGCCCTGGCCGCGCCCGATTGGTTTGTGCTCTGCGGCCCGCCCGGCACCGGTAAAACCCGCGCCGTGCTGCGCGAGCTGGCCGAGCGCCTCTACAAAGACGACAAGCAGGCGCTGCTGGCCGCCTACACCAACCGCGCCGTGGATGAAATCTGCGAGCAGCTGGTGGCGGCTAACCTGCCGTTTATTCGGGTGGGTTCGCGCCTGAGCACGTCGGCGCAGTACCGGCCCTACCTGCTCGACAACATGATACGCGACTGCCCCAACCGCCAAACGGTGCGGGCGCGCCTCACTGGCTGCCCGTTCTACGTGGGCACCGTGGCCAGCCTGTTGGGCAAGCCGGAGCTGTTCTTGCTCAAGCAGTTCGACCTAGCGGTGGTGGACGAGGCCAGCCAGGTGCTCGAAGGCCCCATGCTGGCGCTGCTGGCCAAAGTCCCCAAGTTTATCCTCATCGGCGACCACCGCCAGCTGCCCGCCGTGGTGACGCAGGAGCCCGACGCCAGTGCCATCGCCCCCGAAGCCGCCGGCCTGCTGCGCCAGGAGCTGGGCCTCAGCAACCTGCGCAACTCGTATTTCGAGCGCCTCTTCAAGCGAGCCGAAGCGCACTGGCCCCATGCCCACGGCACGCTGGCCGACCACTACCGCATGCACTCGGAGCTGGTGGCGCTGGTAAATGATGACTTCTACGAAGGCCTGCTGCGCTGCCCCATGCTGTGGCAGCACGAGCCGCTGAGCCGGCCGACCTGGCCCGCGCCCGCCGATGCCTTTCAGCAACGCCTTCAAAACGAGCGCCTCATTTTCGTGCCCACCCGCCGCCAGCCCGAAGACTTGTCGATGAAGGAATCGGCCCAGGAAGCCGAGCTAGCCGCCCGCGCCGCCGCCTACGTGGCCCAGGGCTACGGCCGCAACTTCAACCCCGAAAGCACCCTAGGTATCATTGCCAGCTACCGCAACCAGGCCGCCCGCATCCGCGCCCGCCTCGCCCAGCTGGCCATAGAGTTGGATTTGCCCGGCCTGCTCCACATCAGCGTCGATACCGTGGAGCGCTACCAAGGCTCACAGCGCGAAGTAATTATCGTGAGCTTCTGCTGCCACCACGAGCACCAGCTAGAGCTCATGGTCTCGCCCGACGAAACCGGCACGGTGGACCGCAAGCTCAACGTGGCCCTCACGCGGGCGCGCCAGCAGCTCATTCTGCTCGGCAACGAGGAGGTGTTGCGGCGGGCGCCGCACCACGCGGCGCTGCTAGGGCGGTGTGGGGTAGGAGCGCCGCAAAAAGAAATGAATTCTGGAAACTCTACCGAATAATCTGTAGCTTTAACGACTATGCAAACGCTAACAGTAGAACTCCCCGATTCGGTGAACTTAGATGCGCAAGAAGCTAAAATGCTGCTAGCCGTTAAGTTGCATGAGCGCGGCATTTTATCGCTGGGCCAAGCTGCGGAAGTAGCAGGCTACTCCAAGCGAACCTTTATGGAGCTACTAGGTCAATACGGCGGGACGCTTTTCAATTATTCAGCCGACGAGCTAGCTCAGGATATTGCCAATGCCCAGCGCTATTCTCTCTGATACGAGCTGTCTTATTTTGCTGGAGAAAATCGGTGAGTTGGAGATACTGCACCAACTATTTGGCACGATTACTACTACCCCAGAAGTTGCTGCCGAGTTTGGCTTGCCGTTGCCTGCTTGGGTTGAGGTCAAGCCAGTGATAAACCGCAAGTACCAGTCTATCATTGAGGCTTCTGTCGACCAAGGCGAGGCTAGTGCCATTGCCTTAGCGGTTGAGTACGACGACTGCCTGCTAATTATAGACGACTTAAAAGGTCGCAAGTTTGCGCAGCAATTGGGCTTAGCCATTACGGGTACTTTTGGCGTGCTGCTAGAGGCAAAGCGAGCAGGAGTAGTGCCGCTGGTAAAGCCAGTTCTGGAGAAAATCAAGCAGACTAATTTCCGACTTTCGGCTAAGCTGGAAGCGTTACTATTGACTCAGGCAGAGGAATAGAGGAGATGTGTAGCGGTAAGAATATCACCGTACCAGCCCGCCCACCTGCTCCACCAGTACCGGCACGCTCAGCCCGCCCATGATGAGCACCACGACCCAGCCGGCGGCCAGCATCCAGCGGGGGTGGCGGTAGGTGCCCATGAGGCGGCGGTTAGTGGCCGCGACGAGCACCACGGCCAGCGCGAGGGGTAGTATCAGGCCATTGATGGCACCGGCAAAAACCAGTAGCTGCGTGGGCTTGCCGACGAGCACGAAAATGATGGTGGATAAGACGATGAACACCGAGATGCACATCCGCTCGTAGCGCGCGAACACTGGGTGAAAGGTCTTGAAAAATGACACCGATGTGTAGGCCGCGCCCACCACCGACGAGATGGCCGCGCTCCACAAAATGATGCCGAACACTCGAAAGCCGACCTCGCCGGCCGCGGCCCGGAATACACCCGCCGCGGGGTTGTCCTTGTCCAGCGTGGCGCCGTGGGTGAGCACGCCCACGATGGCCAGGAACAGCACAAATCGCATGATGGTGGAAATGACGATGCCACTCACGGCGCTGCGGTTGACTTCGGCCACGCTGCCGGGGCCTTTGATGCCCGCATCGAGCAGCCGGTGCGCCCCCGAAAACGTGATATAGCCGCCCACCGTGCCGCCCACTATCGTGACAATGGCCGCCGCGCTGAGTTTGGCCGGAAGCAGCGTGTGGTGCAGCGCCTGCCCCAGGGGCGGGTGCGCGCTGATGGCGATACCTAGGGTTAGCAAAATCTTGACCGTGCCCAAAATCTTGGTGAAACCGTCGAGCATCTGGCCCACCTCGCGCACCCAAAACAGCACCAGCGCCACTACGCAGCTGATAACTGCGCCCTGCTCAAACGACAGGCCCGTGAGCACGTTCAGCCCCAGTCCGCAGCCCGCGATGTTGCCGATATTGAAGGCAAAGCCACCTAGGATGACCAGCGCCGCCAGCACGTAGCCGAGGCCCGGCAGTAGCTTGTTGGCAAGGTCCTGCGCCCGCAACTCGCTCACCGTGAGAATACGCCAGGTATTGAGCTGCGCGCCTACATCGAGCACCACTGATACCAGAATGACGAACCCAAAACTGGTGAGCAGCTGCTGGGTAAAGACGGTCGTCTGGGTTAGAAAGCCTGGCCCGATAGAGGAATTGGCCATCAAGAATGCGGCCCCTAGGCTGGCCCCACCGAACCATCTGGTCTTAAACTGCTTCATACGGTGAAAGTCGGGCGGGCCAGTGTTACTCCCGCCGCGCGCAGCGCCTGGCTGAGTTGCTGGGCAAACTCCAAGGCGTGCGCCCCGTCGCCATGCAGGCATATAGTATTGGCTTTGATGGCAATTTCCGAGCCCTGCTGGGTGCGTACTCTGCCTTCCTGCACCATGCGCAGCACCTGTGCAATGGCCGCCTCGGCGCTGGTAATGAGGGCATCTGGCTGGCGGCGGGGCGTGAGCGTGCCGTTGGCCTGGTAGGTACGGTCAGCGAAGACTTCGTGGGCGGTGCGCAGGCCGATGCGCTCGCCAGCCTTGGTCAATTCGGAGCCGGCCAGGCCGTAGAGTACCAGTTCGGGCTGCACCTTGTACACGGCTTCGGCAATGGCCTGGGCCAGCGCGGCGTTGGTGGCAGCCATGTTGTAGAGCGCGCCGTGTGGCTTGAGGTGGTGCAGCACGCCGCCCTCAGCCCGCGCCACGGCGTGCAGCGCCCCGAGCTGGTAGACCGTCATCTCAAAGGCTTCGTCGGCCGAAATATCCATGTTGCGCCGCCCAAAACCCACCAAGTCGGGCAGGCCCGGATGCACGCCAATGGCCACGCCGTGCTGCAAAGCCAGGCGCACGGTTTGGCGCATCACGGCTGGGTCGCCAGCGTGGAAGCCGCAGGCAATGTTGGCCGA
Source organism: Hymenobacter sp. (assembly GCF_035709525.1). Classification (GTDB taxonomy): domain Bacteria; phylum Bacteroidota; class Bacteroidia; order Cytophagales; family Hymenobacteraceae; genus Hymenobacter. Next base: position 13,098 of record NZ_DASTEP010000236.1, on the reverse strand, counting down.
CGTGAGGTAGGGCATCAGGGCGGCGTCGTGGCCGAGCGTCCAGGCGCCGAAGCTTTCGCCCATATCGCAGTTCAGGTCGATGGTCATGTAGGGGGTGCTTGTTTCGCGCAGTGTTTCGCAGTATTAAAGCGCAGTGTTTCGGGATGTTTGAAAAGTTGCTGCGAAACACTGCGCTTTAACACTGCGAAACACTGCGCGAATTAATCATAGATTTTTAAACTCAACAGCCCGCCGCAACGCCCGCAGCCGCCGCTCCTGCGCAAGGTACAGCGCCTGCGCCTCGCACAAGGAAACCGCCTGAAACCGCAGCGCCTGCCCCGGCCGCGCCTGTGCCAGCGCCCCAAAATCGGCACTGATAACCTGGGCCAGGCGAGGGTAGCCGCCCGTAGTTTGGGCATCAGCCAGCAGCACGATGGGCTGGCCACCCGGCGGCACTTGCACCGTGCCAAAGGTCACGGCGCTCGACAGCAACTCAGTCGGCACGTCGCGTGTCAGCGCCGGTCCTTGCAGCCGGTAGCCCATGCGGTCAGCGGCGGGCGTAATGGCGAACGATTCGCGCCAGAAGGCTTGCCGGCTGGCTTCGCCAAACTGCTCATATTCGGGCCCGCGCACTGCCCGAATAATCGGCTGCGCGTGTGGCCTAGGGCACAGTGCCGGGCTGGGCAGCCAGCGAGTAGTAACCCAGGATGCAGGCAAATCGGCTGGTCTCAGTAGCTGCCATAGTCGTTGAGCACCAAGTGAAAGCGCGCCTACCGGCAGCTCATCGCCGGCGTGCAGGGCGCGGCCGTGCCAGCCGCCCAGGCCGGCGCGCAGGTAGGTGCTGCGGCTGCCCAGCACCGGCGGCACCGCCAGGCCGCCTGCCACGGCCAGGTAGGCGCGGCACCCCACCCGCGCCGCCCCAAAGGCCAGCACCGCGCCCGCCCGCACGGCCACCGGCCGGTGCAGCGGCGCGGGCTGCCCATTGAGGGTAGGCGAGAGGTCGGCTCCGGTGAGGGCAATGAGGTAGTCGGCCTCGAAGCGGATGGTAGGGCCGAGCAGCGTGATTTCCAGCCCGGCCGCGCCTTCTGCATTGCCCACCAGCAGGTTGGCCACGCGCAAAGCCAGGGCATCCAGTGCGCCGCCTACTACCACGCCCAGGTGCTGGTAGCCGGGCCGGCCCAGGTCTTGCACCGTCGTGAGCAGGCCGGTGCGCAAGATGCTAAGACTCATGCGATAGATGCTGAAATTCGGCCGCGCCGATGGGCACGAAGCGCAGCTGCTGCCCGGCGCGCAGCAGCGTGGGCGGGTCGGCGGCGGGGTCGAATAAGCGTAGCGGCGTGCGCCCAATCAATTGCCAGCCGCCCGGCGTGGGCAAGGAGTAAATGCCCGTTTGCGCGCCCGCGATGCCCACCGCGCCGGCCGGCACCAGCGCGCGCGGTGTGGCCCGGCGCGGGGTGGCGAGGCGCGCATCGAGCCCGCCCAGGTAGGGAAAGCCGGGCGCGAAACCCAGCATGTGCACCCGGTAGGTAGGGGCGGCGTGCCGGGCAATAACCTCGGCCAATGCGAAGCCCGTGTGGCGGGCCACGGCGCCTAAATCGGGCCCCAGGTCGCCGCCGTAGCACACGGGAATTTCAATGGTTTGCACGGCGGTGTGGGTGGGCGCGGCTGGCACCGCCAGCAGCCGCTGCCGCAAAAGCGCGCACACCCGCTCGTAGGGCTGGCCTTGGCCCTGCGCGCTCAGCAGCCACGGGTCGTAGTACACGGTGAGGGTCGTGAAGGCGGGCACGCATTCGCGCAGCCCGGCGAAGGGCTGCTGCCCCAGATAGTCGTAGAGCGACTGAACAGCCAGGTGCGTAGCCAGGCTGATGCTTTCGCCGAACTGCACCACCACGGCCGCATCGCCCAGCGGAAAAAGCTGCGGCGCTGGCTGGGCGGCATTAGTGAGGCTGGTTTGGGGAGAAAGCATAAAAGGCCATTTTACGGTTTGCGCTTGGTGAGGCTATTGCACGTCCAGTAGCTCGACTTCAAAGCGCAGCACGGCATTGGGCGGAATGTCGGAGCCCGCGCCCTCGGGGCCGTAGCCCAGCGCCGACGGCAGTAGTAGCACGCCCTTTTCGCCCTTGTGCATCAGGGCGATGCCCTCATCCCAGCCCGCAATTACCTTGCCCTCGCCCAGCACGAAGTCGAAAGGCTCGTTGCCGTGCTGGGCCGAGGCGTCGAACACGGTGCCGTCGAGCAGCTCGCCGGTGTAGCGCACCGACACCCTTTTGCCGGGCGCGGCGGGCGTGCCCGTGGGGTTAGGCGCCAGGGGCACGTAGTACAGGCCCGAGGGCTGGCGCTGGGCGGTAGTTATCTTATTGTCGGCGAGGTATTTTTGAATGAGCGCCTCGTCGGCTTTGGTGTAGTCTACGTTGGCGGTGGGTTGTTCGCGGTTGCCGCAGGCGGTTAGCAGCAGGCTGGGGGCGGCAAGCAGCAGCGCCAGGGCCAGCCGCGAGGCCAGGGCCGAAAATCGAAAAGGCATAAGCGGTTTTTAAGTAAAAGTAGGCGCTGGGCACCTGCGGGGCCGCTAGCCCTGCGCCCGCAAATGCGGCAGCGCGGCCGCGTAAAAACCCGCTCCCTGCACCAGCGTCAGCAGCAAGGTAACGCCCCAAAACGCCGGCTTGCGGTTTTTGTGGTGCAGCAGCAGAATGGCGGCCCACGCGCCCAGCGCCGCACCCGGCAGCGTGGCCAGGTGCAGGGTTTTTTCGGAAATGCGCCGCTGGCCGCGCCGCGCCCGGCGCTTGTCGAGGGCAAACAGGCAAAAGCACAAAAGATTAAGCAAGGCTGCTAGGATGATAGCTGCTTTGAGCATAAGAAAAGAGGTAAAATCGCCGGCAGCCAGCTTCCATTTTGGTGCAGGAGCCTAGGCCCGCGCAAAAATGCAGCCCGATGGCCAGCCGCCAACGGCCAGGTAGGGCCAGCGGGCCGCGCCCAGGCACCCCGGCCGGTGCGCGGCATTGCCGAAAAGCCAACTGCCTGGCCGCCGCGAAAGCACGAAAAATTTACCGTCCTAAATATTTCATAAGGTATAGGAATATCAGTGAGCACCGCGCTACCTTTGGCGCATTGATAGTCCTCTATTTTACCAAATAATCTGCGCCTTACGCTGTTTTATGCGATTGCGTCTTTTTATAATTATACTAGGCCTGGCCAGGGCCGGCAGCGCGGCAGCGCAGGCTTCGGCCGAGCTGCCCTACTACTCGCCCGACACCGTGCGGGTGCAGCAGCTGGCGGTGGCCCACCGAGCCTCGGTGCGGCAGCATTTCACCGCCACCACCCCCAAGGCGGCGAGCGGCGAGTACCGCGAGCACTACCGCAAAATAGGCCAGGAGGCCGCCGCCGAAGTCTACAACTCGGTGCGCTACGCGGCCCTGCTCGACCCCGTGCTCGAGCCCTACGTGCAGCGGGTATTCGGGCAGTTGGTGGCCGCCAACCCGCAGCTGCCGCCGGTGCAACTAGTGCTCAGCCGCAACCCCGTGCCCAACGCCCACGCCATGGGCAACGGCACCGTGATGCTGAACGTCGGCCTGCTGGCCCGCCTCGAAAACGAGAGCCAGCTGGCTTTCATCCTGTGCCACGAGCTGGCCCACGTGCAGGCCCGCCACGTAGACAATGGCCTGCGCGAAAGCCTGACCACCTGGCACAGCAAAGAGCTCAAGCGCGAAGTGCGCCGCATTGTGGCCCAGGAGTATAACATTGGCTCGAAGCTGAAAACGCTGGCCCTGGGCATGTCCTTGAGCAGCAACTACCACCAGCGCAAGTACGAAAAGCAGGCCGACTCGCTGGGCTACGTGCTGCTGCGGCGCACTCCCTTCGACGCCGCGCAGGCCTACCGGGCCTTGCAGCTGCTCGACAAAATGGACGAGCCCTACTCGGCCGAGCGCCTCGATTTGGCCCGGTATTTTGGCTGCGCGGCGGCCCCCTACGCCTACGAGGCCGCGCCGGCCAAGCCCCGCTCCATCTTTACGGTGGGGGCCAAGGCCGCTACCGTGCTCGAAACCAGCGATACCCTCAAGTCGCATCCCGACTGCGCCAAGCGCATGCGCTTTGTGCGCGAGCTGGCCCAGGGCGCGGTGGCCGACGGCCCGCCCACCGCCGCGCCCGCGCCCGAGTGGAGCCGTGTGGTAGCCCTGAGCCGGCTCGAAGTGGTGCAAAGCTGGTTTGACTACGACTGCTACGACCACGCCTTGTTCGAGGCGTTGCAGCTGCTGCCGGCCCAGCCCCAGAATGCCTACCTGCGCTCGGTCGTCACGCTGAGCCTCTACGAGCTGCGCCGCCACTTGGTCGACCATAGCTTTATGGAGGTAGTGGGCAATATCTCCAAGCATAATCCCGACAATTTCAATCAGCTACTCACGGCGCTATATGCCTGGAAGGCCGAGGATTATAAAGGGCTGGCCGCCTGCTTTGCCGCGCCGCCGGCCGCTGCCGCCCCTTCTACTGCCACCCCCGACGAATACGCCCTGGCCGCCCGCTACGCGGCCGCTACCCTGGCCGACGAGCCCACCGCTGCCCTGCGCCAGGAGTACCTGGCGCAGTACCGGCAGGGCCGGTTTGCGAAACTGCTTTTTGCCAAAGACCCGGCCAGTAAGGCCTCAAAATACACCCCTTAACCCATTTTTTTTATCACGCACACCTTTACCTGCATGTTTTCCAAACGCATTTTGCTGGCCGGGCTGCTGTCCCTGTCAGCCCCGGCGGCCCTGCTCGCCCAAACCCAAACCCTGGACGGCGTGTCGCGCATCAACCGCTCGGCCATCTCGCCCATTTATGCCGGCAATGAGGTCAAAGGCTACATTATGTACGCCAAGGGCGACAAGGCCGACAAGAAAAACGACAACTACCTGCTCGACTTCTACGACCAGGATTTGGCCAAGGTCAGCAGCGTGACGGTGCAGAAGCCCGCGGGCCGCTACTACCTGCTGGCCAACTCGTTCAACGGCTCGGCTTTCGGCCTGTACTTCTACAACACGAAGGACAACTCGCTGGAAATCGAAACCTATGATACCAGCCTCAAGAAGCTGGGTAGCAAGGTGATTGAAGAGCCCAGCAAGATGGATAAGATGAAAATCCAGCAGGCCTTCATGCAAAAATCCAGCGGCTCCGAAGAGCAGGCCTTCAGCGACATGGAGCTGTTTCCGGTGCCCGGCTACGGCTTCGTGCGCAACAGCTACGAGGGCATTATGAAGGGCTACACCCTGGAGATGTACGACAACCAGCTGAACCTGAAGTGGACGCTGGCCTCGGACCCCAAAGCCAAGGAGTACGAGATGGTTAACATCAGCGAAGCTACCGACAAATACATCCTGGCCACCATGATGCGGAAGTCGGGCTTGATGTCGAAAAAAATCGACTCCTACATGGTGGTGATTGACGCGGCAACGGGCAAAAAAATCATGGACCTGCCGGTCGAAACCAGCAAAACCGAGCAGCTCTCGCTGAGCTCCTTCACCTTCGACCCGGCCAAGCGCGAGTTTGTGGCGATGGGCGAATACTACAAGCTGAACGACAAGCCGTTCGTAAACAAAAGCGAGGGCTTCTACCTCAAGCGCTTCAGCGAAAGCGGCCAGCCCACGCTGTCCAAAAACTACGGCTGGCACAACGAGGTGCGCGCCGCCATGCCCGCCGAGGCCCTCCCGAGCCTCGAAGCGGGCTACGTGAACTACGCGCAGTCCATCGTGCGCGGGGCCAACGGCAAGACCTACATCGTGGCCGAGCAGTATAAGGTAGTGGCCGACGGCGTGGGCATTGCGATGGCCATGATGGGCGGCCGCGGCGTGGGCGTGCAAAAAGGTAAGATTTCCAACATGATGGTGTTTGCCCTCGACCCCAGCTACAAGCTCACCGATGTGAAGTTTTACCCCAAGGACGAGTCGCAGGCTACCCTGCCGGGCATCGGCGCCACGGGCCTGATGGGCATGTACCTCAAGGCCACGGGGCAGTTTGACTACCAGTTTATGCAGAAAAACGACGCCAACTCGCAGTTTAACGCCGTGTATATCAACTACGACAAGGAAAAGGGCGAGAAGACGAAGAAGATTATCGGCAACATGGCCTTTGGCGACAACGGCCAGTTCAAGCTCGATAAAATCGACATGACCAGTAGCGCCACGGCCTCGTACCTGTACCCGGCCAAGCCCGGCTACCTAATGATGCTGGACTACCTCAAGAAAGAGAAGAAGGTAGGCATGAAGCTGGTGAAAGTCAACATCTAACCTGCTTTGAAGAATAGTAAAAAAGCCCGGTGTGAGCCGGGCTTTTTTTGGTGGCTGGCAGGAGCGTTGACGCTAGCCAAGTAAGATAAGAAGCGGGCAACCAGCCTGCTAGTGCAGTGCCTTGGTGGCGGCCGGCGGCCCGCCCCTGCGCTTGCGCCGCCCAAAAATATCCAGTATCAGCAGCGGCAGTAGCGTGAGCTCGGCTACTACCCCAAAAACCAGGGTGAGGCCGATGAGCAGCCCGACGTAGAAGGTGCCATCAAATGACGAAAACAGCAGCGTGCAGAAGCCACCCACCAGTATCAGCGAAGTCACGACTACCGCCTTGCCCGCTAGCAGGTAGGTGCGTCGCACGGCCCGAAACAAGTCGGGCTCGTGCCCCATCGTGAGGCGCAGCTTGCTGATAAAGTGAATAGTGTCATCGACCGCGATGCCGAAGGCGATGGTAAAGATGATGCTCGTGCTCACCTTCATGTTCACGCCGGCCAGGCCCATCACGCCGGCCACTACCAGAATGGGCAGCAGGTTGGGCACCAGCACTACCAGCGTCATCCGCACCGAGCGAAACAGCAGCAGCACGATGAGCGTGACCATTGCCACGTCGATGGCCATGCCTTGTATCATATTCAGGGTCAAATTTTCATTGTTCTTATCGATGAGGTTCGACGAGCCCGTGAGGCGGGTGCGCAGCACCGTGGTATCGAGCTGGGTGCGCAGGTAGTGGCGCAGGCTGCGGTTCAGCTCATCGGCCCGAATGCTGCCCACGTCGGCCATGCGGCCGGTGAGGCGGCCGGCCGAGCCATCGGGCAGCGCCAGCGCCCGAAACTCGGGCTTCTTGCGAAAGAGCTTGAGCCTGGAGGCCAGCGATTGGAGCTCTCTTGAGTCGGTGGGTAGGCGGTACTCGGCCAGCTCGCCGCCGTGCAGGGCCTTGCGGGTGGCCCGCACCAGCGTGGCTGGCGAGGCCTGAAACTGGAGGCCGTAGGTCTGGGCCAGGTAGCCTTCAATTTGCTCGATTTCGCGCAGCACGGCCGGGTCGTAGATGGTGCGCCCGCCCACTGGCTTCAGCTCCAGCTCGAACGGCCGCACGCCCGCGAAGTGGGTATCAAAAAACGCGAAATCCTGCCGCACGGGGTCGTTTTTCGACAAGTCATCGAGCAGCGACGAATTGATACGCACCCGCGTGCTCAGCCCGATGCTGGCCGCCAGCACCAGCCCGGCCACCACGTAGATGCTGCGCCGCTGCCGTAGCACCCCACTGAACAGGCGGCCCAGCACGCCGTCCCAGCTGTGGCCCTGGCGGCGCGGCTCGCGCAGGGCGGGCTTGTTCAGCAGCACCAGCATGGCCGGCAGTAGCGTGAAGCTCAGTACAAACGCCAGCAGCACCGCGATGCCCGTAAACAGCCCAAAGTTGTGAATGGGCCGGATGGTGCTGGTCATCAAGGTAAAAAAGCCGATGCTGGTTGTGAGCGCCGACAGCCCCGAGCCGAAGCCCGACTCCTTAATGGTAATGCGCAGCGCGTCTTTTTTGCCCGCGCCGTAGCCCAGCTCGCTCACGTAGCGGCTGATAATGTGGATGGTATCGGACATGCCCACCACAAACAGCATCAACGGCAGCAGGGCCGTCATCAGGTCGATGCTGATGCCGCAGGCACCCATTACGCCCAGGCCCCACAGGATGGCCCCCAGCACCACTATCAGCGGCAGCAGCACGCCCCACCACGTGCGAAATGTGAGCCAGAGCAGCCCCGTCACGAGCAGCACTGAGAGGCTCATAAACACGACCAGCTCCCATTGCAGCCGGTCTACAAACACCGACTGCGCCACCAGCCGCCCCGCAAAGTGCGCCCGCTCGGCGGGCAGCCCGGCCCGCGCCAGCCCCTGGCGCAGGGCCGCCAGCAGCGAGTCGCCGGGCGGCTTTTTGAGGTCGGGCGTGAGCTGAAACACCAGCGCCACGGCCCGCGCATCGCGGCTGAATACGTTGCCCACCAGCCCCGGCGTTTGGAAAATCAGGGTCGAGTCCTGCGCCCGGCGGGCGGGCTCGGCGTGGTGCAGGTAGGGCAGGTTATAAAACCCGAAGCCCTCCACCACGGGGTTGGTGAGGGTAGTGGGGGAGGTGACGTTGAGCACGTGCGGCAGTTGCCGCGCCGCCCGCGTAAGGCTATCGACCTGCGCCAGAAAGCGCGGCGCAAAAACCGTTTGGCCGGCCGGTGCCTCCAGGCCCAGCAGCAGGTAGTCGTTGTCGTTGCCAAAGCGCTGGGTGTAGCCCTGGTAGTAGTCGAGGTCAGGGTCGCCGGCGGGGTAAAAGTCGTTAAAATTGTAGTTGAACCGCAGCTGGCTGGCGTAGTAGCCGGCCAGCCCCGTGAGCAGGGCCAGCACCAGCAGCGTGAGGTGCGCAAGGCGACGAAGGGGCATAGAAAAATAGCGCGGAAACTGCGGAGGCGCGAATGAGCGGGGCTAAGCGAGCTGGCAGAAATTCATTAGAGCTTCATGCCAGGTATTCAAAAAATAATACGTAATTTAGAAGCCGCAACCAGCCCTAACTGTTCATTTTCAGCTTTTGTTTCCCATGAAAAAGTCTCTGCTCGCCCTCGCCCTGTTTGCTTCGGCCGCCACTGCCTTCGCCCACGATGGCGACAAGCCCGCCAAAGGCAAGAAAGCCGACCACTGCACCGCCGCCGCCGCTGCCAAGTGCGAAAAAGGCATGACCGCCGGGGGCAAAATGGACGGGATGCCCGCCTGCTGCCGCGCCAAAATGGCCGCCATGAAGGCCGCGCCCGCCACGGCTACTACGAAAGCTCCGGTGAAGTCGCTGTAAATTAGCAACTGCCTTAGTTTAAGCGCCCTGCTCTTGCAAAAGAGCAGGGCGCTTTTCCTTTGAATGCTTTATGCCTGTTATTGAGATAATTACTTCTATCGGTGCCCCGCTGGCGCGCTGTTTCTACCTGGCGCTGAGCGTGGATTTGCACACCGAATCAACTCGCCAAACGCAGGAACGGATAGTAGGGGGCGTGCGCAACGGCCTTTTGCAGCCCGGCGACGAAGTGACATTTCGGGCGCGGCACTTCGGCGTGTGGCAAACGCTGACCAGCAAAATCACTGCCTACCAGGCACCAACCTATTTCTGCGATGAGATGCAGCGCGGGACATTTAAAGCCATGCGGCACGAGCACTATTTTGAGCCTGCCGGCGCGAATACTATCATGCGCGATGTTTTTGAGTTTGCGTCGCCATTGGGTTTGCTCGGCAAAGTAGCCGATACCTTGGTGCTGAGCGCCTACTTGCGGCGCTTTCTGGAGCAGCGGGCTGCCGTGCTCAAGCGCTACGCCGAAACCGACGCCTGGCAAGCGGTGCTGCCAGCAGGCAATGCGTAATTTTGCGGCCCCATGCGCCAATACCAAGCCCTCCTCCGTCAGATTTTAGAACAAGGCAACCAGAAAACCGACCGCACCGGCACCGGCACGCTGTCCATTTTTGGGCCGCAGATGCGCTTCGATTTGGCCGAGGGCTTTCCGCTCGTTACCACCAAGAAGGTGCACCTCAAAAGCATCATTCACGAACTGCTGTGGTTTCTCCAGGGCGATACCAACATCGCGTATCTAAAGGCTAACGGCGTGAAAATCTGGGACGAGTGGGCCGATGAAAATGGCAACCTCGGCCCCGTATACGGCTACCAGTGGCGCAGCTGGCCCGACGGCCACGGCGGCCACATCGACCAGATTTCGCAGATTATTCACCAGCTCAAAACCCAGCCCGACTCGCGCCGCATGGTGGTGAGCGCCTGGAACGTGGCCGACCTGCCCAGCATGAAGCTGCCCGCCTGCCACGCCTTGTTTCAGTTTTACGTGGCCGACGGCAAGCTAAGCTGTCAGCTTTACCAGCGCTCGGCCGACGTCTTTCTGGGCGTGCCGTTCAACATCGCCAGCTATGCGCTGCTCACGCTGATGGTGGCGCAGGTAGTGGGCTTGCAGCCCGGCGAGTTTATCTGGACCGGGGGCGACACGCACCTGTACAGCAACCACTTGGAGCAGGCGCGCCAGCAGCTGGAGCGGGTGCCGCGCCCGCTGCCCACCATGCGCCTCAACCCCGAAGTGCAGGATATTTTTGGCTTCCACTACGAAGATTTTGAGCTGCTCGACTACCAGCCGTGGCCAGCTATCAAGGCTCCGGTAGCAGTATGAAAAAATGAAGAAATTCTTAATTTGGGATTAATGCCTTTAAAATTAGGATTTATTCAATTTTGTAACTATCAGATTATGTGGAGGTTTTCGGTTTGGCACTTGGCTTGCGCTGGGGTAGCCGCACCCTTCCGCCATCTCCTGTGAATAGTTCTCTGCTTTCTACGATGCACCGGGCGCTTATCACGCTTAGCGCGTTGCAGCTCGGACAAGGCCCGCGGGCGGTTGTCCTGAAAACCAACCAGGTTACGGAAGCCGACCTGCGCGAATACTATGCCGACTGGCAGCGCCTGCAAGTGGTGGCCCAGGCCCAGCAAGCCCGCTACGAGCCCGGTGCCAGTGCTACCCCCGAGCAGTCTGCCCAGGCGGCGGCATAATAATTGCTGACCTTGGTAGCCCTGCGGCCCTGAGGGCCGTATGGGTCAGGCATGAGGCACATTTGGTACGTTGTTTTACTCGGGGGGTGCATGTTGGCAGGGCCGTCGGCCCAGGCCCAGAGCGGCGATGGCGTGTACGCTGCGCCGGGTCACCTCATCACGTTTCCACACCGGCCCCCGCCGCCCACCCCGCGCCCCGATGCGGTGGTGTCGCCCATTTTGCCGCGCTTCTGGCACGATGAAGTCAATGGCCGCACCCGCGCCAGCGACTTCTACAAGTTTATGAGCCAGTATCTTAAGTACCCCAAGCCGGCTATCGACGCGGGTATGGTGGGCCGCATTTTTGTGCGCCTCACCGTGAGCCCCAACGGCCGGGTGGCCGGCGCGCAAGTAGTGGGCCGGCAGGTGGCGTCGCGGCTGGCCGCCCCGCCCACGGCCGCCGCGCTGGCCGCCGGCACCTCGGCGCTCGAAGCCGAAACGCTGCGCATTTTTTACGCCGCCCGCTTTCAGGTAGCCAAGGTGAAAACTGACACCGTGACGGTATCGGCCAGCTTCCAGATAGAATAGCCTCGCTTGTGAGATAGCCGCAAAGCGGCAGCATGTTGGTAGGCCACGTGGTTTTTAGCAACCCAGAGCCGCGAAGCGGCGGCATTCCGCTATCTGTGCCGCCGCTTAGCGGCTCTCAGGCGGCTGAAGGGCTGCGGTGACTACCAACATGCCGCCGCTTTGCGGCTACCTCGCAATTTAAGTTAGCTACCCTCGCAAGTCGGCCAATAGCGCCGTGGGCTCGGCAAACGCCACGGTGCCCACCTGCCGCACGGCCCGCACGCCGGCCACGTTGGCCGTAAAAACGGCCTCGGCCGCCAGCACTGCCGCCTCCGGAAAAAGACCCTCCTCGCAGCCGACGCCTAGTGCCCGTGCCCGGCGCAACACCCCGGCCCGGCGCACGCCAGCCACGCAGCCGCTAGTCAGCGCGGGAGTATATAAAATGTTGTTTTTGAGCCAGAAAATAGCCGCCGCGCCCGCTTCGGCCACGTGCCCGGCCGCATTGCAGAGGATAATTTCGTCGAGCCCGCGCTGCTGCCGCTCGTGGGCTGCCCGCACGTAGAGCCACGCCTGCGGCCCTTTGCAAAAGCTGAGCGGCGAGTACATAGAATGCGTGTCGCGGGCAAAATCAGCCCGGCCGATGGGCGAGTCGTCGGGTGCGAAAGGCTCGGCGGTGGCCAGCCACTCGGCCGCAGCGGTGGGCGGAGTGTAGCGCCCGCCGCCGCCGCGCCACACTTGCAGCCGCAGCCGGGCGGCGGGCAGGCCGTTGGCCTCGGCGAGGCGGGCCAGAGTAGCGGCCAGGGCTTCGGCGGTGGCGAGCGGGGCAGGTAGCGTGAGGTAGAGCGCGGCGGCCGCCTGCTGCATGCGGGCGGCGTGGTCGGCGGCCAAGCGCAGCTGGTTGTCGCTGTAAATCAGCGTCTCAAAAAACCCATCGCCGAAGGCCAGCCCGCGATTGGGCAGGGGTAGGGTGGCGGTGGGCAGCGGGTCGTTGTTAAAAAGCAGCATAAGCTTAGCGGCGCGCTACGCGGTAGGGCACGGTGACGCGGAAAGTCGTGTCGCGGCCGTTGTGGTTGAGGCGGATGGTGCCCGTCCAGGTGGCGGGGCCGGGGCGGGTGGGGGCGCGGAAGCGCACCTGGCCCACGCCGGCAGAGTCGGCGGGCACGGGGCGGCCATTGCAGGCCATCTGCATCTTCACCTCCTTAGCTGACAAATAGCCGATTAGCCCCAGCTGCGCGCGGTAGGTATCGCCGGGGGCGACTACGTTCGCCTGGGCGGTGGCAAAGGCCAGCGGGTGCGACACCCAGCGCGGCGCGCCGACTCGCTGGCTGATGCGTTGCAAGGCGTGCGTCTGGCAGGCCAGGATTTCGCTTTCGAGCTGGGTGAGGTCGGCCAGGGCCTCGGCTACGGGCTTGCTTTCCGCAAAAGCGGGCGCTGACAGCAGGGCCTTCTGGGCATCGGTTACCTGGTAGCGGTGCAGCGTATTGGCGTAGGCGGCCAGCTGCCGCGCCAGTGCCTGCTGCTGCGGGGCGTCGGCGGCCCACTTTGCGCCAATGGCTGCGTCGGGGTGCTGCAATGGCCTGTCCGTTTTGTTATCGGTGGTGCGGCGCAACTGGTCGCCGCTAGCTCGTAGTTTGCTTATCAAGTATTTAGCGCTGGTTTGCAGCGCCTCGGCGCGGCGCAGTAGGGCTACCTCGGCGGGCTGGCGATTGTTCTTGATTACAGCGGCCTCTATGCTTTTGATAGTGCCCTCCGCAGTGTAGCTAACCC
>NZ_DASTEP010000235.1:0-18722 GCF_035709525.1 Hymenobacter sp. | reverse complement strand
TTGCTTGGGTGCTCGCCAACGAACGCGAACTACAAAGTTCGCGCTACCACCCGCCGCCTAGTACCCCGGCGTACTCAGCGGCAGCAGCAAATGCTCGATAAACGTGGCCCCGCGCACCGGGCGGCAGGTTACGTCCACCGCTACCTTAGTCAGGCCGGCATCGCGCCAGGGCTGGGCGTAGAGGCGGGCGCGCGGCACGTCGCCGGGCTGGTTGGTAAGGCTCAGCGCGCGCAGCAGGTTCCCATTTTGCGGATTGATGACGAGAAAGCTGACGTAGGCCCCGCGCGGGTAGCGCGCCAGCGGCAAATCGAGAAACGTAGTACCGCCGTCGATGGCGCCCGCATACACGGGGCGCAACAGGCTGTAGCCCACCCACTGCTGCTTGAGCAGGGCGGGCGGCTCGGGGGCGTCGTCGTTTTCGGCCACTACCTGGTAGAGGTACTGGCCCACGCCGGGCAGCGTGTCGGTGAGGGTGTAGGCGGCCCGGCGGGTACCGTACACGTTGCGCGTGATGGGCACGCGCCGGATTTCGGCAGCCCGAAACCCGCGCTGCTCGCGCCGCAGCACCCGGCAGTAAGTGGCCGTGGGCAGCGAGTCGGGCACCTCCCAGCTCAGCTCAATGAAGCGGCTATTGCCGGGCGCGGTAGGCGGCACGCCGGGCGCGGGCACGGCGGGTAGGCCCCGCGCCCGGCCGCTCACTTGCAGCGTGAAGGTGCAGTAGTCTTTGAGGTAGCCATCGACGTCGAGCAGGTAGGGCACGCCCGCTTGCAGGTTGGGCAGTGTGATGAACAGGTCGTCCTGCGTGCCGAAGGAGGTGCACGACAAAATGCGGTAAGTAGCCGGCTCGCACGGCGTGCCCGTGAGCACTACCAGCTGCACGCCGCGCACGTCGCGGCAGCGCTGCCCGCCGATGTTCACGTAGTAGGTGCCCGCCGCCGGCGGCCGAAACTCAAACCACTGGTCGTTGTGGTACTCAATGCACTTGCCCGTCAGGCGCTCGTCTACGCAGCCCGGCTGCACGGTGCAGCCGGTAGTAGTGGAGGTGATAATTTCCTCTGCGCGCAGCAGGCGGCGGTTTTCGATGTTGTCGTTGGCTACCTGGGCGCGGGCGGCGAGGCTGAGCCCGTAAACAACCCCGGCTGTCATGCTGAGCTTGCGAAGCATCCTATCACGTTGGTACGAATCCAAAAGACGTGATAGGATGCTTCGCAAGCTCAGCATGACAGCCGGGGTTAAAGTAGGGAACATGTAAAACGGAGTGGCACTCCGTTTGGCGTTAGGTCGGGCCCGAACGCGGAAACGGAGTGCCACTCCGTTTTACAGCTTGGCCGTGGCGGGCGGGGTTTCCTTGCCCAGGTCTTTCTCCACATACTTGCTGGGGCACTTGGTCAGAATCTGGTCGGCTACGAAGACGTTGTCTTTCATCGCGCCCACGATTACTACCTGCTCCGACTTGTCGAGGTCGGCCGGGGCGGGGTTGTGGTACACCACGCGCTGGGCCACGTTGAGGGTGTCGACCAGCGTGAAGGCGAAGAAGTTAGGGTCGCGCCGGGCGTCGTATTCCAGCCCGATGGGCTGCTTCTCGGCGTTGCGGGGCAGCGTGCCCACCACGTGTACTTTATTGCCATTGCCGGCCGCCGCTTGCAGCCGCGCCTCGGCAAAGGTGACGTAGGAGCTGGCCCCCGACATCGTGCTGACGATGACTCCCACCGCCGCCGCGATGATGAGCAGGATAAAGATGTGCGTCTTTTTCATAATGCTTTATAATGTAGAAATGCGGGGAGATGAGAAAAGGTGCGAAATGAAAAGGCTACTCTTGTTTCAACAGGAAAACGAAAGCAGTCATTTCCACACGCCGCACATCTTACACATTTCCCACATTCTACTCATTTATTGATTTCTCCAGCCGGCTCACCTTGCCATCGAGCCGAATCAAATACACCAGCAGCCCCGTCACGATAATGACGAGCACCAGCACGACCACGTAAATCTTGCCGCTGGCGCGCAGGGCGTCGGCCATTTCGGGCTCGTTGGCGGCAGTAGTTTGGGCGAAGGCTGCGCCGGCCAGCAGCAGCAGGGGCAGCAGCAGGGCCACGGCCCGGCTAAGCCAGTTGTTTTTCTTGCTTTTCATAAATCTTCTCTTTCACAAAGGCAAAGCGACAAGCCACTTCCGTAATCCAGACGCCGAGCAGCGTCCAGCCAATCACGGCCGGGTAAAACACCAGCCGCATGGCGCTATCGAGGTCGTATTTCGAAAAGCCTGGGTTGCCGCCGTTGCCAGGATGCAAGGACTGCGCCTCGGCCAGCCTCGGCATGATGAACAGCAGCGGAATGGCCGCCGAAAACGCAAAAATATTGTAGATGGCCGACAAGCGCGCCCGCTGCTGCTCGTCGCGCACCGAGCCGCGCAGCACCAGGTAGGCCGCGTAGATGAGCATGGTCACGGCCGCGCCGTTGAGCTTCACGTCGGTCGTCCACCAGGTGCCCCAGGTGTAGCGCGCCCACAGGCTGCCCGTGAGCAAGCCCAGCACGCCCAGCAAAATACCCGTTTTGGCCGACTCGTGGGCCAGCGTATCGAGCCGTGGGCTGGGGTTGCGCAGGTAGCGGATGGAATTGATAACCGAGGCCAGCAGGATGATGGTCATGCCAAACCACATCGGCACGTGGAAGTAGAGGTTGCGCTCCGTCTCGTTGAGGATGGCTAGGCGCGGCACGTGGCCCAGGAAGCCCATCACTACTGTGTAGAGCAGCAGCACGATGGTCAGGTATTTCCACCACTTCATAGGGAGTTAAGAGTTAAGAGTGAGGAGTTAAGAATTAGCTGGTTCGGTACTGCCCACGCGGCCGACCACGCCAAACAGCGGGTCGCCGTACTTGGGCTGGTGGGCAAAAACCTCGGTCGGCCCAAAGCCGCCAGCGGCGAAATACTGCTGCACCAGCGCCACGTGGCCGCGGTCGTCGAGCGCCTGCCAGGCATACACGGCCTTGTCGGGAAAGCAGCGGTTAGAAAACGTGACCACCAGCGGCGCACCCGGCCGCAGCACCCGCGCTAGCTCGGCAAACACCGCCGCTGGCTGCGTGAGGTACTGCACCGACACGCAGATGCCCGCGCCGTCGAACTCGCCGTCGGCGTAGGGTAGGCGCGGGTTCTCGTTGAGGTTCTGCACAATGCCCAGCTCGGTGAGGCGCGGGTTTTGGGCCAGCTCTCGGGCATTCATGCCCAGGCCGGCCACGCGGCTATAGGGCACCTCGGCGGGCAGGTGGCTCACCCAACTGCTCATCAGGTCGAGTACCGCGCCCCCGGCCGGCAGCAGCTGCCGATACAGCTGCGTCACCGCCGCCACGGCCGCCGCGTCGATGTGCGTCACGAGCCGCTCGAAGCGGTAAAACTCCTGGTCGGGAGTTTCATCACGCCGCGCAAACGCCTGGGGAGGAAGGTTTAGCATCAAGGAGTAAATAACAATGAGCAATGAGCAATTAACAAGGAGCAACTTCAGATTTCAACCTTCGGCTGCTCATTGCTCCTTGTTAATTGCTCATTGGAAACTAGCTGCGCCACAAAAACGGGAATAATACATAGGACACCGCCCCCACAATAAAGTTCAAGGCCACGAGCGTGAGCACGGGGCCCTGGCTGACATCCCAGGGTAGCCCGTCGAGGGCGTTCTTGCTTATTTTGATAACGATAAGTAGCACGGGCACCAGCACCGGCAAGCCCAGCACCGCCAGCAGCGTGCCGCCCCCAGCCTGCCCCGCCCGCGCCGCAATGCCCGACACCAGCGTGAGCGACGAGGCCAGGCTCACGGCCCCCAGCGCCACATTGGCCGCAAAGAGCGGCATGTTCTGCACCGGGTTGCCGAGCAGCATAGTGTAGAGCAACAGCCCCGGCCCGGCCAGCGCCAGCAGCAGCAGGGCGTTGTAGAAAATTTTGGCTAGAATAACGGCCTCAGGCCGCGCCACCGTGTAGTAATACAGGCGCAGCCCAGCCGGCTCTTGCGCCAGCCCGCGCCCCGCCGCGCCCAGCGCCGCAAAGAGTAGAATTATCCAGAACAGCGCGTTCCAGGCCGGGGCGGGCGGCAGCCCGCCGCGCGAGGTAAAGCTGAGGTAGCTCACGTACACCGTGCCGCCCACGTAGAGCAGCAGGCCCGCCAGGGCGGTGCGCTGCCTCCATTCGAGGCGCAGGTCTTTTAGCAATAGATGCCAGATTTCGGCGGGTAGCGACACGCCGCAAAGATACGGTGGGCGGCGGGGCAGTGGGAGCGTGGTTGGCCGCTGGGGTAGCGAAGGCGCAGCCTTACTCGTGGGCCACGCGAATGACCTGATGAAATAACTGATGCTACAAAAAAAACGCCTTCCGTTGCGGGAAGGCGTTTGAAACCAGGCTGTAAACAGAGTCTAAAAGTCGTGTCCCAGCGTGAGGTAGGGCTTGGGGCCGGTACGCGTGTAGTTTTCTTCGCCCCAGGCCAGGTCAAACTTGGTGTAGAAGCCCAGCATGGTAGTGCGCACGCCCACGCCGTAGCCGATGAGCAGCGGGTTGCGGAAGTTAATGACCGTGCCCGAAAAGAAGGTGTTGTTCTTGAATGCTACCGTGTTGTTGGAGTTGCTTTCGCTGAACGGATTGCCGCCCGAGTAAGCCGTGCCAGCATCCACGAAGCCCGTGAACTGCAAGTTGCGGAAGAAGCCCGAGTAGATGGGCCGCCGCGACAGGTACTGCACGATGGGAAACCGTAATTCGCTGTTGAACAGCACGTAGCTGCGGCCGGTGCGCTTGCTCAGGTCGAAGCCCCGCAGGTTGGTCACGAACTGCTGGGTGAAGAGGCTCGTGGGGTCGGGCGTGGGCGTCAGCAGCTGCTGGTCGGCGTATTTCTGAAACAGCCAGTTGTCCATGCCGCCGAGGCGGAAGGTCTGTGGGTTGGGCCCGAAAAAAGTGCCGAAGCTGGCCCGGTTGGCCCACACCAGCTGGCGGTGCACCTTCTGGTAGTGGCGCAGGTCGATATAAAATTTGCCAAAATTGCCCTGCTTATTATTAACCTGATACTCTTGCAGAATACCCATTTTGAGGCGGGTGCCCACCAGCATGTTCACGCCCGTGGCCCGCGAGTTGTCAAACACCAGCTCGGCGTTGTAGCCCAGGTAGTTCACGCTATTATCAAGCGTAGTGTTGGCGTCGCCGGTCTGGGTGCGCGACATGGTTTCGAACAGCGGGCCGCCGCGCAAGCTTAGGTTGTGGGTGAAAGGGTAGGCGATGGTAGGCGCTACCTGGTGGCGGCCGTAGCGCGTGAGGCCGGGGCTATTCGACTGCGTATTAAAGAAATATGCCTGCTTGCGGTACGTGATGCCCCAGTCGAGGCGGTGCGTAAGGTTGGTGTAGGACAGGCTGATGTTGCTGGTGCGCAAGTCGAGCTGCCCAAACACGTTGGCCTGAATGCGCTGATTTTCAAACGCATCCGATAAATTGGCCTGGAGTGACACCCCGAAGCCCAGCAGCGGGTCCACGGCGATACCTGTCAGCAGGTTATCGGCCATAAAGCGCGTGTCGTAGCGGTAGGGGCCGGCCAGGGAGGGCGCGGCGGGTTTGGCGGTGGTTACTGGCGTGGCCGCCTTAGTTCCGCGCCGGGGCCGCACCGGGATGGCCGGGTCGTCGTCTTCCTCAAACTGGTAGTTGTTGGTATTCACCTTGTTGCTACCCCGGCGCTTGGCCGACGAAGCCGGCACGCCATTATCGGGATTGGCCGGCGTAGGGGCCGGCTGGGCGGCCACGGGCGCGGTAGTGGCGGCGGGCGCGGCGGCCTTCACGGGCGTAGGCGCGGGCTGCGAGCGGGCCTCCAGTATTTGCTGGCGCGATGTTTTGCCCAGGAACATATCGGCCGGCAACTCATACTTGGGGTAGAGGTAGAGCAGGTCGCGGGCCTGCACCGAGGCTACCAGCGCCAGCGCCTGGCTGGTGGCGTTGTAGTCAAAGTCCTGAACGTTAGACGAAAAATTGGTAACTGGCTGGCGCTGGCCCGTGCGGCGCGAGTAGCGGTACACGCTGCGCACGCCGCTTTCCTCGCCCAGATACAAAATCTCATCATCCGAAATCGGCCGGGGCCGCGTCTCGTTCGAGATGGTGCTCACCAACGTTTCCACCGGCTTGGCCCGCCCATCGAGGTGGTACAAGAACAGGTCGTAGTTGTTCACCACGTTCGGGAAAGCGGCCGGCCGGGCCCGGCCCGTCGAATCGAGGTAGCGGTTGGAGCTGAATACGATGGCCTGCCCACCTGGCAAAAACATCGCCTGCTGGTCGTCAAACAGGTCGTCGGTCAGCTTTTCGGGCCGGCGGCTACCGGCTTTCAGCAGGTAAATATCGTTTTGCCCATCCTTGATGGCGCTGAACACGAGCGCCTTGCCATCGGGCGAATAGTTCAGGTCGAGCACCTGGTCGTAAGTGTCGAAGATGGTAGTGGGTCGGCTCAGGCGGATGGCCCCGCGCACGCGGCTCAGCAGGCCGTCGCCGGCCGCGTCGCGCAGGTGCAGGGCCATGCGGCCCTGGCTTAGCTCAGCCACGGCCACCTGGCCATTGCCGCGCCAGGCCAGCGCGGGCAGGCGGCCTTCTATCTGCTGGTCAGGGGTTTTATAGCCGCCGTGCAACAGCGTGTGGCGGTGCGAGCCGTCGCGGTTGGCCACCACCACGCGGTAGCGGCCCTGGTCGTTTATGGCGTAGGCCACCTGCTGCCCGTTGGGGCTGAGCACGGGCTGCGAAAACAGCTCCAGCCCGCGGCGGTTGCGCGAGCTGTGGCGGGCATCGTCGGCCAGCTGCGTGCGGGCCTCAATGGCGGGCTGCTTGTTGAGCTCGCGGTAGTAGTTGACCCAGTTGCGCAGAAAAACCTTGAACGGCACGTTCAAAGAAGAGCTGATGCCTACCTCCACGTCGCGCGTAATGCGCGTGAGGTTCAGGATGTTCTGCACCGCGCCGTAGCCGTAGCGCTCGGCCACGTAGTTCCAGATGCTCTGGCCCGCCAGCTGCGAATTGCGCACGAAGAAAGGGGCCGTGCGGTTGCCGGTGGGGTACTCGCGCACCATGTCGCGCATGTAGGCGTCCATGTCCACGCTCCAGCCCTCGGCGGCGTAGGCCGAAGCCCCGCCCACAAACCAGTCGGGCAGTTGCAGCAGGTAGTTGCTTTGCAGCACCTCGCGCAGCGAGCCGCCGTACATCATGTCATTGAGCAGCACCTGTGTTATCTGCTGGCTCATGTCGCGCTTAAAGTCGGTCTGCCGGCCCGTGAAGGCGATTTCGACCTTGCTCATGCGCGCCAGCTGGGCCTCGCCACCGTTTACCGAGCTGGGCAGCGGCAGGTTGATGTTGCTCTGGCGCAGGTCGCCTACTGAGTTATACAGCATCAACGTGGTTTTGCTGTAGGGGTAGTACCCCACCAGCGCCGTAATGCGCTGGAGCTCCTGCTCGGCGTACTCGGCGGCGCGGCGCGCGCTGGCCTCGCCCCCGCCGTAGAAATACACGTTGAAATTCTGGGTCGAGTAGAACTGCCAGTCGAAGTTCTTGTACTGCACCCGCACCCGCCCAAAGGGCTCCTGGGCCGACTGCGCCCGCGCCGCCGGGCTGCCCAGCAGCGCCGCCCCGGCCAGGGCCAGCACGCCGGCCCGCCTGTTTATCTGCAAAAAGCCGGCAGCCGCCCGGCAGCGTTGGAGGAAAAACTTCACGATAAGAAAGGGCAGAGGTAAAGCAAAGAAGGAAAAACGGCCGCCGGAAGCTGCCATCCGTGCAAGTTTGGCCCGGCGTTGTCCAAACGTTTTAAAGGTAGGCTTATTTCTTGGGTAATTCAGCAGGGTATAACTTATGGTAGCGCGCCAGGTCAGCCTCGGGCCAGATTTCGCCCTGGCCGGCCAGGTAGTCGGCCATTTGCTGCGCCAGCCGCGGGGCCAGCGACACACCTTTCGAGCCGAAGCCACCAAACACGCTCAGCCACGGCAGCGCCGGATGGTGGCCCAGCAGCGGGCGGCGGTCGCGCACGGCGGGGCGTACCCCGCGCCGCAGCCCCCGCACCCGGTAGGGTAGGGCCGTGAGGCCCGCCAGGCGCGCCAGCAGTTCAGTTTCACCGTCTTCCGAGCCGGCCGGCGCGAAGGGCGGCCACCGGTAGGTAGCGCCCACCCGAAACTGTCCCGCCCCGTCGGGCACCACGTAGGCACCCCGATTGAGCACCTGGTCCGGGCTTAAGCCGGGTACTTCTACTGCCAGCACCTCGCCCTGGTTGGGGGTAAGGGGCAGCCAATTGAAGTGCGGGCAGCCGAGCGCCTCCGCACCCTGGCAGCACACTACTTGCCGGGCGCGCACCCGGCCCGGCGCGTAGGCCACGCCCCCCGCGTCGCTAACTACGTTTTCCCAAGTAAAAGTTTCGGTGCGCAGCCAGCCCTCGGCCGCGCCCTGCCGGGCCAGGGCGGCCAGCAGCTCGGCCACCCGCACGTAGCCGCCCCCGCGCAGCCACGCGCCGCCGTGCGGGGCCAGCAGCCCCGGCCGCTCGATGGGCGCGGTGTCGATGCCGGCCACGAAGCCGGCCCACGGGTCTTGCTCGGCGCGGGCTAGCATCTGCTGCTGCTCCTGTGCCGAGCCAAAAACCTTGAGGATGTTGGTTTCGGCCAGAAATTCAGCGCCCAACTCCTGGCCCAACTGCTGGTAGTAGGCCACGGCGTAGGGCAGGGTTTCGAGGGCGCGCCAGGTGAGCGCGAAGCGCTTGCCGGCCACAGGGTTCATGAGGCCGGCTGCTACCCGCGAGGCTGCATCGGGCCGGGGCTCGTCATACACCAGCACGCGCTGGCCGCGCCCGCGCAGCTCGCGGGCCAGTGCCGCCCCCGCAATGCCGTGGCCGATGAGCAGGTAGTCGTAAAAGTCAAAATCGGAAGTCATGGCGGGCAAGATAGGGAGTGGATGAGTGGATGAGTGGGTTGGTGGATGAGTGGATGAGTGGGTGAGTGGGTGGTACTGTCATGCTGAGCGGAGCGCAGCGGAGTCGAAGCATCTCTATCGCTTCGTTGAGCAGTTTGGATGAAGCGGTAGAGATGCTTCACTGCGTTCAGCATGACAGTACCACCCACTCATCCACTCACCCACTCACCCACTCATCTACCAACCCACTCATCCAATACCTTTGCGCTATGCTTCGCATTGTCAGCTTCACCTTCAACGGCTTCGCCGAAAATACTTATCTGCTCATCGACGAAGCCACGCGCGCTACGGCCGTCGTGGACCCCGGCATGTACAGCCGCGCCGAGCAGCAAACCCTGCGCGACTACATCGCGCAGGAAAAGCTCGATGTGCAGTATCTGCTTAATACCCACGCCCACATCGACCACGTGCTCGGTAATGCCTTCGTGCTGAACACCTACCCTGGCATTCCCTTCCTACTGCACCCGCTCGACCTGCCCACGCTGCGGGCCGTGCCCACCTACGCCGGGCCCTACGGCTTCGGGGCCTACGAGCCGGCCGAGCCCACGGGCGAGCTGGCGGCCGGGCAGGTTATTGAGCTGGGCGAAAGCACGTTGGAAGTGCGCTTCGCGCCGGGCCACGCGCCGGGCCACGTCGTATTCTACGACGCGGCGGGCGGGCAGCTGGCGGGCGGCGACGTGCTGTTCAAGAGCAGCATCGGCCGCACCGATTTGCCGGGCGGCGACCACAACACGCTCATCCGCAGCATCAAAGCCGAACTGCTGACCTTGCCCGACGCCACGGTGGTGTACCCCGGCCACGGCCCCAGCACCACTATCGGGGCCGAGCGGCGCTCGAATCCATTTTTGCAGTAGCTGCCTGGCAGCAAAAACACATGAGAAGCCTTTTGTTAGTGCCCGCGCTGCTTGGCCTGGCTGCGCAAGTAGCGCAGGCCCAGGCGCAAGTGAGCGGCCGCGTGCTCGACGCCCACACGCGCCAGCCCGTGCCCTACGCTAGCGTGCAAGTGCCCGGCACCACGCTGGGCACCACCGCCAACGCGGAAGGGGAGTTTGCCCTGCGCGTGCCGCAGCTGCCCGCCAAAGTGCTGGCGTTCAGCCTAGGATATGGCCGCGATTCGGCTACCGTGGCGCAGCCGGGCGCGGCGCTGGTGCTGCGGCTGGTGCCGGCCCCCATCGTGCTACCCACCGCCGAGCCGCCGAGCTACGCTGCCCAACTGCTGCTGCGCGCCTACCGGCAAATGCAGCGCACGCTGGCGCAGGCCCAGTACGGGCAGGCCTTCTACCGGCAGGTGACGCGCAATGCCGACGAGCCCACCGAAGTGCTCGAAGCCGTGTGGGACGTGAAAGCCAGCAGCGCCGGCCTCATGGGTTCGCGGCTGGCGCAGGGCCGTTACGGAGCCAAGCCCGCGCCGATGGATTTTACTAATTTTTCGCTCTATACCAAGGCGTTGGGTAGGTTCTGCGGCATCGCGGCTCCCGATACCACCGACTCGCACGCGGTAATGAGCGCCGACCCCACCAAATACTTCATTCTGCACTACCGGGGTCTGACGCAGCGCGGCGCGCACCAGTTGGCGGAAATAGCCTACGAAAGCCGGCCGGATATTCCGCTGGTGCAGGGCAGTGTGTATATCGACGTGGCCAGCTACCAGGTGCTGCACGCCCGCGCTACCCGCCCGCTGGAAATAGCGACCTCAAGCACCAAGGCCAGCTTCCGCGAAGGCTCGGTGACAGTGGAGGCCGATTTTACGCCCACTGCCACCGGCGCGCTGCCCAACTACGTGAAGGTGAACGGCAAGCTCGTGATGGCGCGCAAGGGCAAGCCCGATACGCCCGTGCGCGCCGAGTCGCTCACCTATTTCTACGACCTGCGGCCCGCGCCCACCGGCCTGCCCTACGCCGGCCCCGCCGCGGGGGCCAACGACCTGGCCGCCATCCGCCAGAAAACCTACGACCCCGCCTACTGGCGCGACCTGGCCGTGGTGAAGCGCACGCCCCTCGAAGACGAAATCATGCATTCCTTTGAGGATAAGAAAGCCTTTGGCACTTTGCTGAACAAGTAACCTTCGCCCCTTGAAACGACACCTCCCCAACGCTCTCACCTGCGTCAACCTGCTCTGCGGCTGCATCGCCCTCACCTTCATCTTCGGGGGCAACCTCGTGGTGGCGGCCTATTTCGTGGGCATCGCGGCCGTGGCCGACTTCTTCGACGGGCTGGTAGCGCGGGCGCTGCGCGTGTCGTCGCCCATCGGCAAAGACCTGGATTCGCTGGCCGATATGGTGTCGTTTGGGGTCGTGCCGGGCGCGATTATTTTTCAGTTGTTGACTAGTGCTTCTACTCATGCTGATACCAATTATGGATACTTGCCAAATGCTCAGGCTGGTTCTTACCCGTTGGCTTATTTGGGCTTCATCATCAGTATCTTCTCAGCTCTGCGTCTCGCCAAATTCAACAACGACACGCGGCAAACGACTTCCTTTATTGGCCTGCCTACGCCGGCCTGCACGCTGGTGGTAGCCTCGCTGCCGCTCATTCTGGCCAATGATGTTTTTGGGCTGAAAGATTTTATTTTGAACCCGCTGGTCTTAATTGCCCTCACGGTGCTGCTTTCGGGCTTGCTGGTGGCCGAGCTACCGCTCTTTGCGCTGAAATTTAAGAACCTACAGTGGCGCGGCAACCGCCGGCGGTTTATTTTTGTAGGGCTGGCGCTGGGGCTGGTGCTGTGGCTAAAGGCGGCAGGCGTGCCGCTGGCGGTGCTGCTCTACGTGCTGCTGTCGATACCCGGCCGGGTGCGCAGCCGCGACGCCGCCGAAGCGGCCCCGGCCAAGCCGCAATAATTTCAGCCCGTGCGCAGTTAGCAAGGGCGCGGCCGGAACCTGACGCGAATGCTTCAGGTTGGGGCAGGGCAGCCCTGCCGGGCTAGTATGCAGTAAATCAGCGGTTCTCTATGCCAAAAATTTTCCTCTCTGTCTGGGCGTTGGTAGTGTTGCTGGGCGGCGCGCTGCCGGCCCACGCCCAAAGCGGCGAGCAAACCGCCCCCGCCCGTGTGAGTTGGGGCGGCTACGCGCAGCTACCCGCCGCCAACGGCACCACCCGCAAGGTGCCCACTTTCCGCGAAGCTTACCACGGGCCGGGCGAGCTAGTTGGCACGCTCACGCTGCGGCTGCCCGGCACCGTGGCCGCCGGTACCTTGCGCGAGGCCGTGTACGAGCCCTTCCCGACCGCCGATGCGGCCCTGCTGAGCGCCGCCCCGCTCACGGCCGCGCCAGCGGTGCGCCTGCGCTTCGGCTACGAGGCGCGCCGGCCCTACAGCTATGTGCTGGTGCAGCCCGCCCGCCGCAACCCCCAGACCGGGCAGCCCGAGCGCCTGGTGTCTTTTAACTACGCCTACCAGACCGATGGGGGAGGGGCCAACCGCCCCACGGCCCCGGCCGCCCGGCCGCACAACATCCAAACGTCGGTGCTGAACAGCGGCGACTGGTTTAAAATCGGGGTGCCCGCCAGCGGCATGTATAAGCTCGACCGCGAGGCGCTCGGCAAGCTGGGTTTAAATACCGGCGCTACCGACCCGCGCCGCATTCAGGTGTATGGCAACGCCACCGGCATGCTGCCGCAGGCCAACGCTGCCCCCCGCCCCGACGACCTGGTGGAGAATAACGTGCTGCTGGTCAACGACAACAACGACGCCACCTTCGACGCCAACGAGTTTATTTTGTTCTACGCGCCGGGGCCGCACACCTGGGCCATCGACAGCACCAACAAGGTGCCCACCGGTTTCCGCCACCTTAATAATGTATATTCTGACACGGCCTACTACTTTGTGCGGGTAGGGCCGGCGGCCGGGCGGCGCGTGCCCACGGCCGCTGCGCCGGCCGGGCAGCCCACGGGCGCGCCCATCACCACGTTTATGGACCGCCGCTTCTACGAGCGCGATTTGGTGAATTTGATGCACTCGGGCCGGCACTGGCTGGGCGAAACCTTCAGCCCGAGCTCGTCGCAAAGCTTTACCTTCAGCGCCGATGGCCAGCCGGCCCTCACCGACCTGGTGGTGGGTAGCCCGGCCCGCCTGCGGGTGGCCGTGGCGGCGGCCACGTTGCAGCCCTCATCTTTCCAGGTTAGCTTCAACGGGGCCGCGCTGCCGGGCAGCACGGCGATTACGCCGCTTTCAAACGCGTCTTTCAGCACGATAGCCAACACCAACGTCGGCAACTTTACGACGGCCATCACCAGCGCCACTACCGAGCCACAAGTGACGCTGAGCTTTTCGGCCTTCGAGCCCACGGCGGCCGGCTACCTCGACTACCTCGAGCTGCTGGTGCAGCGCCAACTGCGCCTGAGTGGCTCGGCGCTGGAGTTTCGGGCGCTCGCGCTGCGCGGGGCGGGCTCGGTGGGCACCTACTCGGTTGATAACGCCGGCGGGGCGCAGGTGTGGGAAGTAACTAACCCGCGCCGCCCGCGTGCGCAGGCGCTCAGCAACGGTAGCTTCGTGGCGCATACCGACTCGGTGCGCGAGTACGTGGCGTTTCAGCCTAATGGCAGCTTTCCCGCGCCCCGGCCCTTCGGCCGCGTGGCCAACCAGAACCTGCACGCCCTCAACGTGAGCGGCGACCTGGACATGGTTATCGTCACGTACCCAGCCTTCAAGCGGCAGGCCGAGCGCCTGGCCCAGCACCGCCGCGACAACAACGGCCTGAAAGTAGAAGTAGTAACGACCAAGCAGATATACAACGAGTACAGTTCGGGCGCGCAGGACGTGACGGCCATCCGCGACCTGATGAAGCAGGTGTACGACCGCAACCCCGACCCCAGCGTGCGCCGCAACTACCTGCTGCTGTTCGGCGATGCGTCTTACGACTATAAGTCGTCGGCCTTCAACGACCAAAACCAACAGCCCGGCTGGTGGAAAAGCCGCCGCCCCTTCAAAGTCATCGACGCCGACTTGTACAACCAGAACATGGTGCCGACTTACGAGTCGCGCGAGTCGTTTTTGCCGGTGGCCGGCTACCGCGACAATGCCGAAGGCGTGTCGTCGTACTCGTCGGAAGACTACTACGGCCTGCTTGACGACAACGAGGGCCGGTGGGAAGAGTTTGGCGTGGGTGCCTACGAGTCGTGCGACATCGGCATCGGCCGCCTGCCGGTGCGCCCCCCACGCGAGCGCCGCGAGCAGGCCACCAACGACGACCAGGCCCGCCAAGTGGTCGATAAGATTATCGCCTACGACGCTACCTCCAGCTTTGGCAAATGGCGCAACCGCATGACCCTGACGGCCGACGACAACGACCCCAACATCGGCATGGCGTTCACCATCGAGTCGGAAACTGACTTTGCCCCCGAGATACAGAAGGCCGAGCCGGCCTACAACATCCGCAAAGCCTACCTCGACCTGTATCCGCAGGTGAGCGTAGCGGCCGGGCAGCGCTCGCCGGCCGCCGAGGCGGCCATCAACGATGCCCTCGACCAGGGCTCGCTGCTGATTGGCTACACCGGCCACGGCGGCCCCAAAGGCCTCGCCGACGAGCAAATTATCACCACGGCCTCGTTGCAAGCCCTTACCAACCAAAACCGGCTCACGTTCTTCGTCACCGGCACCTGCGACCTCAGCACCTACGACAACCCCGACTACACCTCGGCTGGCGAAACTGTGCTGACCGACAACACTACCGGGGGCGCGGTGGGGCTGTTCACGACTACGCGGGTAGTGTATGCCAACTTCAATGCAACGCTGGTAAAATCGTTCTACAGCGAGGTGCTGGCGCGCAATGCGGCCGGCGACCTGCCCTACCTCGGCAATGCCAGCCGCATGGCCAAGATAACCGCCGGCCCCAGCGGCGACCTCAACAACCGCAACTACACCCTGCTGGCTGACCCTACCACCCGCCTGGCCTACCCTCGGCAGCGCGTAGTTATCGACTCCATCAACGGCCGCAAGGTAGCGTCGGTGCAAATCAGCCTCGACACGCTGAAGGCGCTGAGCCAGGCCCGCATCAGCGGCCACATCGAAAACCGGGGCGCGTTCAACGCGGGCTTTAATGGCACGGCCGACATCACGATTTTTGATAAAGCCACTACCGTGAATACCCTCGGCGACCAGGGCGGCGTGCCCACGCCGGTGCAGGTGCAGGAAACGGTGGTGTACAGCGGGCAGGCGCGCGTGAGCAGTGGGCGTTTCAGCGTCAAGTTCATCGTGCCCAAAGATATCAACTACAGCCCCGGCCTGGGCAAAATCAGCCTCTACGCCGCCGACTACACCGCCAAAACCGACGCCCAGGGCTACCAGCTGGTGCCCATCGGCGGGGCGGCCAAAAACGCGCCCGGCGACACCACGCCCCCCGAAGTGCGGCTGTTTATGGACGACGACTCGTTTGTGTCGGGCGGCCTCACGGCCGTGAATACGCTGCTGCTGGGCAAGCTTTTCGACCTCTCGGGCATCAATACCTCCAACGCGGGCGTGGGTCACGAGCTCACGGCTACCCTCGACAACGACCCCGCCAAGCTGGTAATCGTGAACGACTCGTACACGGCGGCCGTCAACGACTTCACCCGCGGCCAGATTCGCTACAACTACCGCAGCCTCGCGCCCGGCCCGCACACCATCAAGGTGAAGGCCTGGGACACCTATAATAACTCGGCCGAGGGCACCGTGGAGTTCATCGCGGCCCAGAAGGAAAACCTGGCCCTCGACCACGTGCTGAACTACCCCAATCCGTTCAGCAACACTACCACGTTTCACTTCGACCACAACCGTGCCGGGCAGGAGCTCGATGTGCAGGTGCAGATATTCACGGTGGCCGGCCGCCTGGTGAAAACCCTGCACGCGAACGTGATGACCAGCACCTCGCACGACAAGACCATCACCTGGAACGGCCGCGACGACTACGAAGACCAGCTGGCGCGCGGCGTGTACGTGTACCGGATTTCGGTGCGGTCGGCCTCTGACAGCCAGCAGGTTACTAAATTTGAAAAATTAGTGCTATTAAATTAGGTTATTTGTGAGTTACTTGGCCGCTTAAATAGCATTACCTCGTCTTAGCTAATTTCACTTTTAAATAGGCTTATTCACCTGTTTTCTGCCGCGTTCGCCCCGTTTTACCAAACCCCATGACCTTGACTTTTTCTCGTTCGCTGGCCGTAGTGCCGGTGCTTTTGCTGGGGGCTTCGGCGGCTCTGGCCCAGAACCACACCATCACCACGGCCG
Source organism: Hymenobacter sp. (assembly GCF_035709525.1). Taxonomy (GTDB): domain Bacteria; phylum Bacteroidota; class Bacteroidia; order Cytophagales; family Hymenobacteraceae; genus Hymenobacter. The sequence continues at coordinate 2,586 of NZ_DASTEP010000235.1, read as the reverse complement.
TGCCGATTCTGACGCTGGCGCCCGACGCCCGCGGGTCGGCGCTGGGTGAAGCGGGGGCGGCTACCTCGCCCGATGCCAACGCCGCGTTTTACAACCCCGGCAAGCTGGGCTTCGTGCCCTACAAGTACTCGTTTTCGCCCAGCTACTCGCCCTGGCTGCGCAAAGTGACCGACGACATGAGCCTGAGCTACCTCTCGGGCTACGGCAAAGTGGGCGAGCGCGGCGCGTTCGCGGCCTCGCTCATGTACTTCAGCATGGGCCAGATTGACTACCGCGACGGCAGCAACCTGCCCACTGGCAGCTTCAACCCCAAAGAGTATGCTTTGTCGGTATCGTATGGCCAGCGCCTGGGCGAAAACTTTGGCATCGGCATCTCGGCGCGCTACGTGCGCTCGAACCTTATCGGGTCTTACGCCGGCAACGACGCGCAGTCGGGCAACTCGTTTGCCGCCGACCTCGGCGCGTACTACAGCAAAGAGATGGGTCAGTACAACGTGGCCTTCGGCGCGTCGATTTCCAACATCGGCAACAAGATGGTGTACCGCAACGCCGCCACGTCGAGCTTCCTGCCCACCACGCTGCGCCTGGGCACGGCCATCACCCGCGAGCTCGACCCCTACAATAAAATCACCTTCGTGCTCGACGCTACCAAGCTGCTCGTGCCCTCGCCCTACTACGAGGACGGCAAGTCGCCGAACGACCCCGGCGTAGTGGCGCGCAACAACGAGCGCCAGCAGCAGGGCATCGTGTCAGGCATCTTCAGCTCGTTTAGCGATGCGCCGGGCGGCTTTAAGGAAGAGATGCAGGAAATCAACCTGGGCGGCGGCCTCGAGTACGCCTACGACAACAAAATCATGGCCCGCGCCGGCTATTTCTACGAAAACCGCTACAAGGGCGACCGCCAGTACTTCTCGTTTGGCCTGGGCGCGCGCCTGTCGGTGTTCGGCGTCGATGGCACGTATCTGGTGCCCAACTCGTCGGCCAACCCGCTGGCCGAGACCATCCGCGTCTCGCTGCACTTCAACCTGGAGAAGCTGGCCGATGCCTTCAGCGACGGCGGCACCAGCGGCACCACAAACTAAAAGCGCGGCTTAGCGTTTACCCACTGCCGCTGTTCTGTGCCAGTATCACACGCCTGCTCCAGCTTCTGGGGCAGGCGTTGTTGCGTAGCTGGCTTGCCAAGCGGCGTTTTCTTTTTACCTCTTTCTGCTTCAAGCTTAGTCTTAGCCGTGCTCAACCGCCTGCTGCCGCCCCCGCCCCAGCCATTCACCTCCATTACCCTGCCCACGCCCGAGGTGCGCTCCCTGCCCAACGGGGCCCGGCTGCACCTGCTGGCCAACGATGCCCAGCCCGTATTGCGCCTGCAAGTGGTGCTGCCCGCCGGCAAGCGCCAGGAGCCGGCCCCCGGCCTGGCCCAGCTGGCCGCCCGCCTCCTCACCGAGGGCACGGCCACGCGCACAGCCCGCCAGCTGGCCGACGAGGTAGCCTTCTATGGGGCGTCGCTGGAGTGCGAGGCCGGGCCCGACCGCGCCACGCTCACGCTCTACTGCCTGGCGCGGCACCTGCCCGCGCTGCTGCCGCTGGTGCAGGAGGTGCTGGCCGCGCCAGCCTTCGGCGAGCCCGAGCTGCACCAGATGAAGACGCGCATCAGCCAGAGTATGCGGGTCGAGCGCCAAAAAACCAGTTTCCGGGCCACCGAGGAGTTTAACAAGCAGCTTTTTGGCGAGCAGGTAGCCTATGGGCGGCCGTTTAGCGAAGAGTCGTTTGGCCAGATTACGGCCCACGAGCTGCGGGCCTTCCACGCCGCCGCCTACGCGCCGGCCAGGGCCGAGCTATTCCTGAGCGGCGACGTGGCTGCCTACGCCGATACCGTGGCCGAAGTACTGGGCCAGTGGCAGCCCGCCGGGGTAGCCAGCGTAGCAGCAGAAGCTCCGGCCCCCGCGCCGCTGCCGGCTACCCACCCCACGGGCCTGGCGCTGGTGCCGGTCGAGGGCAGCATTCAGGCGTCCATCCGGGTGGGGCGGCGCTGGCCGGCCCTCTCCGAAGCCCAAACGCCCGAGCTGCTGCTGCTGGTGAAGGTGCTGGGCGGCTACTTTGGCTCGCGGCTGATGAAAAACATCCGCGAAGACAAGGGCTACACCTACGGCATCCACGCCAGCGTGGTGGCCCGCGAGCAGGCCACGGCCCTGGTTATCGGCACCGATGTCAACGGCGACCGCGCCGACGCTACCCGCCAGGAAATCGCCTACGAGCTGGAGCGCCTGCAAACCGAGCTGCTCGACGACAACGAACTCGAAACCGTTAAAAACTACACCCTGGGCAAGCTGCTAGGCGAAACGGCCACCGTGTTTGAGCAAGCCGACAAATACCGCCACATAACTCTGCAGCACCTGCACCCCGACTACTACCTGCGCCTGGTGCAGCAAACGCAGGCCGCCACCGCCGTCAGCCTGCAAGCCCTGGCCCGCACCTACCTCAGCCCCGCCGATATGCTGACCGTAGTGGCGGGGTAGTGAGGAGTGGGGGAGTGGATGAAGTGGCTGGGCGTCCGTCATGCTGAGCGCAGCGAAGCATCTCGCGTGGCGC
>NZ_DASTEP010000234.1:0-66492 GCF_035709525.1 Hymenobacter sp. | reverse complement strand
CTTCGACTCCGCTGCGCTCCGCTCAGTATGACGGGCGGGAGCAGGCTACAAAGCTAGTACTCAAAGAGACTAATTAATGTACCAACATCAATCTAATCGAGAAAGTTTGTCTTGGTCAGCTGCTCGCTCATCTCCCAAAGGCGGCGGTTGTTGGCGGGCGTGTTGAAATCACTTTTCACTGGCTCTAGCTTTTTCTTGCTGAAAAAACCGCCGCTCACGGTGGCCACTTTATCATCGGTAGCGAGGAAAATGCTGGTTTGCGCGCCCTTCTCGGGCGAAATCATGAAGGGGCGCCCCAAGCTGAGCGCGAAGCCCACGATGCCGCCCGTCTGCTTGCCGTAGCCGGTGGCCACTGCGCCGGGGTGCAGGCAATTGGTCGTGACATTGGTGATGCCGTGGGTACGCAGGCGCTCGGCCAGCTCCTGCGTGAACATGATGTTCCAGAGCTTGGTAGTGCCGTACTCCCACACCGGGCTGTAGTCGCGCTCCGACTGAATATCATCGAGCGTAGGTTTGGAGAAGCGGTAAGCCATCGACGCTACGTTGACGATGCGGGCGGCGGGGCTTTTTTGCAGCAAATCGAGCAGCAGGCTCGTCAGCAAAAACGGCCCCAGGTGGTTGGTAGCCAGCGTCATCTCGTAGCCATCGGCCGACAGCTCACGCTCGGCCCCGAACATGAGGCCGGCGTTGTTCACCAGCACGTCAAGGCGCGGGTACTTGGCGTGGATTTCGGCGGCCACATCGCGCACCTGCTGCATCGCCGAGAGGTCGGCCAGCACCACGTCCACGCGCTCGTTGCCGGTAGCGGCCACGATGGCGCGCTGCGTTTTCTCGGCCTTGGCGCGGTTGCGGGCCAGGATGATGACGTGCGCGCCCTGCCGGGCCAGCTCGCGGGCCGTTACCTCGCCGATGCCGGAGGTAGCGCCGGTCACGAGGATGATTTTGTCTTGAATGTCAGGCATAAGATGAAGAGAATGAGCACGGCTATACGCAAGCCTGCCTTTGCCTGACGGAGCGGCTCCGCATTTGTTTTAGAGCAACTTTCAAATCGGCGTAGAGACGCATATTTGCGTCTCGCGTTAGACGGGCTGAATAACGCGAGACGCAAGTATGCGTCTGTACACCTGCCGGCTATAATCCGATTCAGAAATTACTGTGTGCTAACGAATAGCCTTTGGCCGCTGTGGCCGGGGCAACGCCGCCAAATACTGCTGCACGTAGTGGTTCTTAGGAAAAAAGCGCAGCGTGCGCTGCCCGAAATAGCGGCACAGCTTGGTGTTGTGCAGGTTGGCGAAGCACTCGGTCTGGTACTGCAAAATCTGCTCACGCAACGGCGCATTTTGAGCGGCGGCTTCGGGCATGGTTTGCAAAGCGGCGGCCGCCCGCGATAGGTTGTAGGACGCCCCCGCCCACTGCTGGGCATCGAGCTGGAGCGTGGCCAGCTTGAAATACGATTCCAGAAAAGGCAGATAAACCGTGACGGTGTGCTCGTTTTCGCGGCCGTAGGCATCGAGCAGCGCGATGAGCCGCTGATACACGGGGTAGCTTTGCTCCCGAGTAGCTTCGTTGCGGTACAGGGCGCGGGCGTAGTGGTAGAGCACGGTCGGGTCGGCGGGCTCCAGCTTGGCTACCTCGGCCAGCACCGAAGTCGCGTAGTCCAGCTTGCCATCGGTGTAAGCCCGCTCCGATTCGGCCACTTCGATGGGGTGCGGCTCGGCCAGTACCAACGGTGGCTGCTGGCTGGGCGGCGGCACGCTGGCGGGCTTGCCCGCCAGGTCGGTACCCGAAAAATCGGCGTCGCTCAGTGGCCGGTCGTCGCCCACGTAATGAAAATTGTGTTTGGCGGCCGGAAACGCGGTATCGTCCTTGGCCTGGTACGACTGCGCGTGGCCGAGCCTCGGTAGCGCCAAAGTCAGCAGCAGTAAGAGTGTTTTCATGCCGAAATATATTCGGCCCGGCGCGCTCTGTGGGCCGCCGCCTAGCTTTGCGGTTGCTATGCCCGCGCTCTCCGTCGTCATCATCACCTTCAATGAGGAAGCCAACATCGGCCGCTGCCTGGCCGCGCTCGGCGACGTGGCCGATGAGGTGCTGGTAGTCGATTCCTTTTCGACCGATGGCACCGTGGCCATCTGCCAGCAGCACGGCGCGCGGGTGGTGCAAAACGCCTTTGCCGGCTACGTTGCGCAAAAAAACTTCGCCACCGCCCAGGCGCGCTTCGACCATGTGCTCCAGCTCGACGCCGACGAAGTGCTCACCGACGAGCTGCGCCAGAGCATCCGCGAGGTGAAGCAACACTGGCAGCACGCCGCCTACTCGCTGGCCCGCCTCACCAACTACTGCGGCAGCTGGGTGCGCCACGGTGGCTGGTACCCCGACCGCAAGCTGCGCCTCTACGACCGCCGCCTGGGCCGCTGGCAGGGTTTGCTGCTGCACGAGCGCTACGAGGTGCAGTCCGGCCACAGCACAGGCGCGCTGCGCGGCGATGCCCTGCACTACTCGTACCATTCCATCGCGCAGCACGTCAGCCAGCTCAACAAATTCACCAGCATCACGGCCCAGGAGCTGGCTTTGAAGGGCAAAACCAACGTCACGCTGTTTCATTTGCTGCTCAAGCCGCTCTGGAAATTCTGGCACGGCTACGTGTTTCGGCTGGGCTTTCTGGATGGCTTTGCCGGGCTCAGCATCGCCGCTATTTCGGCTTGGGGCGTGTTTCTGAAATTCGCCAAGCTCAAAACCCGCACCCAAGACGCCCCCGCCGCATGAGCCCGACCTTCCTCGTCTCGCGCACCGACGCCATCGGCGATGTGGTGCTGACTTTGCCGGTGTGCGGCTGGCTCAAGCAGCAGTATCCCGGCTGCCGGGTGGTGCTCATTGGGCGTGGCTACACGGCGGCCGTGGCAGCCGCCTGCCCCTGGGTCGATGAGTTTCTAGAGTTAGATAAGCGAATGGAAACGGGCGAGCTGCCCACCGAGCCGTTTTTGGCGCAGCTGCGCGGCTACGCGGCCGCTGCCATCGTCCACGTTTTTCCTAATAAGCTGCTGGCGCGACTGGCCAAAGAAGCCCGGATTCCCGTCCGCATCGGCACCCGCAACCGGCTGTTTCACTGGCTCACGTGCAACCGGCTGGTGGCCCTCAGCCGCCGCCACTCGCCGCTGCACGAGGCGCAGTTGAATCTGCAATTGCTGGCCCCGCTGGGCTACGCCGCCCCGCTCACCCTGCCCGAAGTAGCTGAGCTAGTGCGCCTCACGCCGGCCGTGCCGCTGGCTGCCCGCTGGCAGGCGCTGCTCGCCGAGCGGCAGCCCGGCCAACTCAACGTCATTCTGCACCCGCGCAGCCGGGGCAGTGCCCGCGAGTGGGGCCTGGATAACTACGGCGCGCTGGCGCGGCAGCTGCACGCGGCCGGGCACCGGGTTTTCGTTACCGGCACCAAAGACGAAGGCGCGGAGCTGGCCGCCGCCAACTGGCTGCGCGACTACCAGCCTTATTTATCGGCCGACCTCACCGGCGCTTTTGCGCTGCCCGAATTTATCGCCTTCATCGCCGCCGCCGATGGGCTTGTGGCGGGTAGCACCGGGCCGCTGCACCTGGCCGCCGCGCTGGGCCGCCACGCGCTGGGGCTGTACCCGCCCATTCGGCCCATGCACCCGGGGCGCTGGGGGCCGCTGGGGCCGCGGGCCGAGCACCTGGTTTTCGACCGGCCCGATTGCCAGGATTGCCGCGCCGCGCCGGCCGCCTGCACCTGCATCCGGGCCATTACTACGGCGGCGGCAATGGCCCGCGTGGCCGCTTGGTTGTAAATCAATGCAACCCGACAAGTTGTTTAATCCGTACTTGCACTGCTGTTCGGCGCGGGCGGGCTTTTTGGCCCGTGCAGGAAGATGAATTTTTGGTGAGCTTTGTGCGCGCCGGTTGTTTATTTGCCTGCCGCGTCGGCTCCTACTCGCACTGCTATTCTCTCGCACACATCTTTCTGTTTAACACCTACTCATGAGTGACGCTCCCGAACGGGTGAAGTTGAGCAAAGAGGAAAAAGACCGGCGCTTTCAGGCTGAGCTGATGCCGGTGCTCGACCCGCTCTACAACTTCGCCTACCGCCTGACGCTGGATGAGGACGACGCCAACGACCTCGTTCAGGAAACTTACCTCAAGGCGTACCGCTTTTTTGAGTACTTCGAGCCCGGCACTAATGCCAAGGCATGGCTTTTCCGCATCCTGAAAAACTCGTTTATCAACGATTTTCGGAAGAAAAGCAAGCAGCCCGCCAAGGTCGATTACAGCGAAGTTGAAGGCTATTACAACCCCGACGAAGTGGAGGGCGACGCTGATACTGGCGCCTCATCATCGGACCTGCGCCAGCAGTCGACCCGCGACCTTATCGGCGACGAAGTAGCCAGCGCGCTTAACTCGCTACCCGTTGATTTTCGGACAGTTATCATTTTGTGTGACCTCGAAGGCTTCACCTACGAGGAAATGGCCAAGGTGCTCGATATTCCAATTGGCACGGTGCGCTCGCGTCTGCACCGGGCTCGTAATTTTCTGAAAGAGAAGCTTGAAAAATACGCCACTTCGATGGGCTACGGGAACGATGAGGTGGATTCGGCAGTTGATGCCGCCGACAAGGACGAGGACAATGACTAACTTCTCGGCCGTATTTTTCACCTTCTAAAACCCCCTTCAGACTCCTTATGGAAGCCATTGCTACTACAACCAATTCATCGGCCTCTCTCGCTGCCGCCAGCGCCGAAGCCGATTGTGACCGCGTGAACATTGTATTAGACCAGCTTCTGGAGGGCCGGGCGCTCGACGAAGACGACGCCGATTACCTCATTCACCACGCCGACGACTGCTCGCCCTGCTTCGATAGCATCGCTAAGCAGCAGGTGTTCGTGGCCTTCGTCAAGCAGAAGGTAAACCACAAAGCCGCCCCTTCGGCCCTGCCGCACGCCATCATGGCGCGCTTGCACGCCGAAATGGCCTAGCTTTGTAGCCCTATGCAGGGCAAAATCATTGTATTCTCGGCTCCTTCGGGAGCTGGCAAGACGACTATCGTGCACCGACTCATGGAGTTAGTGCCTGACCTTAGCTTTTCTATCTCGGCCTGCACCCGCGACAAGCGGGGCAGGTCGGAGGTAAATGGCAAGGACTACCACTTCATCTCGGTCGAAGATTTTCAGGATAAAATCCGCCACGACGAGTTTGTGGAGTGGGAGGAAGTCTACGAGGGCGCGTTTTACGGCACCCTCAAATCTGAAATTGAGCGCATTTGGTCGCTGGGCAAGCACGCCATCCTTGATGTGGATGTGAAGGGCGGCCTCAGCATCAAGCAGTTCTACAAAGACCGGGCGCTGGCCATTTTCGTGCGGCCCCCGTCCATCGAAGCGCTGGCGCAGCGGCTCACGGCCCGCGCCACCGATTCCACGTCCAGTATTTCTTCGCGGGTGTACAAAGCCACGTTCGAGCTTGCCTTCGAGGACAAGTTCGACGAAGTGGTGGTGAACGACGTGCTGGAAGACGCCGTGGCCCAGGCCGAGCGGTTGGTGCGCAACTTCATTCAGCCCGAGGCCGAAACGGTATGAACCTGCCGGCCACCGAGCCAGTAGCCGGGGCCGCCGCGCTCCCGGCCGGCCCGCGCGTGGGGTTGCTGTTCGGGTCATTCAATCCCGTGCATACGGGCCATCTCATTCTGGCCGAGTACTTTGCTACCCGTACCGACCTGGCCGAAGTCTGGCTGGTAGTCTCGCCCCAAAGCCCCTTCAAAGTAGGGGAGGAGCTACTACCCGATATCGCCCGGCTAACCCTGCTGCAACTCGCCGTGGCCGACAACCCGCGCCTGCGCGCCGAGGATATTGAGCTGAGCTTGCCGCGCCCAAGCTACACCATCGCCACGCTCGACGCTCTGCGTGAGCGCCATCCCACCCACGATTTCGTGCTGCTGATGGGAGCCGACAACCTGCCCGGCCTACCCCGCTGGCGTGCCGCCGACCGCCTCCTAAGTGAGTTTGACCTCTACGTGTACCCGCGCCCTGGTACTGAGTTACCCAATTTGGCTGCGTTTCCGCGGGCGCGGGTGGTGAAGGCACCGTTGCTTGACGTATCGGCTACGTTTATTCGGGCTAGTATTCAAGCGCGGCAAAGTATTCGCTACTTGGTGCCAGCTGCGGTAGAGCAAGAAATCCTGAAACAGGGCTACTATAAGTGACGCTGGTAGCTCATCCGGTGTAGAGGCGCATCCTTGCGTCTCACGTCAGACGAGCCCAATAACAGCAGACGCGAGGATGCGTCTCTACACCTAACTTCAACAAAAAGAGGCGACTCCATGCGGAGTCGCCTCTTTTTGTTGAAGTGCCAAACGATTCAGACGGTCATAATTTCCGCTTCCTTCTTGGTCAGCAGCTTATCCACTTCCACGATGTGGGCGTCGGTGTACTTCTGAACTTTGGCTTCGGCGTCTTTCACAGCGTCTTCCGAAGCGCCGTCTTTTTGCAGCTTGCGCAGGGCTTCGTTCACGTCTTTACGGATGGCGCGCACGCGCACTTTACCGGCTTCCGACTCGTTTTTAGCCTGCTTCACGAGGTCGCGGCGGCGCTCCTCGGTCATGGGCGGGATATTGAGGCGCACGCCATCAGCGTCCGACATGGGGTTGAGGCCCAGGTCGCTGTTGCGGATGGCCTTCACGATTTCACCCACCATGTTTTTCTCCCAGGGCTTGATGTGCAGCGAGCGCGCATCGGGGGCCGATACGTTGGCCACCTGCGAGAGGGGCGTGGGCGAGCCGTAGTAGTCCACTTTCAGGCTGTCAAGCATGGCCGGCGAGGCCTTGCCGGCCCGGATGCGGGCCATTTCCACGCTCACGTGCGTCACGGCCTTGCCCATCGACTCCTCGGCGTCGTTCAGGTAAAATTGAATTTCTTCGTCCACTTCAGAAAAGAATTAAGAGTTTAAAAAGTGTAACTAGGCCTGGGTGGCGGGTTGCACGGTGGCGGTGCGGTCGCTTTTGCCGCTGCTGCTTACGAGCGTACCCAGGGGCTCGCCGGCCAGCAGGCGCTCCAGGTTGCCCTCGGTGTTCATATCGAAAACGATGATGGGCAGGTTGTTCTCCTTGCACAGCGTAAAGGCCGTCATGTCCATTACGCTCAGGCCTTTATCAATGGCCTGGTCGAACGAGATTTCCGCGAATTTGGTCGCCGTCGGGTCTTTCTCAGGGTCGGCGGTGTAAATGCCGTCCACCCGCGTGCCCTTCAGCACTACGTCGGCCTCAATCTCAATAGCGCGCAGCGAGGCGGCCGAGTCGGTGGTGAAGTACGGCGAGCCGATGCCGGCCCCGAAAATCACCACGCGGCCCTTTTCCAGGTGCCGCACCGCCCGCCGCCGGATATACGGCTCGCACACCTGCTGAATGGTGAGGCCCGACAGCAAGCGCGTGTTCACGTCCAGCTTTTCGAGGGCGCTCTGCAAGGCCATCGAGTTGATGACCGTGGCCAGCATGCCCATGTAGTCGCCCTGCACGCGGTCGAGGCCAAACGCCGCCGCCTGCACGCCCCGGAAGATGTTGCCGCCGCCAATCACCACGGCCACTTCCACGCCTTTGTCCACGATGGTCTTGATTTCGGTGGCGTACTGCATCAGCCGGTCGGCGTCGATGCCGTACTGCTGGTTGCCCATCAGCGACTCGCCGCTGAGCTTGAGAAGAATGCGTTTGTAAGTCAAGGTAAAAAAGCGGTTAAGGCTTTGTGAGTAAGTCTATAATTTTTGCCAGCGTCGTGCGCGTCTCCTCCTGAAAGGTTCTGTTTTCAGCCAATTCATGCCGAATCCCTGCAAATGATTGCCTGGTTTCCTCTTGGAAGAGTCTATTTTCAGCGAGGATAACAGCCGTTTCCTGTAGCAAACGCTCATTGCGCTGATTAGCAATCGTGAGTTCATCGACGCTTTTATGCAGAATGCGGGCTGTTTCATTGGCCAAGCGGCGCACGGCGGCAACTTCGGACTCCACCCGGTTCAGGTCGTTCTGTAAGCGCGCCAGTATCAACTGCTGGGTAGCCATAGCTTCGCGTAGCCGGCCCATCTCCTCAATGGTGCGGTCCTGCTTGTGCAGTAGCTCCACGATTATCTTTTCCAGTTGGTCGAAGCGGGTTTTGTCGTCCATAGCGCAGATAGGGAAAGAGTGTTAAGCGAACTGCACCAGCACCTGCCCTTTTTGCACGTTGGCGCGCAGGTCTACTTTCACGCTGCCGACCACGCCATCGGCGGGCGCTTTCAGGATGTTTTCCATCTTCATGGCTTCGAGTACCAGCAGCGGGTCGCCCTTTTGCACGGCCTGGCCGGGCTGCACCCGGATGTCCACGATGAGGCCCGGCATGGGCGCTTTCAGCTCGTTGACCTTGGCGGCGCTGGCGTTGCTGAGGCCCATTTGCTCGAGCAGGCGGTCGAAGCGGTCCTTGGCCTGCAACTCGATGCGCTGGCCGTTGACTTTGAGCACGAAGGTTTTGGCGGCGTAGTCGGCGCTCACCAGCTCGGCGCTGTACGACTTGCCGTGGTGCAGCACGTGGTAGCGGCCTTCGCCGAGCGCCACGATGTCCCAGGCAAAGGGCTGGCCATTAAGGAGTATCGAATTGGTGGCCTGGAAGTCCACCTCCCAGCCGTGAGCCGGGCCAGTGCTGATTTGAAGCATACGGGAACCGGCCATGTAAGCCGAAGCGGGGTTAAAGGTAAGTTAAATCGCCGTTTCGTGCGGAACTTGCTGCTTTGTTTTCGCGCTGTCTGTTACTATGAAATATTTTGTTGGTGCTGGTTTTCTAGGGCTTTGCCTGCTGAGTGCTCCTGCTTTTGGCCAAGCGGCCGGCGGCAAGGGCAAGGCCGCAACCCGGAAAAACAGCCCGGCCGTTACCGAGGCCGCGCCGGCTGTCAGCAGCATCACGGTGCCCTCGTGGCTGCCGCCCGAAGCTCCCGTGCGGCCCGCCGCCACGCTACTGCACGATGTGGTAAATACCAAGCTCGACGTGCGCTTCGACTGGACTCGGCAGTACCTGCTCGGCACGGCCGTGCTCACCTTGCGCCCGCACTTCTACCCGCAAAGCGCACTGGTGCTCGATGCCAAAGGCTTTGACATTAAAACCGTGCAGCTGGTAGGGGAGAAGGGTGATAAAACGCTGACGTATAAGTATGACAAAGCGCAGCTCACCATCTCGCTGGATAAAATCTACACCCGCGACCAGACGTATCAGGTCCGCATCGCCTACGTAGCCAAGCCCAACGAGCTGCCGCAGGGCGGTAGCGCGGCTATCACCTCCGACAAAGGCCTATACTTTATCAACCCGCTCGGCAAAGAGCCTAACAAGCCCCGTCAAATCTGGACGCAGGGCGAGACGCAAGCCAGCTCGTGCTGGTTTCCGACCATCGACCACCCAAACCAGCGCATGACGCAGGAGATTGCGCTGACGGTTGATAATCAGTATAAAACGCTGTCGAATGGTTTGCTGGTAGCTTCGCGCAAAAATGCCGACGGCACCCGCACCGATACCTGGCGCCAAACGTTGCCTGCCGCGCCCTACCTCACCATGCTCGCCGTGGGCGACTTCGCGGTGGTGTCCGACACATGGCACGGCAAGGCGGTTGACTACTATGTAGAGCCGCAGTATAAGAACACGGCCAAGGCGGTATTCGGCCACACGCCCGAGATGCTGGAGTTTTTCTCGAAACGCCTTGGGCTGGAGTTTCCGTGGGAGAAGTACGCTCAGATTGCCGTGCGCGACTACGTGAGCGGCGCGATGGAAAACACCACGGCTACCGTGCACGGCAGTACCATTCAGGCCACTACCCGCGAGCTGCTGGATAGCCAGTACGAAGGCTCGGAGGCGACTATTGCCCACGAACTATTTCACCACTGGTTCGGCGACTTGGTAACGTGCGAGTCATGGAGCAATCTGCCGCTCAATGAAAGCTTCGCCAACTACTCGCAGTACCTCTGGGCCGAGCACAAATACGGCCCCGACCAGGCAGCCCTCGTGCAGCAGCAAGACCTGGCGGCCTACCTCGAAGAAGCCAACGACAAGCGCGAGCCGCTCATCCGCTACCACTATCAGAGCCAGGAAGACATGTTCGACCGCCACTCGTACCAGAAGGGCGGGCGGGTACTGCACATGCTGCGCAAGTACGTGGGCGACGACGCTTTCTTCACGGCGCTCAGCCGCTACCTCGCCAAAAACAAGTACACAGCTGTCGAAATCAGCAAGCTGCGCGAAGCTTTCGAGGAAACGACCGGCGAAGATTTGACCTGGTTTTTCGACCAGTGGTTTATGCAGCGCGGCCACCCCGAACTGAAAGTCACCCACTCGTACAGCAACGGCCAGCTGCTGCTGCGCGTGCGCCAGGTGCAGGATACAGTGTTTCAGCCCATCTACCGGCTACCCGTCACCATCACCGTGTGGCAGAAGGACAAGGCTATCGACCACCGCATTACCGTCACTAAAACTGACGAGACGTTCTCCTTCATCGCCGCCGACCGGCCGAGCCTGGTGAAGTTCGACAGTGAGGCGCAGTTGCTGGGTGAAATCGACGAGGAGCGCTCAACCGAGGAACTGGTGTTCCAGTTCTACCATGCCCGCAACTACTTGCAGCGCGCCGAACCGCTGGAAATGCTGCACAATAAGGCCGCCGATGCCGGCGTGAGCGGCATGTACCGCAACGCCTTGCAGGATAATTTCTACGCCATCCGCCGCTCGGCCCTCGACCACCTGCGCGCCTACAAGGGCACCGCCCCTACGGCCGTGCGCAGCGAAATCCAGCACTTTGCCACCGCCGACCCAAGTAGCGCCGTGCGGGCGCAGGCCATCACCACGCTCTCCTTTTTCGCCAGCGAAAACTATAGCACCGTGTACCAGGCCGCGCTGCGCGATAGCTCCTACCTGGTAGAGGCCGCCGCCGTGGCCGCCATTGCCAAGTCGCCGACGCCCGCCGCCTTGCAGCAGGTAGCCGCGCTCGACAATACCAACAATACAACCCTGCTGGTAGCTATTGCCGACTGCTACGCCAAGGCTGGCACGATAGAGCAGTACCCATGGTTTCTGCGCCGCCTGCCCAACGTCAATGACCTCGACCTGTACGCCTACCTGCAGTCGTTCGGGGCCTTCATGGTACAGATGCCAGCCATCGAGCGCGAGAAGGGCGTGAAGACGCTGGAAACGCTGGCCCGCACGCACCCGCAGTACTACGTGCGCCTTGGGGCGTACAAAGGGCTGGTGACGCTGGCCGCTGGTACGCCCGCGCTCAAAGAAATTTTGCGGGATATTCGGGATAACGAAAAAGATGAGCGTTTAAAGGCGTATTACGGGATGATTTAAGTATCAAAATGTTAGCGGATAAATTCGGTGCTGGGATGAAATGGCTGAAATAAATTTTAAAACTTTTTCTGGCCTTGTACTTGCATTGTTCCGAAAAACCTGTACTTTTGCGTCTCAATTCGGGTAAACGACCAGGATGAAGCAAATGGGGGTATCGCATAGCGGCAATTGCGGGTGACTGTAACTCACCTCCTTCGGGTTCATAGGTTCGAGTCCTGTTACCCCCACATTTGAAAAAGTTTTAGACCAACTGCGGGAGTAGCTCAGCTGGTAGAGCGGCAGCCTTCCAAGCTGCAGGTCGCGGGTTCGAACCTCGTCTCCCGCTCTCGGTCAATACTTTAAAACACGTTTTAAGCCGTTTTAGCTCAGTGGTAGAGCACTTCCTTGGTAAGGAAGAGGTCATGGGTTCAAATCCCATAAATGGCTCAGCAAATACGGCGTTGCTTATCTTTGTGAGAAGAAGCGCCGGGTCAGCAATCGAAAGCGATACGCAGCACTCAAGCCTGAATTGGCCCAAGCTGGGTTTCGCTTTTCTTGTGTAGGGCCCTTTTTAGTTGCTTTTCAGTTTTTAATTCCCTCTTTTTTCTCAACTCTTTACAATGGCTAAAGAAAATTTCGACCGGTCGAAGCCGCACGTAAACATCGGCACCATCGGTCACGTTGACCACGGCAAGACGACCCTGACCGCAGCTATCACCACGGTGCTGGCTAACCAGGGCCTGGCTGAAAAGCGCGACTTCTCCTCGATTGACAACGCCCCCGAGGAAAAAGAGCGTGGTATCACCATCAACACTGCTCACGTAGAGTACGCTACCGCTAACCGTCACTACGCACACGTTGACTGCCCCGGTCACGCTGACTACGTGAAGAACATGGTAACGGGTGCTGCCCAGATGGACGGCGCTATCCTCGTAGTAGCTGCTACCGACGGCCCGATGCCCCAGACCCGTGAGCACATCCTGCTCGCTCGTCAGGTAGGTGTTCCTCAGCTGGTTGTGTTCATGAACAAAGTGGACATGGTGGATGACCCCGAGCTGCTCGAGCTCGTAGAAATGGAAATCCGCGAACTGCTGTCGTTCTACAACTTCGACGGTGACAACATCCCCGTTATCCAGGGTTCGGCCCTTGGCGGCCTGAACGGCGACGCCAACTGGGTTCCCAAAATCAACGAGTTGATGGACGCGGTTGACTCGTTCATTCCGATTCCTGCTCGTCTGACCGACCTGCCCTTCCTGATGCCGGTAGAAGACGTGTTCTCGATTACGGGTCGTGGTACTGTTGCCACCGGCCGTATCGAGCGCGGTATCATCAACTCGGGTGAGCAAGTTGACATCCTCGGCATGGGTGCCGAAGGCCTGAAGTCGACGGTAACGGGTGTGGAAATGTTCCGCAAAATCCTGGACCGTGGCGAGGCTGGTGACAACGTAGGTCTGCTGCTCCGCGGTATTGAAAAAGAAGCCATCCGTCGCGGCATGGTTATCTGCAAGCCCGGCTCGGTGAAGCCCCACCAGAAGTTCAAGGCTGAGGTGTACGTGCTCTCGAAAGAGGAAGGCGGCCGCCATACTCCTTTCTTCAACAACTACCGTCCGCAGTTCTACCTGCGTACCACCGACGTTACCGGCATCATCACCCTCCCCGAGGGCGTTGAAATGGTAATGCCCGGCGACAACATCACCATCACGGTTGAGCTCATCAACAAGGTGGCAATGGAGAAAGGCCTCCGCTTCGCTATCCGTGAGGGTGGCCGTACGGTAGGTGCCGGTCAGGTAACCGAAATCCTCGACTAGTTTTAGCGGAAACGCTAAATGCAAAAACGCCCCCGAGCAATCGGGGGCGTTTTTTTATAAAAAGTTGTTAACGCATTGTCTACAAGTTTGTAGTTTATTTGGCAAACTTTGCTTACCTTTGCACTCCCATTGACAAACAACGTCAATAAGGAGCCGCATACACGAGTGTAGTTCAAGGGTAGAATAGAGGTCTCCAAAACCTTTGATGGGAGTTCGAATCTCTCCACTCGTGCCACCTAGGGCCGCCGCTTGGCGGCTCTTTTTTACGCCGGTACCGGCTTGATTGCGACATGGCTAAGCTGAACAACTATTTCCGCGACACCATCGAGGAAATGCGTTACAACGTAACGTGGCCCTCGACCACCGAGCTGCAAAAGAGCGCCGGCCTGGTACTCATTGGTTCCCTGGTATTCGCTGCCGTAGTCGGCGTTATGGATGTGAGCTTTAACAAAGCTCTCGAAGCATTCTACCAGTCTTTCGCTCGCTAGGTTTATAAAGAATGGCAGAGCTAAAATGGTACGTGGTGCGCTCGGTGAGCGGCCAAGAGAAAAAGGCAAAGACCTACATGGAGACCGAAATCGGTCGCCACAACTTGCAGGACTTGCTGCCGCAAGTGCTGATTCCGGTTGAGAAGGTATTTGAGATGCGCAACGGCAAAAAGCGCGTGCGCGAGCGGAACCTGTATCCTGGCTACATCATCATTCACTCGGACGTAACGCACGGCGAGGTGCTGAACATCATCACCTCGACCCCCGGCGTAATTGGCTTCCTAGGCGATAAGGAAACGAAAACGGCCAACGCCAAGCCCGTTCCCCTGTCGATGAACGAAGTAAACCGCCTGCTGGGCGTAGTAGACGAGGCCGAGGAGAAATCAGCCGAAATCGAAACCCCTTTCACGGTGGGCGAACTGGTGAAGGTTATCGATGGTCCGTTCAACGGCTTCAGCGGCAACGTCAACGAAGTGTTCGAAGAGCGTAAGAAACTGAATGTTATCGTGAAAATTTTTGGCCGTGCCCAGCCCGTAGAGCTGAGCTACACGCAGGTCGAAAAAGAGTAGCTACTGTTATACGTCGCCTGATATCCACTCCGATTAGGCGGGGCTTCCACTAGGAGTTTTTTTTACTGAGGTTGGCGCGAGTTACGTCACGACAGCCACAGCTTTACACACCAAATGGCCAAAGAAATTAGAGGTTACCTGAAACTTCAGGTAAAGGGAGGCGCGGCGAATCCTGCCCCGCCAATTGGACCTGCGCTTGGTAGTAAAGGCTTGAATATCATGGAGTTTTGCAAGCAATTCAATGCGCGCACCCAAGATAAAGCTGGCCAAATCTGCCCCGTCCTGATTACGATGTACACCGATAAGTCTTTTGACTTCGTCATTAAGACTCCGCCGGTACCGGTTCTCCTCATGGATGCCGCTAAGTTGCAGAACGGTTCGAAAGAGCCGAACCGTAACAAAGTAGGCTCGGTGACCTGGGACCAGGTTCGTACCATCGCCGAAACCAAAATGCCCGACTTGAACGCTTTCAAAGTGGAGTCGGCCATGAAGCAAGTAGCCGGTACGGCTCGCAGCATGGGTATCACCGTGAAGGGCGACTCGCCTTTTGCTGAATAACTAACCGGAGGACATACACAATGGCAGCAATCAGCAAAAAGCGCAAGGAAGCCCTTGCCAAACACGACCTGACGCAGGTACGCAGCCTGCTCGAAGCCGCACAGGTAGTGAAGGACATCACCTTCACGAAGTTCGACGCTTCGGTTGACATCGACGTGCGCCTCGGCGTAGACCCCCGCAAAGCCGACCAAATGGTACGCGGTGTAGCCACCCTGCCCCACGGCACTGGCAAAACCGTTCGCGTGCTGGCTCTGGTAACTCCCGACAAGGAGGCCGAAGCTACCGCCGCCGGCGCTGACTTCGTGGGTCTGGACGACTACATCTCGAAAATCGAGAAAGGTTGGACCGACATCGATGTTATTATCACCATGCCTTCGGTAATGGCGAAAGTTGGCCGCCTAGGTCGCGTACTGGGTCCCCGTGGCCTGATGCCGAACCCCAAGTCGGGCACCGTAACCACCGACGTAGCCAAGGCTGTACAAGAAGTGAAAGCTGGTAAAATCGACTTCAAGGTTGACAAAACCGGTATCATTCACTGCTCGGTAGGTAAAGTATCGTTCGAGCCCAGCAAGCTGGCTGAGAACGCGCTGGAAGTAATTCAGACGCTCGGTCGCCTGAAGCCTTCTTCGTCGAAAGGCACCTACATCAAGAGCATCACCTTGAGCAGCACCATGTCGCCCGGCGTACCGGTTGACAGCACGGTTTCTTCCGCTAACTAATTAAACCAACCAGCCATGATTCGGGAAGATAAACAAGCCCTCGTGGATGAGTTGAGCGAGAAGTTCCAGTCGCACAACGCATTCTATATCGCCGATGCCTCGGGCATGTCGGTAGCCAAAATCAACGAATTCCGTCGCCTCTGCTTCAACCGTGGCATGGAGTTCAAAGTGTACAAAAACTCGTTCATCCGCAAGGCGCTCGACACCCTAGGTGGCGACACCAGCGAAATGGACGCGGCGCTGAAAGGCCAGTCGGGCGTACTGTTCTCGAAAGAGAGCGGCAACGCTCCCGCCAAGCTGCTGAAGGACTTCTACAAGTCGCAGGCTTACCCCCGCGGCGTAGAACCCAAGCCCGCGCTGAAAGGTGCCTACGTAGACGCTAGCATCTTCATCGGTGCTAACCAGCTCGAAGGCCTCACCACCATCAAAGGCAAGCAGGAACTGCTCGGTGAACTCATCGGCCTGCTGCAATCGCCCGCCAAAAACGTTATCTCTGCTCTGTCGAGCGGTGGTAATAAGCTGGCTGGCATCCTCAAAACGCTTTCCGAAAAAGAAGAAGCTGCAGGCTAACCGCTGCTCATCCTTTTCAACTTTCAATTTTCAATACAACCTTTTTTTAATAATCTACAGAAATGGCAGATTTGAAAGCCTTCGCTGAGCAGCTTGTTAGCCTCACCGTTAAAGAAGTAAACGAACTCGCAGGCATCCTGAAGGATGAGTACGGCATCGAGCCCGCTGCTGCTGCTCCCGTAATGGTAGCTGGTGGTGGTGCTGGCGCTGCTGCTGAGGCTCCCGAGGAGAAGACTTCGTTCGACGTAATCCTGAAAGCTGCTGGTGGCCAGAAGCTGGCAGTAGTTAAGCTGGTGAAAGACCTGACCGGCCTGGGCCTGAAAGAGGCTAAAGAACTGGTTGACGGTGCTCCCAAGCCCCTGAAAGAAGGCATCGCTAAGGACGAAGCCGAAGCTCTGAAGAAGCAGCTTGAAGAAGCTGGTGCTGAAGTAGAAGTTAAGTAGGTTCGCCTACGGGCTTGCTCCCGCAACGGATTAGGCCTGGCA
The DNA here is from genome assembly GCF_035709525.1 of Hymenobacter sp. Taxonomy (GTDB): domain Bacteria; phylum Bacteroidota; class Bacteroidia; order Cytophagales; family Hymenobacteraceae; genus Hymenobacter. The sequence continues at coordinate 49,980 of NZ_DASTEP010000234.1, read as the reverse complement.
CGTAGCCAGGTCTTTTCCTGTTTGTAGAGAATAAGTTAAGAGTTGCAACCAAAAGCCGTTGCTTGGGGTTGTCTTACGCTAGCAGTTTTCTTCTCTGTTGCTTAAATGGAGCGAAGTGCAATGAAGGACCTTATCACGTTAAACGTCGCTGGAGTTTTGGACTCATTTGACAATCAACGTGGTAAGGTCCTTTCCTGCGCTTGTGACTGTTGAGTTTGTCTGAAGGCTTTGACCGTAGGTGCAGGTGTGAGAGCAAACTTCCAGACTCAACGCAACCAGAGAGTTAACGCGCGCAGCTAGAATAGCTTACGTGTACATTTTTAAAACCTTTCCAATTGGCTACACCGCAAGCAACTGAGGCCGCCGAAGTCAAACACCTGACTGGGGCCAGTGAGCGAATCAATTTCGCCAAGATTAAGAAAGTTATCGAGTACCCGGACTTCCTGGACGTGCAAGTGCAGTCGTTCCAGGAGTTCTTTCAGCTCGAAACTGCCGCCGCGAGCCGCACCAATGAGGGTTTGTTCAAGGTATTTGCCGAGAACTTCCCGATTTCGGATTCGCGCGAAAACTTCGTCCTGAACTTTATCGACTATCACGTTGACCCGCCGAAATACACGGTGGATGAGTGCATCGACCGCGGCCTGACGTACGCCGTGCCGCTGAAAGCGAAGCTGCAACTCATTTGCAACGATAAGGATAACGAGGACTTCCAGACCATTGAGCAGGAAGTTTTCTTGGGCAACATTCCGTACATGACGGAAAAAGGCTCGTTTGTTATTAACGGCGCTGAGCGCGTTATCGTATCGCAGCTGCACCGCTCGCCGGGCGTGTTCTTCGCCCAGAGCAAGCACACTAACGGTACGAAGCTGTATTCGGCCCGCATTATCCCGTTCAAAGGCTCGTGGATTGAGTTTGCCACGGACGTGAACAACGTGATGTACGCCTACATCGACCGGAAGAAGAAATTCCCGGTTACGACGCTGCTGCGTGCCATCGGCTACGGCACCGACAAGGACATTCTGGACTTGTTCGGCCTGAGCGAAGAGCTGAAAGCAGATAAGAAGACCCTCAAAAAGGCCGTTGGCCGCAAGCTGGCCGCCCGCGTGCTCCGCACCTGGACGGAAGACTTCGTGGACGAGGACACCGGCGAGGTAGTTTCTATCGACCGTAACGAAGTGTTGCTGGAGCGTGACTCGGTTATCGAGGAAGCTGATATCGACACTATCGTAGACGCGGGTGCCAAGTCGGTAATTCTGCACAAGGAGAATGTGAACATTGCGGATTTCGCAATCATTTACAACACCTTGCAGAAGGACAATTCGAACTCGGAGAAAGAAGCTGTTGAGCAGATTTACCGTCAGCTCCGTAACACGGAGGCTCCCGACGAAGAAACCGCCCGTGACATCATCCAGAAGCTGTTCTTCTCGGACAAGCGCTACGACCTCGGGGAAGTAGGCCGCTACCGGATTAACAAGAAGCTGCAAATCGACATGAGCCAAGAGGCTCGGGTACTGACGAACGAGGACATCGTGCTCATCGTGAAGTACCTGATTGGCCTCATCAACTCGAAGGCCATTGTCGATGACATTGACCACTTGAGCAACCGCCGTGTGCGCACGGTAGGGGAGCAGCTCTACGCCCAGTTCGGCGTGGGTCTGGCCCGTATGGCCCGTACCATCAAGGAGCGCATGAACGTGCGCGACAACGAGGATTTCAAGCCGGTTGACCTGATTAACGCCCGCACGCTGTCGAGCGTGATTAACTCGTTCTTCGGTACCAACCAGCTGTCGCAGTTCATGGACCAAACCAACCCGCTGGCCGAGGTGACGCACAAGCGTCGCGTATCGGCGCTCGGGCCGGGAGGTCTGTCGCGTGAGCGTGCTGGCTTCGAGGTACGTGACGTACACTACACGCACTACGGTCGCCTTTGCACCATTGAGACGCCGGAAGGCCCGAACATCGGGCTGATTTCGTCGCTCTGTGTACACGCTCGTGTGAACTCGATGGGCTTCATTGAGACGCCTTACCGGACGGTAAGCGCTGGCACGGTGGACATGACCGAGAACGTGAAGTTCCTGACCGCTGAGGAAGAGGATACGCACCACATCGCGCAGGCCAACTCGCTGCTGAGCAACGAGGGCAAGCTGACGCAAGAGCTGGTGAAGGGTCGCTTTGAAGGTGACTTCCCGGTAGTAGGCCCAGAGGAATACTCCTACATGGACGTGGCCCCGAACCAGATTGTATCGGTAGCTGCTTCGCTGATTCCGTTCCTGGAGCACGACGACGCCAACCGTGCGCTCATGGGCTCGAACATGCAACGCCAGGCAGTGCCGCTGCTCCGCCCGCAGGCCCCGATTGTGGGTACGGGTCTGGAAGGCCGCACGGCTATCGACTCGCGCGCGCTCATCATTGCTGAAGGCGATGGCGTAGTGGATTCGGTAGATGCTAACCGCATCATCATCAAGTACGACCTGAGCGACGACGAACTGTCGGTAAGCTTCGACGCGGACCGCAAGACGTACAGCCTCATCAAGTTCCGCCGTACCAACCAGGACACTTGCCTCAACCTCACGCCGCTGGTGAAAAACGGTGAGCGCGTAACCAAAGGCCAGGTGCTTTGCGAAGGCTACGGCACCAACCGCGGTGAGCTGGCCCTGGGCCGCAACATGCAGGTAGCGTTCATGCCGTGGCAGGGCTACAACTTCGAGGACGCTATCGTTATCTCGGAGCGCGTAGTTCGCGACGACATCTTCACTTCGATTCACATTGAGGAGTTTGAGCTGGAAGTGCGCGAGACCAAGCGCGGCGAAGAAGAGCTGACGTCGGAGATTCCGAACGTGAGCGAAGAAGCCGTGCGCAACCTCGACGACAACGGTATCATCCGCCTAGGTGCTGAAGTTCGCGAAGGTGACATCCTCATCGGTAAGATTACGCCCAAGGGCGAAACCGACCCGACCCCAGAAGAGAAATTGCTCCGCGCCATTTTCGGTGACAAAGCTGGCGATGTGAAGGATGCCTCGCTCAAAGCGCCGCCCTCATTGAACGGGGTAGTTATCGGCACCAAGCTGTTCTCGCGTCCCAAAAAGGACAAGAACTTGCGCGCTAAGTCGAAGAAAGAGGTAGAAGACCTGAAAGAAGGCTACGCTCGCGAACTGCGCGGCGTGAAGGCTATCATGATTGATAAGCTGGTAGCTTTGCTGGAAGGTAAAACCTCACAAGGTATCAAGCACCGCTTTGGTGATGAGGTACTTGCTAAGGGCGTGAAGTTTGGCCGGAAGAACATCAGCGAAGCGTTGTTCCCCGACAAAAACGCCTACCGCGACGAGAGCAACTACGCCGTGCCGGAAGAGGTGAACCTCTTCAAAGACCTGCAACTCGAAGGCTGGACGGCCGACGCCCGCGTGAATGAGATGCTTCAGCACCTCATCAAAAACTACGCGAAGCGCCGCAACACTATCACCGCCCGCTTCAAGCGCGACCGTTTCACGCTGGAGGTTGGTGATGAACTGCCTGCCGGCATTGTGCAGCTTGCCAAAGTATACATCGCCAAAAAGCGCAAGCTAAAGGTGGGTGACAAGATGGCCGGCCGCCACGGTAACAAAGGGGTAGTAGCCCGCATCGTGCGCGATGAGGATATGCCCTTCCTGCCCGACGGTACGCCGATGGACATCGTCTTGAACCCCCTAGGTGTACCAAGCCGCATGAACATCGGTCAGATTTACGAGACGGTACTTGGCTGGGCTGGCCTGAAGCTGGGCCGCACCTACGCTACGCCCATCTTCGATGGCGCTACGGAGGATGAGGTGTCGCGTGAACTGACCGAAGCTGGCCTGCCCGACTGGGGCCGTGCCTACCTGCACGATGGTCTCACGGGTGACCGCTTCGACCAGCCGGTAACCGTGGGTGTGATTTACATGCTCAAGCTCGGTCACTTGGTTGACGACAAGATGCACGCTCGTTCTATTGGGCCATACTCGCTCATCACGCAGCAGCCGTTGGGTGGTAAGGCGCAGTTCGGTGGCCAGCGCTTCGGCGAGATGGAGGTATGGGCACTGGAGGCCTTCGGTGCTTCCAACGTGCTGCAGGAAATCCTGACCATCAAGTCTGATGACGTGGTAGGCCGTGCCAAGGCATACGAAGCCATCGTAAAAGGTGACATTCTGCCCAAGCCGAATATCCCCGAATCGTTCAACGTACTGATTCACGAACTCCGTGGTCTGGCGTTGGAGATTTCACTGGACTAGGTTGATTGAATAGGTTGATTGTCGGTACGCGAGTGCTGACAACCAACTTTCAATCATTTCGCCCACAATAGAAATAAACAATAGATAGTCCCGCTGCAAAGCGCCCCGCTCACGATACTACTGCCCCGAGACAGGTCAGGGTAGCACAAGGTGGGAAGCGCGGCTGCCGAGGGGCAAAAACAAGACCTAGCGAAAAACTACTGCGTGGCGTACCTGTCCGACCCGCAGAGCACTTTTCGTAGCGTCGCACTGTTATGGCTCGCTATAACAGCAGAAATCAACCGCTAAAACCATTAGAATGGCTTTTGCAAAAAATAAGAAGTTAGTCCAAGACTTCTCTAAGGTTACTATCTCGCTGGCCTCTCCCGAAGGTATTCTGGAGCGGAGCACGGGTGAAGTAGTAAAGCCGGAAACGATTAACTACCGTACCTACAAGCCCGAAATGGGCGGCCTGTTCTGCGAGCGCATTTTCGGTCCCGTGAAGGACTGGGAGTGCCACTGCGGCAAATACAAGCGCATTCGCTACAAGGGCATCATCTGCGACCGTTGCGGCGTAGAGGTGACCGAGAAGAAGGTGCGCCGCGAGCGCATGGGCCACATTGAGTTGGTGGTGCCCGTAGCCCATATCTGGTACTTCAAGAGCCTGCCGAACAAAATCGGCTACCTGCTGGGCCTGCCCACCAAGAAGCTCGACCAGATTATTTACTACGAGCGCTACGTAGTGGTGCAGCCCGGCGTGCAAGCCGAAGAAGGTGTGCAGCAGCTCGACTTCCTCACCGAAGACGAGTACCTGGATATCATCGACAAGCTGCCCCGCGAAAACCAGATGCTGCCCAACGATGACCCGCAGAAGTTCATCGCCAAAATGGGTGCCGACGCGCTGCAAATGCTGCTCGAGCGCATCAACCTCGACGAGTTGAGCTACTCGCTCCGCGACTCGGCCGCGCACGAAACTTCGCAGCAGCGTAAGGCTGAGGCCCTGAAGCGACTGCGCGTAGTGGAAGCTTTCCGCGACGCCGCTACCCGCGTGGAAAACAAGCCTGAGTGGATGGTCATCCGCATGGTGCCAGTTATTCCGCCCGAACTGCGCCCGCTGGTGCCGCTGGACGGTGGTCGCTTCGCGACTTCCGACTTGAACGACTTGTACCGCCGCGTTATCATTCGTAACAACCGCCTCAAGCGCCTGATTGAAATCAAGGCTCCCGAGGTGATTCTGCGGAACGAGAAGCGCATGCTGCAAGAGGCCGTTGACTCGCTCTTCGACAACTCGCGCAAGGTGAATGCCGTGCGCGCTGAAGGCAACCGTGCTCTCAAGTCGCTGTCCGATATGCTGAAAGGCAAGCAAGGCCGCTTCCGTCAGAACCTGCTCGGTAAGCGTGTTGACTACTCGGGTCGTTCGGTTATCGTGGTAGGCCCCGAGCTGAAACTGCACGAGTGCGGCCTGCCCAAGAACATGGCGGCCGAGCTGTTCAAGCCGTTCATTATCCGCAAACTCATCGAGCGCGGTATTGTGAAGACGGTGAAGTCGGCCAAGAAAATCGTGGACCGCAAGGACGCCGTAGTGTGGGACATCCTGGAGAATGTGCTGAAAGGCCACCCGGTGCTCCTCAACCGTGCTCCTACGCTGCACCGCTTGGGTATCCAGGCGTTCCAGCCGCGCCTCATCGAGGGCAAGGCTATTCAGCTGCACCCGCTCGTTTGTACGGCCTTCAACGCTGACTTTGACGGTGACCAGATGGCTGTGCACGTGCCCCTCGGCCCGGCCGCTATCCTAGAGGCCTCGATGCTCATGCTGGCGTCGCACAATATCCTGAACCCCGCCAACGGCGCACCCATCGCGGTCCCGTCGCAGGACATGGTTCTGGGCTTGTACTACGTGACGAAGGGCAAGCGCTCGACGCCCGAGGAGACCATCCAGGGCGAAGGTCGCACGTTCTACTCCGACGAGGAGGTAGTGATTGCGCTCAACGAGAAGCAGTTGTCGAAGCATGCCTACATCAAGGTGAAAACCATGGTGCGCGACGAGAACGACGACCTCGTGCCCCGCATCATCGAAACCGTGGCCGGCCGCGTGCTCTTCAACCAGCTCGTGCCCAAGGAAGTAGGTTTCGTAGATGAGCTGCTGACCAAGAAGAAGCTGCAGCAGATTATCTCGATGGTGTTCAAGCGTACGGGCATGGCCCGCACGGCTGCGTTCCTCGATGATATCAAAACCCTCGGCTTCCAGTCGGCCTACAAAGGCGGTCTGAGCATGGGTCTGGGTGATATCCAGATTCCGAAAGAGAAGGACGAGCTTATCAAGCGCGCGCAGGCCGACGTAGCTGCCGTAACGCAGAACTACCAGATGGGTCTGATTACCAATAACGAGCGTTACAACGCCGTTATCGACGTCTGGACGAAAATCAACTCGCAGATTACGGAGACGCTGATGGGTCGCCTCGAAAAGGAGAACCAGGGCTTCAACTCCATCTACATGATGATGCACTCGGGCGCGCGTGGCTCGCGTGAGCAGATTCGTCAGCTCGGCGGTATGCGTGGCCTGATGGCCAAGCCCCAGAAGTCGCTGCAAGGTTCGGTAGGCGAGATTATCGAAAACCCGATTCTGTCGAACTTCAAAGAAGGCCTCGACGTAATCGAATACTTCATCTCGACGCACGGTGCTCGTAAAGGTCTGGCTGACACGGCAATGAAAACGGCTGACGCCGGCTACCTGACCCGCCGTCTGGTAGACGTGTCGCAGGACGTTATCGTGAACGAGCCGGATTGCGGCACGTTGCGCGGTACCGAAACCTTCGCCCTGAAAGACAACGAGGACATCGTGGAGCCGCTCTCCGAGCGTATTCTCGGCCGCACGGCCGTGCACGACATCATCGACCCGCTGACCGACGAGCTGATTCTGGCCGCTGGTGAGCAAATTACGGAGGAGACTACCCGCCGCATCGACGCTACCAGCATCGAGTCGGTAGAGATTCGCTCGGTGCTGACTTGCGAAAGCAAGCGCGGCATCTGCGCCAAGTGCTACGGCCGTAACCTGGCCACCGGCCGCATGGTGCAGAAGGGTGAAGCCGTGGGTGTTATCGCCGCGCAGTCGATTGGTGAGCCTGGCACGCAGCTGACGCTTCGCACGTTCCACGTAGGTGGTACGGCCTCTAACATTTCGGTAGAGCCGAACATTCGTGCCAAGTTCAACGGCGTGATTGAGTTCGAAGATATCCGCACCGTGGCAGGCGTCAACGCTGAAGGCGCTGGCACCAACGTAGTGATGGGTCGCTCGGGCGAAATTCGCATCGTGGAGAAAGGCACCGGCAAAGTGTTCATCGCCAACCACGTGCCTTACGGCTCTTTCTTGCTGGTGAAAGAAGGCCAGGAGGTAGAGAAGGGCCAGGAACTCGTAAACTGGGACCCGTACAACGCCGTTATTCTGGCCGAGTTCGATGGTACCATCCAGTACGATGCCATCACCGAAGGTATTACCTACCGCGAGGAGGCCGACGAACAGACGGGCTTCCGCGAGAAGGTGATTACCGAATCGAAGGACAAGGCGCAAAACCCGTCTATCATTCTGATTCCGGCCAAAGGTGCCGATGCCGACGCCAACAAGTCGTACTCGATGCCGGTAGGCGCTCACTTGAACGTCGAAAACGGCACGAAAGTGAAAGCCGGCCACATCCTGGCGAAGATTCCCCGCGCCGTGGGCAAAACCCGCGACATTACGGGTGGTCTGCCGCGTGTAGTAGAGTTGTTCGAAGCCCGCAACCCGTCGAACCCGGCGGTAGTATCGGAAATCGATGGCGTTATTACCTACGGCTCGGTGAAGCGTGGTAACCGCGAAATCTTCGTGGAGTCGAAAGACGGCGTGAAGCGGAAGTACATGGTGCCGCTGTCAAAGTTTATCCTCGTGCAGGACAACGACTTCGTGCGGGCCGGTGCCCCGCTCTCCGACGGTGCCATCACCCCGAACGACATCCTGAACATTCAGGGTCCGGGCGCGGTGCAGGAATACCTCGTGAACGAGATTCAGGAAGTATACCGCTTGCAGGGTGTGAAAATCAACGATAAGCACATTGAAGTTATCGTCCGCCAGATGATGCAGAAAGTGCTCGTGATGGACGCCGGCGACACGAGCTTCCTCGAAAACCAGCTGGTTGATAAGGGCTCGCTGATGGAAGAGAACGATGTTATCATCGACATGAAAGTGGTGGTAGATGCCGGCGATTCGTCGGAGCTGCGCCCCGGTCAGATTATCTCTTCCCGCAAGCTGCGCGACGAAAACTCGTCGCTCCGCCGCCGCGACCTCAAGCTGGCCGAAGTACGCGACGCCCAGCCCGCCGTGTCGAAGCCCACATTGCAAGGCATCACGCAGGCCTCGCTGGGTACTGCTTCGTTTATCTCGGCCGCTTCGTTCCAGGAGACGACCAAGGTGCTGAGCGAAGCCGCTATCCGTGGCAAAGCCGACGAGCTGCTGGGCCTGAAGGAGAACGTAATCGTAGGTCACCTCATCCCCGCCGGTACTGGCCTCCGCGAGTATCAGGGTATCGAGGTTACTTCGAAAGACGACCTGGCTGCCCGCCAGAACGCCGCTGCTGCCGAGCCGGCCGCGCCCACCAAGCGCGCCTCGCGTGCCAAGCGCGAGACCAGCGTTTCGGAATAACGAATGAAGTAGGTTTGTAAGAGAAACCCCCGGTTGGCGTAAAAGCCGGCCGGGGGTTTTTGTATGTTTGTTAAAAGTATCAAGCTAAGTAGCATATGAGCGAGCCTGTAAAACGCTACTCGTTAGTTTACTTTCTAGTTGGTTGCAGCATCTTATTATTTACTTGGTACATTCTACCGCTCGCGCATAGTGCGTTTCGAGCTTATTACGGAGACGATTATGACCACCGCGTTGTAGGACGTTTTGTTGTGCTCATTTCAATCCTGTCGAACGCACTTACATTCTATACATTCACTAATAAAAGCTGTGGATTGAGTAGATTATTTTTAATAGTATGTCAGTCAATAAGCCTATTATTGACAACTGTTAAGCTATGCTTCGAACTATTCTTCTGGTAGCTTTTATTACTTGCTATTCTCATGCAACCATCCCAACCCCAAAACCCCGACCCAAACGCGCTCAATATCGAGCTAAGCGAAGAAATAGCTGAAGGCGAATACGCCAACCTAGCCCTGATTGCTCACAGCACCAGCGAGTTCGTGGTGGACTTTATCCGCATGATGCCCGGCGTGCCCAAGGCCAAGGTGAAAGCCCGCATCGTGCTCACGCCCGAGCACGCCAAGCGGTTGCTGTCGGCGCTGGAAGAGAATATTCAGCGCTTCGAGCAGAGCTACGGCCCCATCAAGCTGCACCAGGAAACCCCGAGCTACCCGATGAACTTCGGCGGGGCGGTAGGGGAGGCCTAGGGGCACTATAGGCAGCGGCGGCGCAGACGGAAGATTAACTTTTTCAGCAAGTTTGCTATTGCCAAACCTTTTTCTTACCTTTGCAGGCCTGAAAATTTGGGAGCAAACGGCTCCTGTTCAACCAATCGCTAAATGCCAACCATTAACCAACTCGTACGGAAAGGCCGTGAGGCTTTGACTACCAAGTCGAAGTCACCCGCCCTTGATTCGTGCCCGCAGCGTCGGGGCGTGTGCACCCGTGTGTACACCACCACGCCTAAGAAGCCGAACTCGGCTATGCGCAAAGTGGCCCGTGTGCGCCTTACCAACGGTAAGGAAGTAAACGCATACATCCCCGGTGAAGGCCACAACCTCCAGGAGCACAGCATCGTGCTCATCCGCGGAGGCCGGGTAAAAGACTTGCCAGGTGTTCGTTACCACATCATCCGTGGTGCCCTCGACACGGCAGGTGTAAGCGGCCGCTTGCAGCGTCGCTCGAAGTACGGCGCCAAGCGTCCGAAGCCGGGCCAGGTTGCAGCCGCTGGTAAAGGTGGTAAACCGGCACCCGGTAAGAAAAAGTAATTAGTTAGTGCTTGGTGCTTGGTGCTTAGTGCTTGGTAAGAAAGAAATTTCTACCAGCCTAAGCACCAAGCACTAGGCACCAAGCACTACCAACTATCATGCGTAAGTCAAAACCGAAAAAGCGCATTCTCCTGCCGGACCCCAAGTTCAAGGAGACGCTCGTAACCCGCTTCGTCAACTACATGATGTATGACGGGAAAAAGAACCTGGCCTACACCATTTTCTACGATGCCGTAGAGCAGGTGGAGACCCGTACCAAAGAGAACGGCCTCGAAATGTGGCGCAAAGCGTTGAATAACGTAATGCCGACCGTAGAGGTAAAGAGCCGCCGCGTAGGTGGTGCTACGTTCCAAGTGCCGATTGAAGTGCGTGCTGACCGCCGCATTGCTGTTGGTTCGAAGTGGCTGATTCAGTACGCTCGTCGTCGTGGTGAGAAAACCATGAAAGACAAGCTGGCTGGTGAAATCATTGCTGCTGCCAAAGGTGAAGGTGCTGCCGTTAAGAAAAAGGACGACACCCACCGGATGGCTGAAGCCAACAAGGCCTTCTCGCACTTCCGTTTCTAATATATCGGGCGTTTAGCGGGTTGTTGAGTTTAGATTGAATGTTTAGCCGACTTTGGTTGTCTTCCTCTCTGAACTCAACAATCCGCTAACGCGCTATTTAACCTACCGTAATGGCAGTCAACAAAGACCTTCAGTACCTGCGCAACATTGGTATCATGGCCCACATCGATGCGGGCAAGACTACCACTTCGGAGCGCATTCTCTACTACACGGGTAAAACCCACAAAATCGGGGAGGTACACGACGGTGCCGCCACGATGGACTGGATGGAGCAGGAGCAGGAGCGTGGTATCACCATCACCTCGGCCGCTACTACTACCTTCTGGAACTACCCCACCGACGCGAAGGGCAACCAGACCGGCGAAACCAAGCAGTACAAGATTAACCTCATCGACACCCCCGGTCACGTTGACTTTACGGTGGAAGTAGAGCGTTCGTTGCGTGTACTCGACGGTGCCGTGGCTTTGTTCTGCGCCGTATCGGGCGTAGAGCCGCAGTCGGAAACCGTATGGCGTCAGGCTGACAAATACCACGTGCCGCGTATCTGCTTCGTCAACAAGATGGACCGCGCCGGCGCTGACTTCTTCAAGGCTGTTAATGAAATCAAGGATAAACTCGGCGCTAATCCTGTGCCGCTGCAAATCCCGATTGGCGCTGAGGATACCTTTAAAGGCGTAGTTGACCTGCTGACTGGCAAAGCCATCGTGTGGGACGACAAAACCGAAGGCAAATCGTACGACGAGATTCCCGTTCCCGAGGACCTCGTTGACACGGTTGCCGAGTGGCGCGAGAAGCTCATCGAGAGCGTTGCCGAGTACGACGACACTCTGATGGAGAAATTCTTCGAGGACCCGGACAGCATTACCCGCGAAGAAATGATGGACGTTATCCGCAAGGCGGTTATCGACATGAAGTTCTCGCCCGTATTGTGCGGCTCGGCCTTCAAGAACAAGGGTGTGCAGACCATGCTGGATGCCGTAATGGCCTACCTGCCGTCGCCGCTCGACATGCCCGCCATCGAGGGTACCAACCCCGAAACCGGCGAGCCCATCGAGCGTCACCCCGACAACTCAGAGCCCTTCACCGCTTTGGCGTTCAAAATCGCTACCGACCCCTACGTAGGTCGTCTGTGCTTCTTCCGCTGCTACAGCGGTCAGCTCGACGGTGGTTCGTACGTACTGAACAACCGCACCGGCAAGAAGGAGCGTATCTCGCGCCTCATGCAGATGCACTCCAACAAGCAGAACCCGATTGAGAAAATCCAAGCGGGTGATATTGCAGCTGGCGTTGGCTTCAAAGACATTAAGACCGGTGACACGCTGACCGACGAAAAGAACCCAGTAGTTCTGGAGTCGATGAGCTTCCCCGAGCCGGTAATCGGCTACGCTATTGAGCCTAAGACGCAAGCTGACGTAGACAAAATGGGTATGGCTATCGCCAAGCTCATCGAGGAAGACCCCACGCTGCGCGTTAACACCGACGAGGAAACCGGCCAGACTATCCTGCGTGGTATGGGTGAATTACACCTTGAAATCATCATCGACCGTATGCGTCGGGAGTTCAAAGTGGAAATCAACCAAGGTGCTCCTCAGGTTGCTTACAAAGAGATGCTCACCAAGAAGGTTGAGCACCGCGAAACCTACAAGAAGCAAACCGGTGGCCGTGGTAAATTCGGCGACATTGTGTTTGAACTTGGCCCGAAAGAAACCGAGCCCGAAAAGGCTGGTCTAGAGTTCGACAACGCCATCGTAGGTGGTGTTATCCCCCGCGAATTCATTCAGCCCATCCAGAAAGGTTTCGAAGAAGCCATGAAGCGCGGGCCGTTGGCTGGCTTCCCCATCGAAACGATGAAGGTGCGTCTGTTCCACGGTTCGTACCACGACGTTGACTCGGACGCCCTGTCGTTCGAACTCGCTGCCCGTGATGGCTTCCGTGAAGCTGCTCGCAAAGCCGGTCCGAAACTGCTCGAGCCCATCATGGCTGTTGAAGTAGTTTGCCCCGACGAGTACACGGGTCCCGTAACTGGTGACTTGAACCGTCGTCGTGGTCTGATGAAAGGCATGGACACCAAAGGCGGTGCTCAGGTTATCAAGGCTGACGTTCCGCTGTCGGAACTGTTCGGCTACGTAACTGACCTGCGCACCCTGTCTTCGGGCCGTGCCTCGGCGTCGCTTACCTTCTCGCACTACGAGCAGGTGCCCACCAACATGGCCGACGCCATTGTGGCCAAAACCAAAGGCGGCCGCTAGTATTTATTCAGCTTGTCAACCCTAGGGCAATCGGCCCTAACCAACCATGAACCAAAAAATCAGAATCAAGCTGAAAAGCTACGACCACAACCTGGTCGATAAGTCTTCCGAGAAAATCGTGAAGGCCGTAAAAGCTACTGGTGCCATCGTAAGCGGCCCCATTCCGTTGCCTACGGAAAAGGAGAAGTACACGGTGCTGCGCTCGCCCCACGTAAACAAGAAGAGCCGGGAGCAATTCCAGCTCTGCACCTACAAGCGTCTGGTTGACATTTTCTCGACCAGCAGCAAGACGGTAGATGCGCTGATGAAGCTGGAACTGCCCAGCGGCGTTGACGTTGAAATCAAAGTCTGAGCCTAGCGCTTGAAATAAGTAGAAGCCCCGTCGGTCATTGGCCGGCGGGGCTTTTTCGCGTTTGGTCGTTTATTCGTGGAATTGCTTGGGAATGGGTATAGAGACGCATTATGGCATCTCACATTAGGCGAGTTTAGTAGCAATAAGATGTAAATAGGCATACCTATTTTGGATTAGCTACCAATGCTGAAGAGGCTTAACTGCCCACTCATGAGCGCACTCAGACCTTGGAAGGTGGGCCAGTAACAACGTAAGCTGAGCTTTAATAAGCAGTGGTGTTCAGGCTTATCTTCACCTGAGCAAATGAACTGGCCTTGCTACCTGTTTCAAGTAAATGCCTCGTAGTTGTTTGAAAGCCAGTAGGTTATTATGAAAATAGCTGCTGCCACCAAGCATGAGTACCTCTATACGCGGGTAGCTACCTACAGTGGCAGGGGTGGCCCGACCACGGCTGACCTCAGCGACCCGCAACATCCGGCTACCCCTACGCGGGCGGGGCGATTTGTCATAACCTCGATTGGCCCGCACACTACGATGCAGACGGGCACGGGGGCGCGGGTGTGGTCGGCGGTGGCCTGGGGCACGCCCTTGCGGCTCGACCCCAAAGGCATAGTGCAGATAAAGCTGCCGGGCAAAGACTGGCAGCGGCTCACGAGCCTGCCTGCGTGGCGACACCTCGACCACGACCAGGCCCGCGTGGCCAGCGACATTGAGAACCGCAATCTGCTATTGTGGACGCCCGTGCTGGGCGCATTTGCCAAGAACCCCAACGCGACCCCCATCAGCCTGTACCGCAAAATACCGGATAAGTGGGTATTCAATGACTTTGGCCACGTGGCGGTGAAGTACTACCGCGATGTAAATCACAACGGCCGCCAAGATGCTATGGAGGTTGAGCGTACGCTGTCCGATTTCATTCACACAACCCCCAATCACGAGCTTTTCGAGTTGCTCAATAATAAAGCTAATGCAGGCATTAGTAGCCCGCTCACAGCTTCGCACGGGTGCGTGCACGCGCTGCCGGGCGAGCCAGCTCGGCCACGTTGCGCTACGTGGCGCAGTATGGCGAGAGCGACTTTGCTTTTCTGCACCGGCTGGCCGCGCAGCATGGCGAGTGGCTGTACTACGATGGGGCCACCCTTTGCCTGGGTAGGCCCGCCGGCCCGGCGCTGCCCTTCGAGGCCGATGGCGTGCGGGCGGGCTGCTAGCTGCGGCTGGGCGTGCAGGCCCCCGATACCGTGGTGGCGCAGTACCAGCCGGGCCAGTACCGCGTGCTGCGGGCCGACTCCAGCGGGCAAGCCGTGGGGTGGGCCGGGCAGCAGCCCCTCACGGCTTTTGCGGCGCAGACTTCGGCTAGCGTTTTTCCGGCAGCGGGGATGCGGGCACCGGCGGTGTCGCTGGCCGACCAGGCGGCGCTGACCCAATACGCCGCGCAGCTCAAGTCGCAGCAGGCCGCCCGGCTGGTTACGTGCAAGGGCTGGGCCGAAGACCCCAATATGAAGCTGGGCAGCACGATAGAAGTAACCGGCAAGGGCATGGGCACGCTGGCGGTGGCCAGCGAGTCGTATGGCAACTACCTGCTCACGACCCTGACGCACATCGTGGACGAGGACAACTACCACAACGTGTTTGAGGCGGTGCCCAGCGCGGCCGAGCACCCACCGCTAAACCCCCACGCGCAGCTCCCGGTGGGCCATCCCGAGCTGGCCGAAGTCATCGACCGGCAAGACCCCGAGCGCCTGGGGCGGCTGCGGCTGCGTCACCAGTGGCCCAGCCCGCCGACGCCGAAACCGACTGGGTTCGCATGACCACGCCTTACTCGGGCGATGGCAAAGGCCAGCTTTTCAGCCCCGAGGTAGGCTCGCAGGTGCTGGTGGGCTACGAGCAAAATCGGGCCGAAACGCCCGTGGTGCTCGGCAACATGGTGCACAGCCAAAACAAGCAGAATGCCTTTTACAGCCCCGCCGACAACTACCTGAATGGCCTGCAAACGGCCGGCGGCAACAAGTTTGTGATGACGGATACCAAGGGCGACCAGAAGATTCTGATTTCCAATTCCAACAACAAAGGCACCGCGATAGAAGTCGGCTTCAATGGCGATGGGAGCATCAGTATCAAAAGCAACGGGCCAATCAGCCTGCTGGCGGGCGGCGACATTCTGCTGGATAGCAAAAAGAATATTACGATAAAAGCGGGTAACAACCTGACGCTCCTGACCAAAAAGCAGGTGCAGGTAGCCGCTGAGGATGAAGGCATCGCGCTGGAAGCTAAGCAGACGCTCGACCTATCGGCCGAAGACCTGACCGCCGACTTCCGCAACAACCTGAATATGACGGCCAGCGCCCAGGCCAAAATCAAGTCGCAGGACACGGACATTATTTAGCACTAGCCAGCCCACCCGCTTATGCCGCACCCACTGGAGTACGTGACGACCGGGGCCCTGCTGCAATGCAGCCAAGGCACGGTGCCCATGCCGTTTAAGACTACGCCGCGCACCAGCAAGATAGCCGGGCTGGTGGCCGGCAACGCGCTGGACAAGGTTTCGCTGCTCAATATTCCCTCGTTCGTTATCTGCCAAAAGCAGACCCAAATGGCGGGCGGTACGCCGGTACCCTGCGTGCCCGCGCCGCTGCTGTGGCAAGACACGTACCCTGCCAAAGTGGGAGGAGCCGATACACTGCTGTTTCGCTCCTGCATCAACTGCCCGCTGGGCCAGGGCAAAATCGAGTTTCTGACTTCGGGCCAGCTCCCAATTCCACCTGAGCTAAGCCAGCAGATTAAGGAAACTAAGGAAGACGCCGACGAGGCCCTCAAGCAAGCTGAGCTGGAAAAAAACTCGGTAGGGGAGGCCGGCCTGCTGGAAGGTGCCATTCCTGTCTGGGGCTCGGGCCGCGACCTGATTCACTCCATTCAGACGGGCGACAAAGTGGGAATGGCCGTGAACGCAGCCTTTCTGGTGTGGGACGTGGCCTCAGTAGCGGCGGGCATCTTCAGCTTTGGCACGGCCACCGTGGCCATGGCCGGGGCCAAAGCCGGTGTACGCGGCCTGATTAAGGCAGGGGGCAAGGTAGCGCTGGGCGCGGCCAAAAAGCAGATGGCGAGCCTGGCCCTCAAAAGCGCGGCCCTGAAAAACGGGTTGAAGAACATCCGCCCCTTTCTGGCCAAGATTCCGCGCATTTGCGTCACGGCCTGCTTTCCGGCCGGCACGCCGGTAGCCGTGGAGGGCGGCTATAAAAACATCGAGGAGCTACGCACGGGCGACCTGGTGTGGGCGTGGCACGAAGAAACGGGCGACCTGGCCCTCAAACCCGTGCTGCAAACCATGCGCCGCGAGTCGGACGCTTTGGTCGAGTTACAGGTAGGTGCCGATACGGTGCAGGCCACGCCCGAGCACCCGTTTTGGGCCAATGGCGCCTGGACCGACGCGGGTGACCTAGTGAGGGGCGACGAGCTGTTGCGCTCCGACGGGCTGACTATGCCCGTGGGAGCGGTCAGGCACCGTAGCGAGCAGACTACCACGGTCTACAACGTGGAGGTAGCCGACTGGCACACCTACCTCGTCAGCTGGTGGATGTTTGTTGTGCACAACGCAACCATTTGCCTCACTAAAACCCTGAAATCGCTCAAAACGGCTGGGGGTAAAGTCATTACCAATAGCAAATACCGGGGCAAGCTCAATCCCATTGCAAAAGGCAAAGGCTTTAAGGTGCCCATTAAAAAGAACGGCTACCCCGATTTTAGCAAATACCTATATAAGGGGCCGGGCAAAAACACCGTTACTATCGAGATGACGGGTAAGTACGGGGATGATTTTGCTGAAGCAAACCGCCTGGCCGGCCACACTAAAACGCCCAAAGGATATACCTGGCACCATACCGAAGTAGTAAACAGCAATGGCGGTAAGCTCTACAATGAAATAGAACTGGTAAAAACAAACGCGCACCAAGCCGCCAGACACTCGGGTGGGGCGCAACTGTACCGCGAGCTTACGGGTAGAACCGGCCGGCTAGGCTACCGCTAGCCATTTATAAGTTATGATACATTTGGAAGAGAGCAACCCCTACGGTCCCGTTAATCCGGTTGACATTGTTGAGTTTGAGGAAACCAATGAGGTTTCACTACCTGCTGATTACAAGAATTTTTTGCTTGAGCACAATGGAGGGCGTCCCGAGCCAAATATTTTGTCGGAGCCTGCTACCGACGTTCAATGGTTGTTTGGGATGATAGAAGAGCCAGCCTGGGCCAGCTTATTCAATGCGCTGGATGTGTATGAAGGACGTATTCCGGCCTGGTACATGCCAATCGGCATCGACTCGGGAGGCAATCTATTTATCATGTCCCTTTTTGAGGAAAACAAAGGGATTATTGCTTTGTGGTGGCACGAAGACGAAGCCGAGCAAAACGGTGCAGACTATTTCGACAATCTTACCCCAGTTGCCGACTCGTTTACCGAGTTTGTCTCTCTATTAACCGACCAACACTACTAATGCCTAGCCCTACCCAACCACAACTAGCCGCGAGCCTGGCCAACATCC
The DNA here is from genome assembly GCF_035709525.1 of Hymenobacter sp. Classification (GTDB taxonomy): domain Bacteria; phylum Bacteroidota; class Bacteroidia; order Cytophagales; family Hymenobacteraceae; genus Hymenobacter. Next base: position 32,076 of record NZ_DASTEP010000234.1, on the reverse strand, counting down.
TACGAATTGCCACTGCACTGATACCCGAGCCAGACTGGCACACTATCCATATTGAGGGGCACATTGTCGGGTCTATTACCGAAGTAAAAACCTGGTATACGCGTAAGGATTCAACTGATAGGGTACCGTTTGATACCTTCAATCTGGCCTATATCAATGAGGATTCTAAAAACAATAAAATCGGCACCTTTATAGAGCAGCTCAGGGAGCTAACCTATGACCCCGCCAGAGGGGCATGGTACACTGTATCGCTTGATTTCCATCGCAATGGGGTGCAGCCAAGCATAAGCTACAACTACTACGACCAGCCCAGCTTTGGCTTGCCTGTGCCACTTACCATCTATAAAAAGGATTTGAAGGTTTTTCCTCGCCCTGCCTCAGCCATGCCCGAGTGGCTGAAGTAGCTGCTACAGCTCCAAAGCGATACGCGGAAGCCGGGTAGCTTTCCCAAGCAGTGCCCGCATAGCCTGTAGCAAAGCGATAGACACACTGCCAAAGCCGGAACTACTCAGCGGTGTTGGCAGTGAAAGCAAAATCAGCAAAAGAGCCCCGCCGGTAACTGCCAGCGGGGCTCTTTTGCTAATTAGGGCCAGGAATGTGTAGCCTAAGGCCGGGCGTAGGAGCTAACCGCCTCACTGCTACATTTATTTCTCGTTCACCCTGGTTTTTCCCGAAAAAAACTCTTACCTTTGCACTCCCTTAGCGAAAAGGCCACTCGGGCCTTTTCTTTTTGTGTCATTTAATATCCACACAGAATGCCTGGCATCATCGGTAAAAAAATCGGTATGACAAGCCTCTTCACTCCGGACGGGAAGAACATTCCTTGCACGCTCATCGAAGCGGGTCCGTGCGTAGTGACGCAGGTTAAGACTGTCGAAAGCGACGGTTACAACGCGGTTCAAATCGCTTACGGCGAGAAGAAAGCGAAAAATACCACTAAGGCACTGGCTGGCCACTTCGCCAAAGCCGGCACTACCCCCAAGAAGCGTCTGGTAGAGTTCCGCACGGAAGACGTAGCCACCTACTCGCTCGGCAGCACGGTTGAAACCTCGCTGTTCGAAGAAGGTGAGTTCGTTGACGTAGTTGGTACCTCGAAAGGTAAAGGCTTCCAAGGTGTTGTAAAGCGCTACAATTTCCAAGGTGTGGGTGGCCAAACCCACGGTCAGCACAACCGTCTGCGTCACCCCGGTTCTATCGGTGCGTGCTCGTGGCCTTCGCGCGTATTCAAAGGAATGCGCATGGGTGGCCGCATGGGCACCGACCGCGTCAAGATTCAGAACCTGAAAGTGATGCGTATTGTAGCTGACAAGAACCTGATTCTGGTGAGCGGCTCGGTGCCCGGTGCCAAGAATGGCTACGTGTACCTGGAGAAATAATCTGCTAAGCTTACTAGAGATGGAACTGTCCGTATTCAATAGCAAAGGCGAAGACACCGGCCGCAAGGTTACGCTGTCCGACGCCGTGTTCGGCCACGAGCCGAACGAGCACGTCATGTACCTCGACGTGAAGCAGTACCTGGCCAACCAGCGCCAGGGTACGCACAAATCGAAGCAGCGCGCTGAAGTAGCCCGCACCACCAAGAAACTGAAGAAGCAGAAAGGCACCGGCGGTGCCCGTGCTGGTTCGATGAAGTCGGGTGTATTCGTAGGTGGTGGCCGGATGTTCGGTCCCCAGCCCCGCGACTATGGCTTCAAGCTGAACAAAAAAACCAAGCGTGTTGCTCGTCTGTCGGCCCTGTCGGCCCTGGCCCGCGCTGGCAAAGTAGCCCTGGTTGAAAACCTGGCGTTCAGCGCTCCCCGCACCAAGGACTTCGTGGCCGTTCTAGATGGCCTGAAGCTCAACAACGGTCGCAAGACCTTGTACGTGGCCGGCGAAGCTGCTGACAAAAACCTGCTTCTCAGCGCCCGCAACGTGCAGAAAGTGAAGGTTTCGACTGCCGTAGGCCTCAACACCCACGACATTCTGAACACCGACACCCTGCTCATCAGCGAGGATGGCCTGCGTTCGCTGGAGCAATTGTACACCTCTAACTCCGCCGAATAATGAGCACGCTGAAACGCCCCATTATCACCGAGAAGGCTACCAGCCTCACCGAAACCGGCCGCTACGTATTCGAAGTGGAACGCACGGCTAACAAGGTGCAGATTAAGAAAGACATCGAGCAGCTTTACGGCGTTACCGTGATTGGCATCAACACGATGCGCACGATTGGCAAAGTGAAGTCGAAGGCCACTAAGGCCGGCCAGGTTTCGGGCCGTCGCTCGCACGGCAAGAAAGCCGTCGTGACCCTGAAAGATGGTGACATCATTGATTTCTACGGCAATATCTAATTGCCTTCGCCGCAAAAGCCCAACTAGCTAGTAATGGCACTTAAAAAACTCAGACCAACCACGCCAGGCCAACGCTTCCGCGTGGCCCCGGCCTTCGACGAGCTCACTTCGTCGACGCCGGAGAAGTCGTTGCTGACCTCGCTCAAGAAGAGCGGCGGTCGTAACTCTTCGGGTAAAATGTCGAACCGCTACATCGGCGGTGGACACAAAACCCAGTATCGTATCGTTGACTTCAAACGTGACAAAGCCGGGGTTCCGGCCACGGTGAAGACCATCGAATACGACCCGAACCGTACCGCTCGTATTGCTTTGCTGCACTACGCCGACGGCGAGAAGCGCTACATCATCGCCCCCGCTGGCCTGAATGTAGATACCGTTATCGTATCGGGTCCCGGTGTAGCTCCCGAAGTTGGCAACGCTCTGCCGCTCCGCGAGATGCCCCTCGGTACCATCGTGCACAACATCGAGTTGCAGCCCGGTCAGGGCGCGGCTATCGCTCGCTCGGCTGGCACCTACGCCCAGCTCGTAGCTCGCGAAGACCGTTATGCCACGCTGAAATTGCCTTCGGGCGAGATGCGCATGGTGCTCGTTACCTGCACCGCCACGGTGGGCACGGTATCGAACGGTGACCACATGAACGTTGTGATGGGCAAAGCCGGTCGCAACCGTTGGGCTGGTCGTCGCCCCCGCGTTCGTGGTGTAGCCATGAACCCTGTTGACCACCCCATGGGTGGTGGTGAAGGTAAGTCGTCGGGTGGTCACCCGCGCAGCCGCAACGGCATCTTCGCTAAGGGTCAGAAGACCCGCAACAAGAACAAGTATTCTGAGAACCTGATTGTCAGCCGCAAAGGCAAGAAGTAATATATGGCACGTTCACTCAAAAAAGGGCCGTACATTGACTTCCGGCTCGAGAAAAAGGTAGAAGCGCTGGAAAGCGCTGGCAAAAAGTCGGTGGTAAAGACCTGGTCGCGCCGCTCGATGATTTCGCCTGACTTCGTGGGTCACACCTTCGCAGTCCACAACGGGAACAAGTTCATCCCGGTCTATGTAACTGAAAACATGGTCGGCCACAAGCTCGGCGAGTTTGCGCCCACGCGCAACTTCCGCGGCCACGTCGCCAAAAAAGATAAAGGCAAGCGTTAAGATGGAAGCAGTAGCCAAACTCCGTAACGTGCCTACCTCGCCGCGCAAAATGCGCCTGGTAGCCAATCTGGTACGCGGCAAGCGCGTAACCCAGGCCCTCGGCCTGCTCCGCTTTGAGGCTAACTCGGGTGCTGAGCGCGTGGAGAAACTGCTCTTGTCGGCCCTGGCCAACTGGCAGCAGAAGAACCCCGACGAGCGCATCGAAGACGCCAACCTTTGCGTGACCGAGATTTCGGTAGACGAAGGACGCCAGCTGAAGCGCCTGCGCCCCGCCCCCCAGGGCCGTGGCCACCGCATCCGCAAGCGCTCGAACCACATCACGCTGACGGTAGGCCCGCAGCGTGAGTCGCAGATGTCGAAGAAAGAGCTGAACGCTCTGACCCGCCTCGCCGCTGCTACCCCCACCGAAACCCCCGCCAACGCTTAATTTATCATGGGACAGAAAGTAAATCCCGTTGGTTTCCGACTCGGCGTTATCAAAGGCTGGGACTCAAACTGGTACGGCGGCAAGGATTTTGCCGACAAACTCGTTGAAGACGAGAAAATCCGCAAGTACATCAACGCCCGTATCCAAAAGGGTGGTATCTCGCGCATCGTTATCGAGCGCACCCTGAAGCGGATTACCATCACCATCAACACGGCTCGCCCGGGTGTGGTAATCGGTAAAGGCGGCCAGGAGGTTGATAAGATTAAGGACGAACTCAAGGAAATCACCAAGAAGGACGTTCAAATCAACATCTTCGAGATTAAGCGCCCCGAGCTGGACGCTCGCCTAGTAGGCGAGAGCATCGCTCAGCAGCTGGCTGCCCGTATCTCGTTCCGTCGCGCCATGAAGATGTCCATCCAGGCTGCTATGCGGGCTGGTGCTGAAGGCATCAAAATTCAGTGCGGTGGCCGCCTAGGTGGTGCTGAGATTGCTCGCTCGGAGCAATACAAAGAAGGTCGTACCCCGCTGCACACGCTGCGCGCCGACATCGACTATGCTCTGTCAGAAGCCCAAACGGTGTATGGCAAAATCGGCATCAAGGTGTGGGTAATGCGTGGTGAGGTATTCGGCAAGCCCGACCTCTCGCCTAACCAGGTTCCGGCTGGTCAGCAAGGTGGTGATGACCGTGGTGGCCGTGGTGGCGACCGTGGCCCGCGCCGCGATGGTGACCGCAACGACCGTGGTCCGCGTCGTGATGGCGACCGTGGCCCACGTCGTGACGGCGCCGCTGGCGGCCCCCGTGGCGGCCAAGGCGGTGGTAACCGTGGTGGTCAAGGTAGTGGCCCCGCTGGCGGTGGCAACCGCGGCGGCCAAGGTGGCGGTCCCCGTCGCTAGGTTAAATTAAACTAGTCTGAGCCGTATCCTGAATCATTTTGTTCAGGGTACGGTTCACTGCTAATATTTTTCAAGTTTTCTTTTTTTACTCAAATGTTACAACCGAAAAGGACCAAGTATCGCAAGATGCAAAAGGGTCGCGTAACAGGCCTAGCCTACCGCGGCAGCTCCATAGACTTCGGTTCGTTCGCGCTTAAGTCACTGGAAATCTCTTGGATTACGGCTCGCCAGATTGAGGCTGCCCGTATTGCCATGACCCGTGCCATGAAACGCGAAGGGCAAGTATGGATTCGCATTTTCCCAGATAAGCCAATTACCAAGAAGCCTGCTGAAGTGCGGATGGGTAAGGGTAAAGGTTCGCCCGAATATTGGGTAGCCTGCGTGAAGCCTGGCCAAATCATGTTTGAATCGGATGGCGTGAGCCTCGAAACCGCAAAAGAGTCGCTGCGTCTGGCGGCTCAGAAGCTGCCGGTTCGTACCTCATTTGTAGTTCGTCGCGACTACGTAGAGAACGCTGCTTAATTCGATGAAAAACGAAGAAATCCGCGCCCTGTCGCTCGACGACCTGCGCACTCAGATTAAAACCGAGCAAACCAACGGCCAGCAGATGCGCTTCGCGCACGCTATCAGCCCGCTCGAAAACCCCGGCCGTCTGAAGGCCAACCGCAAAACCGTTGCTCGCCTGCAAACGGAGCTTTCGCGTCGGAACAATGAGCAGGCTTCTAACAAAGCTTAGTAATGGAACCGACTCAAGAAAACCTGCTGCCGGCTCACGATGCTGCTTCGGACCGCAACATGCGGAAAGAAATCGTGGGCAAGGTGACCAGCAACAAGATGGATAAGTCCATCACAGTTGCGGTAGTAGCCAAGCACCAGCACCCGATTTACGGCAAATTCGTGAGCAAGACCACCAAGTTCCACGCCCACGACGAGAAAAACGAGTGTGGCGAAGGTGACCTGGTGCGCATCATGAGCACCCGCCCCCTGAGCAAGACTAAGCGCTGGCGCTTGGTTGAAATTGTTGAACGTGCTAAATAATCCTGAACGATGATACAGCAAGAATCCCGCCTCACGGTAGCCGACAATAGCGGCGCCAAGGAAGTGCTCTGCATCCGCGTACTGGGTGGCACGGGCAAGAAATACGCTACGGTTGGTGATAAAATCGTGGTAGCCATTAAGTCGGCTATCCCTTCGGGCAATGCCAAGAAAGGTACTGTTAGCAAGGCTGTTATCGTACGCGTGAAGAAAGAAATCCGTCGTAAGGATGGTTCTTACATCCGCTTCGACGACAACGCTGCCGTACTGCTCAACAACAACGATGAGCCCCGCGGCACGCGCATTTTCGGGCCAGTAGCCCGCGAACTGCGCGAGAAGCAGTTCATGAAAATCGTATCGTTAGCCCCCGAAGTAATTTAAGTTATGGCAACGAAACAGAAAGCAGCCCCCGTTCAGCTGCACGTGAAGACGGGCGACAACGTACTCGTAATTGCCGGCGACGAAAAGGGCAAGCGTGGCGTTATCAAGTCGGTGAACCGCTCTACCCAGCGCGTCATCGTAGAAGGCCTGAACCTGGTAACCAAGCACAACAAGCCGAGTGCGAAGAACCCCCAGGGCGGCATTACCAAAATCGAAAGCCCCATTCACGTTTCGAACGTGAAGAAGGTTGATTCGGCCACCGCTTAATCCGCACTACGACCATGGCCCGTCTAAAAGATAAATACGAGAAAGAGGTGGTACCCGCGCTCCAGGAGAAATTCCAGTACAAGAGCATCATGCAGGTACCGCGCATCACCAAAATCTGCATCAACCGTGGCATCGGTGCCGCTGTTGCTGACAAGAAGCTGGTAGACAACGGGGTAGAGGAGCTGACGACCATCACCGGTCAGAAAGCTGTTCCGACCATCGCCAAGCGTTCGGTTTCTAACTTCAAACTCCGTGAGGGCATGCCCATCGGTGCGCGCGTAACGCTGCGCGGCGAGCGGATGTATGAATTCCTGGACCGTTTGCTGACCGTAGCCCTACCCCGGGTACGTGACTTCAAAGGCATCAACGATAAGGGCTTCGACGGCCGGGGTAACTATACCCTCGGCGTGAAGGAGCAGATTATCTTCCCCGAAATTTCGATTGATAAAATCAAAGGAATCTCTGGTATGGATATCACCTTCGTAACGACGGCCGAAAACGATGAGCAGAGCTATGAGCTGCTCCGCGCCTTCGGTATGCCCTTCGCTAACGCTAAAAAGGAAGCTGAATAATGGCTAAAGAATCCATCAAAGCCCGGGCCCGCAAGCGCGTTGCCCTGGTAGCCCGCTACGCTGAGAAGCGCAAGGCCCTGAAAGCTGCCGGTGACTACGCTGGCCTCGACAAGCTTCCCCGCAACGCGTCGCCCGTGCGCCTGCACAACCGCGACATGATTGACGGCCGCCCCCGTGGCTACATGCGCAAGTTTGGCATCAGCCGCGTTCGCTTCCGCGAAATGGCGCTGGCTGGTAAGATTCCCGGCGTGACGAAGTCGAGCTGGTAGATTTTAGCCTTTTTGGCTGTATGTTTGATATGCGCTTCAGTTTCGACTGGGGCGCATATTTTCGTTTAAAACCGACCTAAAATCATGCAAGAAATAGCAACACAACTTTTGACACTGTCACTTCATCTAATAGCTGATACGCAGAACGAAGATGAATTTAAAAGTGCCGTTGGTTTGGCAAATGTAGCCGATACCTATGGTCCAATGCTGCTTAATTTTTCGCAAGAAGGTCAATATTATTTTGATAAGTATAATGTTTTTCATGGAAAAGGATTTTTCAATATTAATAATGGATTGCTGAATAGGGTGGAAATAGAATGTCTGGCTAAAAATTTATTCAAAGAGATGAGAGAATTGTCTCTCACTACAGAGGGATTTTCTAAAGACACGCCATTTACCGTAGCAGGTATGCATACTGTGTATAATGGAAAAATAATTAAAATTGATTTTTACTCAGAGAGCAATATAATAGGTTTTACGCTTCAGGATTAAATTTTTCATGATTTGACATGTTTTGCGCTTACATTATTCATAATAATTATGGTGATAAGTGCAAAAATGCATTTTAGTTGTATTGTAAATTGCTATTACATCCACTTCAAGATGAGGATTTTGGGCTACCCATAATTTCTTGACTTGGTCAAAAGTCAAGTCATCTAATACATGCTGAAATTTAGCATTGCCATACAGGGCAGATGTGTCTTCTCCATAAAGAAGACCATAAACTCGGATGTCATAAGTTGTCATGATAGAGAAGTAGTGTTTTGATGTTGGTGATGGTTGAAGAGTAGCTTATCAGTTACTCTTGTTACTCTTGCATAGCAAAAGTATAGAAAGGAAATCTAAGCTCAGTCTAAAACTTCAGACAAGAAACTCCGAGTAGCCCAAAGCCGCCCCGGCCGCTACGGGCGGCGCGGCTGCGGACCCAATTACTGCACGGCCACTTGCACGGCTTGCTGGTCGGCAACATCCTCAGTGCCGTTCTTCAGTACTACGTCGCCGGCTTTGAGCTTGCCGAATACCTGGACTTGGTCGTGGTTCTCGTCGCCTTGCTGAACATCGATTAGGCTGGCGTGGCCGCTGGCTACGCGGATGACGTAGGTGCGCTCGGCGGTGGTGACTAGGGCACTTTTGGGGACGAAGATGCTGCTTTGGGGGCGGGTGATGGGCAGGCTAGCCGAGGCGAACATGCCGGGCTTTAGCTCTTCCTTTGGGTTGGGAATGTCGATTTCGACCTGCTCGGAACGGGTGGCGGCTTGCACGCTGCCAGCGATGCGGCTGATGCGGCCCGTGAAGGTGCGGCCGGGGTAAGACTTTACGGAGAAATCTACCGGGTTGCCTTGGCGCATGTCGGCCACGTAGGCTTCGGGCACGGCTACGCGCAGGCGTAGCCGATTGAGCTGCCGCAGCTTGAAGAGGGGTAGGGCACCGGGGCCGCTGGCCCCCACGGCCGCGCCGGGCGACAGGTTGCGCTCGGTGATGACGCCAGTGAAGGGCGCGGTGAGGTGTAGGTAGTTGGTCATTTGCCGGGCGGCGTTGTAGTGCGAGCGGGCAGCGGCCACGTTCAGGCTGTCGGTAATGACCTGGGTGCGGGCCTGGGCTAGCTGAAGCGGCGCGATGGCCCCGGCGGTGCGCGCCGTTTGGCGCAGGCGCTGGTAGGTGCCGCGGCTGGATTGCAACACGGCCTCGGCAGCCTTTTGCTTGGACGCGGCTTCGTTGAGGGCAGCAGTCAGCTCGGGGGCATCGAGGTCGGCCAGCACCTGGCCCTGGCGCACGTGGTCGCCGATGTCGGCGTGCAGGCGCTGCACGTAGGCGCTCACGCGGGGCGAGATGTCGGTTTGGAAATAGCTTTCCAACTCGCCGGGCAAACTCAGCGACTGGGCGGGCTGCGTGGCGGTGACGCGCACGGCTTCCAGCTGCGAGTCGGCGGGTATTTCGCTTTCGGGCTTGGTAGTGGCGACGTCGGAGGAATCGGCCGACGAGCAGCCACTCAAGAGCCCGGCTGCGCCGCAAAAAATCAGAAGAAAAGAACGAGCGCGCATGAGAAGGGCAGGCAGAAAATCAAATGGAAAATTGAGCGGGTAGCGCGGCTGTTAGTGCGCCACCAGTTCCGGTTCTTCGACGGCGGCAGTAGGCTGGCCGTCGTACACCGGGCTGTGCTCGTCGTCGGGGTCGAGCGACACTGAGGCGAAGGTGGTTTTGCGCTGCACGGCGGCGAAGGCGATGGGTAGTATCAGCAGCGCCGCCACCGTGGAGGCCAGCAGGCCGCCGATAACGGCGCGGCCCAGTGGGGCGGTTTGCTCGCCGCTTTCGCCCAGGCCCGAAGCCATCGGCAGCATCCCGGCTATCATCGCGATGCTGGTCATGAGGATGGGGCGCAGGCGGGCGGCACCGGCGGCGCGGGCGGCGGCCACGGCATCGCGGTAGCGCAGGCGCAGGGTTTCGGCATTGGTAATGACTAGCACGGCATTGGCCACCGACACGCCCACCGACATGATGAGGCCCATGTAGGATTGCAGATTGAGCGTTTGGCCCGTGGCCAGCAGCAGGGCTAGTGAGCCGGCCAGCACGGCGGGCACCGTCACGAGCACCACGCCGGCCACTTTAAACGACTGATAATTGGCGGCTAGCAGTAGGAAAATAACCACGATGGCTAGCCCCAGGCCGGTTTGCAGGCTGCTCAGGGTTTCCTGCAACAGCTGGGCTAGCCCGCGTACCTCCACTGCCGAGCCCTTGGGCGGCGTGCCGGCCTGCTTAATGGCCCGTTGCACGGCCTTGGTGGCGGTGCCGAGGTCTTTGCCCGCGATATTGGCCGACACGGTGATGATGCGGCGCGGCCCGATGCGGTCGTACTCGCCGGGGATGGTGGTCGAGCGCAGCGTGGCCACGTCGCCTAGGGTGGGGCGGAGCTGGCCGGGTATCATGGGCACGCTCAGCATGTCGGCCTTGGAGGTCATGTCGCGGGCGGCCAGCTGCACCTGCACCTGGTAGGAAAAGCCCTTGCCCTGGTCGAGCCAGAGGTTTTTGGCCGTGAAGCGGCTGCTCGACGTAGCCGCCACCAGCGAGCGCGAAATCTGGTCGGGCGTGAGGCCGAACTGCGCGGCGCGCTCGCGGTCTACCTCCACCTGCACGGTAGGGTAGCGTAGCGGCTGGTTGATGCGAACGTCGCGCAGGTACGGAATCTGGCGCAGGCGCGTCAGCAGCTTCTCAGCGTAGGCCTGGCCCTCGGTCAGGTCTTTGCCGCCCACTAGCACTTCGATGGGCGTTTGGGCACCCTGGCTCATGATTTTGTCGGTGAGCTCGATGGGCTCGAAGCTGATTTGTACGTCGGGCACCTGCTTGGCCACGGCCTGGCGAATCTGGTCCTTGAGCGCGTCGAGGTTTTTGACTTCGTAGTCTTCGGCCAGATTCACCTGCAAGTCGGCCTCGTGCGGGCCGGCGTTGAACACGTAGAGCGCGCTGGTGCCGTAGCTGCTGGGCGTCATGCCCACGAAAGCCGAGGTAATGGCTACGTTCTGCGGCCCCACCAGCTGCCCGATGATGTTGATAACCTGCTTGGTGCGGGCCTCGGTGCGCTCGATGCGCAAGCCCTGCGGCGCGATAAGTCGCAGCTGAAACTGCCGTGAGTGCGTGATTTTGGGCATCATGTCCTGCCCGATGAAGTAGAAGCAGCCACCAATCAGCCCCGCGCACACCACGCCGTACACCGTGAGCACTAGGGCCCGGTGCGCCAGCAGGCGGTCGAGCAGGCGCAGGTAGCCCTGCTTGATGCGCTCGAAGCCGGTGGCACGCTCGTCGGGCGTGGCGGCGGGCTGGGCTTCGAGCAGGTCGTCGTCGGCTTCGGCCTGGGCCTCGGCAGGCGAGGTAGGAACAGCATGGTGGCCATCTTTCAGCCACCAGTTGGCCACCACCGGCACGAAGCTCTGCGACAGCAAATACGACACGATGATGGAGAAGCCCACCGCCAGCGACAGCGGCACGAACATGCCCCGCGGCACGCCCGTCATCAAAAACGACGGCGCAAACACCGCCAGAATGCTGAGCGTGATGAGCAGTAGCGGAAACGACACCTCCTGGCTGGCATCCAGAATGGCGCGGGCCTTGGGCTTGCCCATTTCCAGGTGCTGGTGAATGTTTTCAATCACCACCGTGGCCTGGTCAACCAGGATGCCGATGGCCAGCGACAGCCCCGACAGCGTCATCAGGTTGATACTCTGGCCAGTGAGCTGCAACAACAGTACGGCCGATAGTATCGAGGCCGGAATGGTGAGAATCACGATGAGAGACGAGCGCAAGTCGCGCAAAAACAGCAGCACGACCAAACCCGTGAGCAGCGCTCCTAGCCCGCCCTCAAACGCCAGGCTATGCACGGCCTGCGTCACGTACACCGATTGGTCGAACTCGTAGCTAAGGTGAATATTGTCGGGCAGCAGGGCCTGCATTTCGGGTAGCTTGGCGCGCAGCGCCTGCACCACGCTCATGGTCGAGGCATCGGCCGATTTCGTGACTGGGATGTACACCGAGCGCTTGCCGTTGATGAGCGCGTAGCCCACCGGCGTATCGGTGGCATCCTCCACGCGGGCCATGTCGCGGATAAACACGGTGGGGCCAACGCCTTGGCGCAGCGGAATATCCAGAAACTCGGGCACCCGGCCGATGGTGGCGTTGCTGGGCGTGAGCACCGTGTAGTCGCCCATGCTCACGGCCCCGGCCGGCGACACCTGGTTGTTGCGCACGATGGCCGCCACGATGGCATCGGGCGTGAGTTGGTAGCTTTTCATGCGCTCGGGGTCCACGCGCACCACGATGGTGCGCTCGTTGCCCCCAAACGGCGACGGCGCCGACGCCCCCGGAATCTGCGAAAACAAGGGCCGCACCCGCGTCGAGGCCAAGTCCTGCATCTGCCCCAGCGTGGCCGTGCTGCTGCTAAACACCAGTTCGCCCACTGGCAGCGACGACGCATCGAAGCGCACTACGATGGGCGGCACCGTGCCCGGTGGAAAGTAATTGAGCACTCGGCTCACCTGCGAGGCGACCTCGCCGGCTGCCTGGGCCATGTTGGTTTCTTCGTAAAACGTACATTTCACGAGGCACAAACCCTGGATGTTCTTCACCTCCACGTTCTTAATGCCCGAAACGTAGAGCATCTGGTTCTGGTAGCGCGTGGCAATGAAGCCTTCCATCTGGGCGGGCGTCATGCCGCCGTAGGGCTGCGCGATGTAGATGGTGGGCAAATTCAGCCGCGGAAAAATATCGACCGGAATGCGCCCCAGGGCCAGCCCCGCAAACACGAGGACGCCCACCAGCGCCACCAGCACGGCAATGGGTTTGGCAAGAGATGCTTTTATCATAACAACTTGCTAAATAAGTAGTAGAGTAGGGAAACTGCTAAGGCAGCTGGCTGGTAAGCTCGCTGAGGTTACCGCTCGTGGCGGCGCGCAGTAGCAGCGCCCGCCACACGTTGTTGATGGCGATAGCTTGGTCGGTTTCGGCGCGATTGAGTACCAGCGTGGCCTGCGTGAGCACCACTAGATTGTCGAGGCCGGCGTTGTAGCGTGCCTGGGCCTGGGTGTAGGCGCGGCTGGCGGCATCGAGCTGGGCGGGCGCGGCTAGGGCGCTCTGCTGGGCCAAGTCGATTTGCAGGCGGGTATTCTGCTGCTCGGTGCGCAGCTGTAATTCCTGCTGGCTGTACTCGGCGCGGGCCTGCTCCGAGCGGGCTAGCTGGGCCGTGGCGGCGCGCTTGCTGTGTATCAGCTCCGTGACGCGCCAGGTGAGCGCCGCGCCCACCGCGTAGTTGTACACCTTAAAAGGCAGCCCGGCCCCTAGCGACGGGTCGATGGCAAACGACCCATCGGCACTGGCCGACGAGGCCGCGCCCGAGCCACGCCCCCAGGTAGCGCCCACTAGCGAAAGGGTAGGGCGATTGTTAAAGGCCAGGGTTTTGGCCAGGGCATCGCTGGCCGATACGCGCTGCCGGTAAGCCAGTAGGGTAGGGTGCCGCAGCAGCGTGCTGCTATCGATAGCTGGGGGTAGGGCGGGCAGCTTGGTAAAAAACAGCGCCGAATCGGCCAGGGCCAGCCGCTGCGTGGGCATACCTAGCAGGCCAGCCAGCCGCACGCGCTGCTGCTCGGCCTGCTGCCGGCTCACCAGTACTTGCAGTTGGGCGCGGGCGGCCTCGGCGTTGGCCGTCGAGCTATCGATGCCGGCCTGCACGCCAGCGCGGGTGGCGGCCAATATCACCCGCCGCACGCTCTGGGTGCGGCGCAGGTTGGCGGCTTGCAGCGCCACGGCTTTCTGGGCCGACAGGGCTAACAGGTAGGCATCGGCCACCTGCACTTGGTGCGTGAATAGCTCTTGGTCGTACTCAGCCTGAGCTTGGCTCACGCCGGCCTGGGCGCGCTGCACATCGGCGCGGTAGCGGCCGAAGGTCACCGCCGGCCAATCGATGTATAGCATCCCCTGGCTAGCCCATGAAGCTTGGTTGCTGGTATAGCCGCGCACCCCCGACACATTGGGGCCGATGCCGCCCAGCAGCGCGCCGCGCGCTTGGTTAGAGGTGCCATCGAGCGCTTGGGCCTGGGCCGTGAGCTGCGGCAGGTAGTTGGCGCGCACGGTACGCACGTCGGCCGTGGCGGCAATGATTCCCGCTTGGCGGGCGCGCAGGCTGGGGTAGTTGATGCGGGCTAATTCCAAGGCCTGCGGCAGCGTGAGCGATGTCTGGGCCTGGCCCCAGCCCACCAGCGGCCACCCCACCAACCCTAGCCAGATAAATCGAAGTACGGACATGATGCCGCAAACTTCACTTAGGGGTATTAGCCTGGTATTAGCACCAGATTAGAAGTTATTAGAATGACTCGCGGCCGCCAGCTTACTCAACCGCTGGCAGTAGCGGCAGCTCCACTTCGGCCACCGTACCGCCGCCCGGCCGGGGCCGCAGCCACAGCTGGCCCTGGTGTAGATGGATAATCTGCTGCGCCAGCGTGAGCCCGATGCCGAAGCCACTCACGTGCTGGCTATTCGTGCCCCGCGTCAGCGGCTGAAAAATGCGCTCCGCGTCGGCCGGCGCGATACCAATGCCCCGGTCCTCAATAGTAAGGCGAATGGCTAGGTCGGTGTGCATTTCGAGGCGCAGCGCCACCGGCTGGCCGTTTGAGTACTTGCACGCGTTGTCTACGAGGTTGGTAAGCGCCGTGCGTAGCAAGTGGCTATTGCCCAGCACGGTAGGCGCGCTCAACTGCTGCTGTACACCCTCACCCACGGCCAGCGCCAGGCGCTGGGCCGGCCGTTGGTGCTGCACGGTGTCAATTACATCAAGCAGCAAATCCATGAGTTCCAGTGGGTGGCGCTCCAGGCGAGTGCCTAGCCCCTCCAGGTGGGCCAGGTGCAGCAAGCCGTTGGCCAGCGCGGTCAGCTTATCCAGTTCCTGCGCCGCCTGCCGGATGCCCTCGCGCAGGCTAGCCGCATCGGCGTCATAGGCTAGCGACGTTTCAAGCCAGCCCTTAACAGTAGTGAGCGGCGTGCGCAGCTCGTGCGAGGCCTGCGCGATAAAAGCCTGCTGGCTTTGCGCCAGCGCCTCCTGGCGAGCTAGCAGACTGTTGAAAGCCGCCGCCAGCTCGCCCGCTTCGTCGTGCGCGTGCAGCGGCCGCAGCCGAAACGGTTGCGTGAGGCTGGGTTGCCGCAGTTGGGCAATCAGCCGATTAAAAGGTAGGATTGCCCAACGGGCAAACACCAGCCCAAGTCCCGACACCAGCACTACCGCGCCCAGAAAGCCATATAATAAGGTAAGCAGTAGCGTGTGTTCGCGGGTGAAGCCGGCATTGTCGTAAGCCGTAACCACGGCCAAGTACAGCCCCGGCTCGTTCTCGTGCCGAAACGTTAGCGCCACGCCTTCCTTGCGGTAAAGATGATGAGGGCTGGCGAAGTCAAACGCTACCCGCCCTTCCTGTCGCACCTCGGCCTGAAAAGCAGGCGAGGCTGTATAGTCGCCCGCATTCGGGCTCGCGTACAGGAGCTGGCCGGTAGGGCTGTAGATATAGCCCGCCTGCTCGGGCAGCGTGGCTAGGGCCTTATCTACCCGTTCATCATCCAGTATCTGGTATAGTAGCTCAGCCTTGCGCACCAGCCGCTGCTGGAACGCCTGAGTCCGAAAATCCGCGTAGCTCCAATACACATAGGCCGAAAAGGCCAGCAGCAGGACGCTCACCAGCCCCGTGAACCAAAGGAGTAGCTTATGGCGAATCTGCACGGCGAATAGCTAAAGAGGCGTGAACGATGGAGCTGGCTAGCCTCATCCTTGCAGCAGGTAGCCGCGCCCTACGATGGTATGCAGAAGCTTGGGCTCAAACTTCTTATCAATCTTGTTGCGCAGGTAGTTGATATACACGTCGATGACGTTGGTATTAGTGTCGAAGTGTAAATCCCAGACCTTCTCCGCGATGTCGATGCGGCTCACACTCTTGCCCTTATTCACCAGCAGATACTCTAGCAGCGCATATTCGCGGGTCGTTAGCTCGATGCGCTGGCCGGCGCGGTGCACGAGGCGCGTGTCGGTGTCCATCTCCAGGTCGGCCGCGCGCAGTACGGCGTGCTGGCCCGCGTAGGCGCTGCTGCGCCGGGCCAGCGCCCGGATGCGCAGCAGCAACTCCCGAAACTCGAACGGTTTGACGAGGTAGTCATCAGCCCCCGCCCCGAAGCCGCTTTCCTTGTCCTGCAAGCCATCGAGCGCCGTGAGCAGCAGCACCGCCTGGCGCGGCGAGTGCTGCTTGATATAGCGGCACAGTTCAAAACCATTCATGCCCGGCAGGTTCACGTCGAGCACCACCACGTCAAACGGCTGCTGGTCGAACAGCCGCTGGCCCATTGTGCCATCAAAGGCCACCTTTAGCTCGTAGCCCTCGGCCGCGATGCCCTTCTGAATAAAAGAAGCCAGGCTGGCCTCGTCCTCAACCAGTAGAATCTTCATGCTGGAGCGCAAAGTAACGGCTAGCCCGGGCTCGAGCGGCCGGATATCCGCTAATACCGTTAAAAATTATCGCCGACGCAGTTGTATAAGTCTCAGACTTCAACGTACCTTTGCAGCCCGAAACAGAATACCCGTGGGCTCGCCCACCCGATATTTGGCAGGTTGCCGAAAGAAACCATGGGCCGCGCCCCGAAAGCCGAGCCCAGTAGTCTTAACTGAAATTTCGCTGTAGGGCTGCTAGCTACTGCTGCGAAATTTTCTTATCTTTGCGGCCCCAAGTTGTGGGCCAATTACAACCAAATGAATACTGACCCGATTGCAGATTACCTGACCCGGTTGCGCAACGCCATCAAGGCGAACCACCGGGTAGTGGAAATCCCGGCCAGCAACATCAAAAAGGAAATCACGAAAGTGCTCTACCACAAGGGCTACATTCAGAGCTACCGTTTTGATGATACTTCGGCCCAAGGTGTGATTAAAATCGCCCTGAAGTATAACCCCACCACGAAAGCCCCGGCTATCACCAAGCTGGAGCGCGTGAGCACCCCCGGCCTGCGTCAGTATCGGCACGTCGAGAACCTGCCCCGCGTACTGAGCGGTTTGGGCGTGGCCATCCTGTCGACCTCGAAAGGGGTAATGACCGAAAAGGAGGCTAAAAACGAGAACGTGGGCGGCGAGGTGCTGTGCTACGTGTACTAACCTGCTAAGCACTAGTATTCTATATGTCCCGCATTGGTAAACTGCCGATTAGCCTGCCCAGCGGTGTGCAGGTTTCGGTCGACAACGACAACACCGTAACGGTGAAAGGCCCCAAGGGCACGCTGACCCAGCAAGTAGACCGTGACATCACGGTAGCTACCGAGGACGGCAACGTGGTGGTAACCCGCCCTACCGAGCAGAAGCGCCATAAGGCCATGCACGGCCTCTACCGCGCCCTCATCAACAACATGATTACCGGCGTGAGCGCTGGCTACGAGCACAAGCTCGAGCTGGTAGGCGTAGGTTACAAGGCGGCCCTCAACGGCAAAGCCCTGGAACTGTCGCTCGGCTACTCGCACAACGTGTACCTGGCCCTGCCGCCCGACGTGTCGGCTACCGCCGTCACGGAAAAAGGTAAGAACCCCATCGTAACCCTGACCAGCATCGACAAGCAGTTGGTGGGCCAGGTAGCCGCCAAAATCCGCTCGTTGCGGAAAGTTGAGCCTTACAAAGGCAAAGGTGTGCGCTTCGTGGGTGAAATCGTTCGTCGTAAAGCCGGCAAGACTGCCGCTAAAAAGTAATCTAGTATCATGGCTTTCGATAAAGCATCTCGCCGGAAGCGCATTCAGCGCATCATCCGCACGAAAGTGTCCGGCACGCCGGAGCGCCCGCGCCTGTCGGTGTTCCGCTCCAACACGGGCATCTACGCCCAGATTATCGACGACACGGCTGGCCGCACGCTGGCTGCCGCTTCGTCGAAGAAGGTAACCGCCGAAGGTGGTAATGGCGTGGCCCTGGCCGCCGCCGTAGGCCGCGAAATCGCCGCTAAGGCGCAGGAGGCTGGCATTACCAAAGTAGTGTTCGACCGCTCGGGCTACCTCTATCACGGTCGCGTTAAATCATTGGCAGAAGGAGCCCGCGAAGGCGGCCTCAATTTCTAAGGCATCATGGCAGAGTATAACAACAACAACCGTGGTGGTGGTGCCGGTGGCAACGACCGTGGTGGTAACAACCGCGGTGGCAACGACCGCCGCGGCAACGACCGCGGTGGCCGCGGCAACAACGATAACGCCGTGCAAGGCGATTCGGATTTCAAAGAGAAAGTAGTAGCCATCAACCGCGTAGCCAAAGTGGTGAAAGGTGGTCGTCGCTTCAGCTTCTCGGCTATCGTAGTGGTAGGCGACGGCAAAGGCAACGTAGGCTACGGCCTGGGCAAAGCCAACGAAGTAACAGATGCCATTGCCAAAGGCATTGATGACGCTCGCAAAAACGTGGTGAAAGTGCCGCTGTATAAGCACACCGTACCCCACGTAATGGAAGGCCGCTACGGCGGAGGTTTCGTACTCGTGCAGCCCGCTGCGGCCGGTACGGGCGTAATCGCCGGCGGTGCCATGCGCGCCGTGTTCGAATCGGCTGGTATCAAAGACGTACTGGCTAAGTCGAAAGGCTCGTCGAACCCCCACAACGTAGTAAAGGCTACCTTTGCTGCCCTCGCCAAAATGCGCGACCCGATGCAAATCGCTCAGGCGCGCGGCATTTCACTCGCTCGCGTATTTAACGGTTAGTACGACCATGCCACAGATTCAAGTAAAGCTCGTGCGCAGCGCCATCGACCGCCCCGAGCGCCAGAAGCGTACCGTAGAGGCCCTCGGCCTCAATAAAATGAACAGCGTTGCTACGCACGAAGCCAACCCCAGCATCCTGGGCATGGTGAAGTCGATTCAGCACCTGCTGGAAGTAACCGAACTGTAAGCGTTTATCCCAGTCATGAATCTTTCCAATCTAAAACCTGCCGCTGGCGCAACGCGCAACAACAAGCGTCTCGGTCGTGGTGAAGGCTCGGGCGGCGGTGGTACCGCTACCCGTGGCCACAAGGGCGCCAAATCGCGCTCGGGCTACTCGCGCAAGTCGGGCTTCGAAGGCGGTCAAATGCCTTTGCAGCGCCGCGTGCCGAAGTTCGGCTTCAAAAACATCAACCGCGTTGAGTACAAAGGCATCAACCTGGATGTAATCCAGGGCCTGCTCGAGAGCGGTGCCGTAACTTCGATGGACCAGGCGTATTTTGTGCAGGCTGGCCTAGTGTCGAAGAACGCCAAAATCAAAGTTCTGGGTCGTGGTGAACTCACCACCGCCCTCGAAGTACACGCTCACGCTTTCTCGAAATCGGCCGTTGAGGCTATCGAAAAGGCCGGTGGCAAAGTAGTTACGCTGTAGTTTCTATTGTTATCGACTAGCAATGAAGAAGTTTATCGAAACGATAAAAAATATTTTTGCGATTGAGGATTTGCGTACGCGAATCCTCAATACGCTGTTTTTCATTGCTATCTACCGGCTGGGCTGCTACGTAGTCCTCCCCGGTGTAGACCCTACCCAACTAAAGCAAGGCACCGGCGGCGTATTCGGTATTCTGGATACGCTGCTTGGTGGGGCTTTTAGCCACGCGTCGATTTTCGCGCTGGGTATCATGCCCTACATCTCGGCTTCCATCGTGTTGCAGCTGCTCACGATTGCCGTGCCGTATTTCCAAAAGCTGCAAAAAGAAGGCGAGTCGGGTCGGAAGAAAATCAACCAGTACACCCGCGTGCTCACCATCCCGATTGTGATGGCGCAGTCCGTGGGCTTTCTGGCGACGATTAACGCCGAGGCTATCGTGAATCCCGGCACGTTCTTCACCATCTCCACCATGCTCATCATCACGGCCGGAACGCTGTTTTGCATGTGGCTAGGGGAGAAAATCACCGACAAGGGCATTGGCAACGGTATCTCCATGATTATCATGATTGGTATAGTGTCGCGCCTCCCCGGTGCTCTCATCGGCGAAGCTGCCGCTAAGGGTGTCAACAAGTCGCTGATTTTCTTGCTAGAACTGGTGGTACTGTTCTTGGTAGTAATGGCCGTTATCGTGCTAACGCAAGCTGTTCGCCGCATTCCGGTGCAGTATGCTAAGCAGGTAGGCGGTGCCACGCAACTCGACGCTCAGCGTCAGTTCATCCCGCTGAAGGTTAATGCTGCTGGCGTTATGCCTATCATCTTCGCCCAGTCGCTGATGTTCGTACCGAGCATCGCTGCCTCGGCTTGGGATAAGAATAGCGACCTAGCAGCTACTATCGCGGCGTATTTCTCGCCCGAGCATTGGGTGTACAACACGGTGTTCGCACTGCTGATTGTCATCTTCACGTATTTCTACACTGCCATCAGCGTCAATCCCAATCAAATTGCAGACGACCTGAAACGCAGTGGTGGCTTTGTGCCGGGTGTAAAGCCGGGCCGCGATACGTCAGAGTTCATCGATGAAATACTGACTCGCGTGACCCTGCCGGGTGCCGTGGCGCTGGCGCTTATCGCCATCTTCCCGACGCTGGCTTTGTTGCTCGGCGTTACCCGTCCGTTGTCGCTGTTTTACGGGGGGACTTCGCTTATCATCATGGTAGGCGTGGTGCTGGATACGCTCAACCAAGTAGAAAGCTACTTGCTGATGCGCCACTACGACGGCATGATGAAATCGGGTAAATTGCGCGGTCGGCCTTCGCAGCCGATTGCCATTGCCTCCTAAGTAGCACGAATGGCAACTGGTGTTATTCAGTATAAAACTGAAGAAGAAATAGATTTAATGCGCGCCGCCGGGCAACTGTTGGCGCGTGCACACGGCGAGGTAGCTGCGCTGGTGCGCGAGGGAGTCACGACGCGGGAGCTAGACCGCCGCGCCGAGGAGTTCATCCGCGACCACGGGGCTACCCCTTCGTTCAAAGGATTATACGGTTTTCCGCACAGCTGCTGCCTGAGCCCAAACTCGGTAGTAGTGCACGGGTTCGCCACCGATGAGCCGCTGAAAAACGGCGATATTCTAACAGTAGACTGTGGGGTTTTCCTCAATGGCTACCACGCCGACAGCGCTTACACCTACCCAATCGGGGAAGTAGCGCCGGAGGTGCAGCGGCTACTGGATGAAACCAAAGCGTCGCTGTATAAAGGTATCGAGCAGGCCGTAGCAGGCAACCGTGTGGGCGATATCAGCTACGCTATCCAAAGCTACGTGGCCCCGAAAGGCTACGGTGTGGTGCGCGAACTGGTCGGCCATGGGGTAGGGGCTAGCCTCCACGAGAAGCCCGAAGTGCCGAACTATGGCAAGCGGGGCTCGGGGCCGCTGTTGCAAACCGGTATGACGCTCGCCATTGAGCCGATGATTACCCTCGGCAAGAAGGACGTGGTGCAGGAGAAGGATGGCTGGACCATCCGGACCCGTGATAAAAAGCCGGCGGCGCACTTTGAGCACACCGTTGTTGTTCGGAAAGACAAGGCAGAGATTCTGACCTCCTTTGACTACATAGAAAAAGCACTGCAATAGCCCTTATGGCAAAACAAGCCTCCATCGAGCAGGACGGTACCATCCTCGAAGCCCTTTCCAACGCCATGTTTCGCGTGGAATTGGAAAATGGCCACCAGCTGATTGCCCACATCTCGGGTAAGATGCGGATGCACTACATCAAGATTCTGCCCGGCGACAAGGTAAAGCTCGAAATGTCGCCCTACGACTTGTCGAAAGGCCGCATTAAGTATCGTTACAAGTAATTTTTTTCGTTCTTTTCAAGGTCATGAAAGTAAAAACCTCGGTGAAGAAACGTAGCGTTGATTGCAAAATCATCCGCCGCAACGGCAAGCTCTACGTTATCAACAAGAAGAACCCCCGCTTCAAACAGCGTCAGGGCTAAACCAATTTTCAGAAACCCGGAGCCTTGGGTACTGGTTAGGTTGAACTTTTATTCAGCTAGCCGCCTTCCAAGCCGCTGCCGGGCTTTCTGGTCCGCAAACATCTCACAACCACTATGGCTCGTATCGCAGGGGTAGACATCCCGGACAACAAGCGCGGCGAAATCGCCCTGACTTACATTTTCGGCATTGGCCGGAGCAACTCGGTTAAAATCCTCACCAAAGCTGGCATCGATGTCAACAAAAAGGTGAAAGACTGGACCGAGGCTGAAGCTGGCGAAATCCGCGCCATTATCGCCGCTGAGCACAAAACCGAAGGCGTACTGCGCTCGGAAATTCAGCTCAACATCAAGCGTCTGATGGACATTGGCTGCTACCGCGGCCTCCGTCACCGCAAAGGTCTTCCCGTTCGTGGTCAGCGCACCAAGAACAACTCGCGTACCCGCAAGGGCAAGCGTAAGACCGTGGCCGGCAAGAAGAAAGCAACGAAATAACCCGTAGCGGCAATCGGCTCTGCCTGATGCTCTTCGTGAGCGTGAGGCGGAGCCAACACCTGCCGCGTTTATAGCGATAACCAAATGGCACAAAAAAGAAAAGACAAAGCCAAGAAGCGGCTTGTCGTGGTGGAGCAGGTGGGCCAGGTCCACATCCGCGCCTCCTTCAATAACATCATCATCTCGGTAACCAACTCCAACGGCCAGGTTATTTCCTGGGCTTCGGCGGGTAAAATGGGTTTCCGTGGTTCGAAGAAAAACACGCCTTACGCTGCCCAGATGGCAGCTAGCGATTGCGGTAAAGTAGCCCACGACTTGGGTATGCGCAAAGCCGAAGTGTTCGTGAAAGGCCCAGGTGCTGGCCGCGAGTCGGCCATCCGTGCCCTCGGCAACATTGGTATCGAAGTGACGACCATCCGCGACGTGACGCCGCTGCCGCACAACGGCTGCCGCCCGCCCAAGCGTCGCCGCGTTTGATTTTTTACTTCTGATATTTTTCTAAAATGGCACGTTATACTGGCCCTACCGCCAAAATCGCCCGTCGCTTTTCGGAGCCGATTTTCGGCCCGAGCAAAGCGCTCAACAAAAAGAACTACCCCCCCGGCCAGCACGGCCGTGGCCGTCGCAAGAAGCAGTCGGAATATGCTGTCCAGCTGATGGAGAAGCAGAAGGTGAAATACCTGTACGGCGTGCTGGAGAAGCAGTTCGAAAACCTATTCCACAAGGCTGCTGTATTGCCCGGCATCACCGGCGATAACCTGCTCGGCCTGCTGGAGTCGCGCCTCGACAACGTAGTTTACCGCCTTGGTATTGCCAGCACCCGTCGTGCTGCTCGCCAGCTGGTGTCGCACAAGCACATCACGGTAAACGGTGAGGTAGTAAACATTCCTTCGTACAAACTGCGTCCCGGCGACCTCGTTGGTGTGCGTGAGAAGTCGAAGTCGCTCGAAGCTATCACCACTTCGCTGACTGTGCGCAACTCGCGTCAGTTCTCGTGGCTGGAGTGGGACGGCAAAGACATGGTGGGCAAATTCACCAACATGCCGTCGCGTGACCTGATTCCGGAGAAAATCACGGAGCAGCTCATCGTCGAACTGTATTCGAAGTAATAGTGGCACTTGGTGCGGCCCGGACGCTGTTCGGGCCGCACTTATGCTAAGCCGGTGCCACTATCCTGCTGCTACTGAGCGCGGAAGGGCACTAAAACTACCAAGCGGTGGTTTTGGGTGGCTACCCAAATTTGAGCAAGCCTAGGCTTGCTTTTCCTGTTACATCATTAACTGCCCCACATATGTCAATCTTAGCTTTTCAAATGCCGGAGAAAGTGGTAATGGAGAAATCCGACGACTTCACCGGGTCATTTGAATTCAAGCCTCTGGAAAAAGGCTACGGCGTAACGATTGGGAATGCGCTGCGTCGCATTCTGCTGTCGTCGCTGGAGGGCTTCGCCATTACGTCGGTGCGCACGACTTCGGTGCTGCACGAGTTTTCGACGATTGAAGGCGTGATTGAGGACATGTCCGAAATCATCCTGAACCTCAAGCAGGTGCGCTTCAAGAAAATCAGCGACGCCATTGAGGACAAGATTACGGTGCGCATCAGCGGGCAAGACAGCTTCACGGCGGGCGATATCGGCAAATTTGCCGTGGGCTTCCAGATTCTGAACCCCAAGCTGGTTATTTGCAACCTCGACCCGGCCAAAGAGCTGGAGTTTGAGTTGACGGTAGCGCGTGGCCGTGGCTACGTGCCCGCCGACGAGAACAAGCCCGCCGACCAGGTTTTCGGTCAGATTGCTATCGATGCTATCTACACGCCCATCAAGAACGTGAAGTACAGCATCGAGAACACACGCGTAGAGCAGAAAACTGACTACGAGCGTCTGCTGATTGAAATCTCGACCGACGGCTCGATTCACCCCGAGGAGGCGCTAAAAGGTGCTGCTAACATCCTCATTCAGCACTTCATGCTATTCTCGGACAGCACGATGCAGCTGAGTGGCAACCGCCCCGTGGCGGCTGAGCCTATTGACGAGGAAACTCTCGCTATGCGCAAAGTCCTCAAGACGTCGCTCGGCGAGATGGACCTGTCGGTACGTGCTTACAACTGCCTAAAGGCGGCTGACATCAAGACGCTGGGCGAGTTGGTACAGCTCGACATGGCCGACATGATGAAGTTCCGCAACTTCGGTAAGAAGAGCCTCACCGAGTTGGAAAACCTGGTAGAAGAGAAGGGCCTGCACTTCGGCATGGACCTGAGCAAGTACCGCCTGGACGAAGACTAGTATTTTGTGCTTAGTGCCCGGTGTTCAGTGCATGGTGAAATTCCAAGCACGAGGCACCAAACACTAAGCACTTCTTTTTTTATTCAACCCGCTGCGCCCTAGGGATTAGGGTTCTAATGAGGTTCCTCGCGACCCGCCGTGGTCCTGGTCCGCAAGCGTAGCATTTAACCCATCTGTCCGATGCGACACGGTAAAAAAATCAATCACCTGGGCCGTACTACCGCCCACCGCCACGCGATGCTGTCGAACATGGCTACGTCGCTCATCCTCCACAAGCGCGTAACTACGACGGTTGCCAAGGCCAAAGCCCTGCGCCAGTATGTAGAGCCCCTGCTGACCAAGGCTAAGGACGACACGACGCATTCGCGCCGGACTGTGTTTGCTACCCTGCAAAACAAGGAGAGCCTGAAGGAGCTGTACGGCGTAGTAGCTGAGAAAATCGGCCAGCGCCCCGGTGGCTACACCCGCATTCTGAAGCTGAGCGCCAACCGCGCCGGTGACAACGCCGATATGTGCATCATCGAGCTGGTGGACTTCAACGAAACCTTGCTCGAATCGAAGAACGCTGCTGAGACCAAGACTACTACCACCCGTCGTTCGCGTCGCCGTGGTGGCAAGTCGGAAGCTGCTGGCAACGAAGCTGGTACGTCGGCTGCCGTAGTAGCTGAAGACGCTCCGGCCGTTTCGGCTACCGAAGCTGAAGCTACCACGCTGGATGCTCCGGCTGACGAGAAGCAGACGCCTGCGGCTGAGTAGTCCTCGCAAATAGCTGAAAAGGGGCTGTACCAACAGGTACAGCCCCTTTTTTCATGCCTTTACGTGCTTCTTTACCCACTCGGGAAGCTTGCCTTTGACAGCCAATGCTCCCACTTCCTCTAACTTTTTATTGCCAGTGCCGCTCTGTGCTTTGTGGGTAGCAAGCATGTTTTGGATGCCCGCTGTGGCAAGGGCAAGTTTGTCCTTGGTGCCGGGGTTTTGGAGAGCGTGGCGCGTCCAGCCACCCATGAAGGCGATGAGCAGCGCCCCATCGTTGTAGGATAAATCGGATACATACTCCTCTATCGCTACCGAAACGGTCGGCGAGCCGCTTATCCACTGCACCAGGAAGGTGTTGGCGGCGCGGCGTTCTTCACTGTCGTTGGGGAGGGGTGAGGTTTCCAGCCAATCGATAGTAGCCAAGACTTGCGGGACGTAGCGGTCGTAGTCGGACGCGGCTTTGAAGCTGTAGCTGGCTGGAACGGGCGAAGGAGTGGTTTGCGCCAGCGTAGTGGTGGAAACTAGTAAGCTCACGGCAAGAAATAGATACTTTGGCATACAGGAAGAATAAGGTTTTTGCAATGATAAAGCAGGAAATAGTGGCCTGGTAACAGGGTAGCTAATATTGGGAAGGGATGCAACCAGACCAACCTAGTCGCTGTCTGTTAGCTACCAATTGGAAAGCGGCCGACCTTTGTGCCTTGCCCAGATTAACTTTCGTATGGAAGCAGTAGCCTATATCGACATCAATGCCCCGCTGGTAGAGCGCTGCCGCCTCAACGACCGCCAGGCGCAGGCCGAGCTGTACCGCCGCTATTCCAAGGCGATGTTCAACGCCGCCCTGCGCATCACCGGCGACTATGCCGAGGCCGAGGACGTGTTGCAAGAGTCGTTTCTGAGCGCGTTTCGCGAGCTGAGCGGCTACAAGGGCGACTCGTCGTTCGGGGCCTGGCTCAAGCGCATCGTGGTGAACAAG
Source organism: Hymenobacter sp. (assembly GCF_035709525.1). Lineage (GTDB taxonomy): Bacteria > Bacteroidota > Bacteroidia > Cytophagales > Hymenobacteraceae > Hymenobacter. The sequence goes on along the minus strand of NZ_DASTEP010000234.1, from coordinate 5,883 downwards.
AGCATCAATTGCCTGCGCCAGCGGCGCTTGCAGCTGGTGCCGCTCGAAGACTTCCACCACGACGCAGCCCCGCCCGAGACGGCCCGGCCCCACGCCCACGAAGATGAGGACGACATGCAGTACCGGGCCGACGTGCTGCGGCGCTGCATCCAGGAGCTGCCCGATGGCTACCGGGTAGTACTGTCGCTGTACTTGCTGGAGGGTTACGACCACCTCGAAATCGCCAGCATTCTGGGCATCACCGAATCCACGTCCAAGTCACAATACAGCCGGGCCCGGACGCGCCTACGCGAGCTGGCCCAGCAACGTGGCCTGAGCTAGAAAATAAAAACGGACTGCCTACCACTGCTTTTCAACTTCTCTTTCTTCTTCCCTGTCGGCCTTTGCGCCCCGGCACCGTATTAGCCGGAGATAAAAGCCCCCGCGCCGCCAGATTTTTAGCCGCTATCCCCAATGGACTATACCAAGCAAGACCGCCTCGAAGCCTACGTGGAGCGCCACCGGGCCGACTTTGACCTGCACGAGCCGCGCCCCGACCTGTGGGCCGCGCTAGAGCAGCAGCTACATGGCGAGGCTGCGCCCGCTCCGGTGATGAGCATCGTGGCCGACAACAGCGAACCCGCGGAAATGGGTCGCCAGCTGCCTTTCGGCCAGCCGACCCCGGAGGCCACGCCCGCCAAGCGCCGCACTTGGCGCGAGCACTACAGCATCGCGGCTGCGCTGGCGGTGCTGCTGCTGGCTGCTGGCCTGGGCGAATTCTGGAAATCGGGCCGCGTTGCGGCCGAGCGCGGCGCGGTAAGCCAGGCCGCACCCGGCCGCAACGCCGACGCAGCGCTCTACCTCTCGCCCACCGGCGAGCTCACACCGAGCCCCGTAAGCCAGAACCTGAACGCCCGCCTCGACACTGCCGTGCGCGGCATGGAAACCTACTACGTGAGCCAGCTCGCCGACCGCAAGGCCGAGCTCAGCCAGCTCGCGCCCGAAGACGCGGCCGAGTGGGGCCGCGACCTGGTAGACCTCGACACGCTCTACCAGCGCCTCAAGCGCGAGCTGCCCCGCCACCCCCAGCCAGAGGTAGTGCTCACGGCCATGAACAAAAACCTGCAAACCCGCCTCGACATCTTGGACCGGCAGCTGGAGCTGCGCGACCCCGGCCAAACGGCCCTGGCCCGCGAAAACCGCAGCGAGTACGCCTTGGCCGACAGCCGGCAGTTTTCGGAAGCTTCGCTGCGCCATGACCGCTAGCCGCCGCCTGCTTACGGGCCTGCTGCTGGGCTGGCTGGTGGCTGGTCCGCTGGCTGCCTACCCGGCCGCGTTGGCCAGAGTCGGTTCTGCCGGGCAAACGCCCGTGCAGGACGGCCCTACCCAAACTGGCCAGCAAAACCCCAGCGATGGCACCGACGGCGACCAAACCGTGCCGCCCGCCGAGCAACGCCGCCACCTAAGCCGCCGCTTTGCGGTGGGGAAGGCCGGGCGCTCGTTTGCGCTGGACACGCGCTACGGCCGGGTGCAGATTAATGCCTGGAATAAAAACGAAATCAAGGTAGAAACCGAGCTGGTGGCGCGGGCCGAAACGCCCGAGGCCGCCACCCAGCTGCTGGGCGCGCTCGGGGTGCAGTACCTCGACTACGACGCCAGCACGGGTGGCGTCAGCGTGAGCTCGCAGTTTGGCGCTGCGCTGCGGGGCAAGTGCGGCGGCGGCCGGCGCTACGAGGTCAACTACGTCATCTGGCTGCCACGCACTACGCCGCTACGGGTGGCCGCCGCTTTCGCCGACGTGACGTTGGTAGGCGACTGGCAGGGCACTACCCAGCTGGCCGTGGACTACGGCACGCTGCGCACCGCCCGGCTGGCGGGCGCGCGCAACGTCATCCACATCGCCAACGGCGACGCGACCATTCCGGCCGTGAAGCAGGCCACCTTCGAGGCTAGCTATGCCAAGCTGCGCCTCGCCGAGGGCGAGCGGGTGGAGCTGCGCAGCAATTACTCCGACATCGACATGGGCACCGTGCAGGATTTGACGGTGCACAGCAAGTACGGCGACGTGGCCCTGGGCCGCGTGCGCAACCTGCGCGGCTCGTCGGGCTACTCGCGTGTTAGCGTGGAGAAGCTGAGCGAGGGGCTGGACATGGCCGTGCGCTACTGCCCCGATTTTGAGGTGCGCGACATGGGGGCCAATTTCCGGCAGATAAACCTGGATGGCGGTTTCAGCACCATCCGGCTGGGCTTTGCGGAGGCCACGCCGAGCTTTCAGTTTGATGTGAGCACCGAGCAGGGGCAGCTGCTGGTCGATAAAAAGCTGGTGCGCGTGCTGTCGGCGGGCGAAACGCAGGGCGTGGCCGACGTGCTGGGAGTGTACGGCGGCCGGGTGCCCGCACCCGGCGCGGGCAGCGTCAACATCAAGGTGCGCTACGGCACGGTGCGGTTCAGCAAATAAAAAATTGCAGGCTGCTGGGAACAAGTGAAAAGCTGGTGAATAGCGGCTTATACTTGCGGGCTTATTGGCTGGGCTGCCCGTTGCGGCTGGCGTAAGCACCTAGCCAGTATGCACCTGCGACACTACGGGGCTGCCCTCGCCCTGCTCTCCTTGCCCGGCCTCAGCCTGGCCCAAACCACCGCCGCGCCCACCCTGCCCGACGCCAAAAAGCTCATCAAGGAAGGCGTGGCGCTGCACGACGCCGAGAAGTACGACGAGGCTGTGGCCCGCTACCGCCTCGTGACGCCCGGCGACAGCTCCTACGCCCTGGCCCAGGCCGAGCTGGCGTTGAGCCTAGTTGCCGCCAAAAAATACGAAGACGGCCTGGCCGCCGCCCGCCGCTCGCTGGCCCTCGATGCCTTTCAGCCCACGCTCTATAGCACGATGGGCTCGGCGTATGAGGAGTTGAAGCAGGCCGACCAGGCCGGCAAGGCCTACGCCGATGGCCTCAAGCTGTTTCCGTACAGCTATAATCTGCTGCTTAATAAAGCTGCTACCGAGCTCACTATGAACCAGCTGGTCCCCGCGCTCGCTACCCTGCAGCGGTGCGTGGAGCTACAGCCGGGCCGGCCCGGCGTACACCGCCTGCTGGGCCTGGCCGCCGCGCGCCAGGGCCACACCACCCACGCCATGCTGAGCTGGCTGATGTACCTGGCCATCGAGCCCAACGGCGGCTACAGCCAGTCGATGCTGATAAACCTGGAGCGCATGGCCCAGAACGTGCCGGTGCTGGAGCCCAAGGACATGCTCACGCCAGTGTCTTCCAACGCGGCGTTTGAGGAGCTGGACCAGCTGATAACCAGCAAGGTGGCGCTCGATGTGGGCTACGTATCGAAGGTCAAGTTCAAGGCCGCGATTGTGAAGCAGTTGCAGCTGATAGTAGAGAAATACCCCGACGCGGCCGACCCCGCCACCGACTTCTGGGCGCGGGCGTATGGGCCGGCTATCAAGGCGCTGCGGCAGGGCGACAACCTGACGACCTTCAGCTACCTCATTTTGAGCTCGGCCGAAGACAAATCGGCGCAGCAGTGGGTGAAAGGCAACAAGAGCAAGCTCGACAAGCTCATCAACTCCATCGATGAGCCACTGCTATCCTTGCGCAACGAGCAGCCGCTGCCCACCGGCACTGGCCGGGCCAAGGCCTGGTACGATGATGGCGTGCTCGAAGCACTCGGCGCGGGCGAAAAAGACGCCCAGGGCAAGATGCAGCCCACCGGCGACTAGCTGCTTATCGACAAAGACGCCAGCGTAGCCCAGCGCGGAGCCTTTGCGGCAGGTAAACGCACCGGCAAGTGGCTGCTGCTGCGCCCCGATGGCACCACCGAGGCCGAGCAGCAGTACGGGGCCGACGGCAAGCTCGACGGCCTCACGCGGCACTACTACCCCGGCGGCCAGCTCAAAAGCGAAAGCCCCTACCGCCAGGGCAAGCTTGAAGGGCTGAACAAGCAGTACGCCGAAAGCGGCGAGCTGTCGGAAAGCCAGCAGCTGACGAACAACGACTACGAGGGCGACGCCATCGAATACTACCCCAGCGGGGCCGTGAATACGCGCATCGCTATGAAGGCCGACAAGCGCAACGGCCGCCTCGAAGGCGTGTACCCCGACGGCACCCCCGAGGTAAGCAGCAGCTACGCCGATGGCAAGCCCCAGGGCGAGGTACTGGTATATTACCCCGACAAGACGCTCGAAAAGAAAGCCAGCTACGACCAGGGCGAGCTCAACGGCCCCTACGCCACCTACTTTGCCAACGGCAAGCCGCGCGAAACCGGGCAGTACACCAAAGGCAAGCGCACCGGCGCCTGGAAGGAGTTTTACGCCAGCGGCCTACCCAGCCTTGAAGAAACCTACGACGCCAACGGCGAGCGCCACGGCGTGGCCGTGGACTACGACGAGCAGGGCCGCCGCCAGGCCACCATCGGCTACGAGCACGGCCTCATCGCGCGCATGACCAGCCTCGACGCCACCGGCAAAGTGCTCTCCGACACGCCCACCAAAAAGGGCCGCGTGCCCGTGAAAAACTATGACGCCGACGGCCGCCTCAAGGCCACCGGCGAGGTCGAAAACGGCTACCTAGCTGGCGAGTGGAAAATGTATTACCCCGATGGCGCGCTACGCGAAATCAAGCACTACGGCCCCAAAGCCCGGCTCGTGGGCCTCAGCGAAACGTACTACAACAACGGCCAGCTGCGCCAGCGCCGCGAGTTCAATGCCGAGGGCGAGGGCGAAGGCTACTTCGAGCAGTACTACGCCGATGGCGCGCTCAGCCAGACCGGCTTTATGCACGCGGGCGAAAATCAGGGCGTGTGGAAATCATATTACCCCACCGGCAAGCTCAGCCAGGAGCGCGAGTACTTCAAAGGCGAGCTCAGCGGGCCGCTGCGCTCGTACACGCCCGGCGGCAAGCTCACCGAGGAAAAGCTGTACGCCTTCGGCAAACTGCGCGAGCAGACGGCCTACGACTCGACGGGCAAGGTAGTGGACCACTATGACAAGGTTCCCACCCTCAAGGAGCTGGTGCTGCACTACCCCGGCCGCCCCACCCAGGTAATGAACCGCGCCGCCGTGCGCAACGGCCTCTTCGAAGGCCCCAGCACCTGGCTGTTTGCCAGCGGCAAGCCCGAGTCGGAAACGCCCATGCACGGCGGCAAGCGCTACGGCCGCTACCTATCGCACTATCCCAATGGGCAGACCCGCGCCGAAGGCCAGTACCTGAACGGCCAGCGCTACGGCCAGTTCAGCAGCTACTACCCCGGCGGGCAGCTCAGCAGCCAGGGCAGCTACCGCGCCGACGAGCCGGTGGGCGAGTGGAAATTCTACTTCCCCAACGGCCAGCTCGAGAAGGTGGTGCCCTATGACGAGGACGGCGAGGTGCACGGCCGGTTTTTGCTGTATAACCCGGCCGGCGAGCTGCTGCTCACGCGCCAGTACGTGGCCGGTACGCTGGTGGGTTACCTCGCCCCCGGCGCGGCCGCCGATGCCAAGCCCCAGCCGCTCGCGCCCGCGGGCGGCGCGGTGCAGGTAGCCTTTGCCAACGGCAAGCCCGCCGCCAGCCAGACCTACCGCCAGGGCTACCCCGACGCGACGTGGGTGTACTACTACAGCTCGGGCCAGGTATTCCGGCGCATGGCGCACCAAAAAGGCCTTTCGAGCGGCCCCACCGTGAGCTACTGGCCCAACGGCAAGCTCATGGAAGAGGAAAGCTACCTGCACGACGAGCTGCACGGCCGCTGCCGCTACTACCGCCCCGATGGCACTCTGGAGCGCGAGGAAACCTACCGCGCCGGCGAGCGCTCGGGGCCCAGCACGACTTATGACGCGCAGGGCAAGCCGCTGACTACTACCTATTATTGGAATAACTCGGAGTATGCCCCTGTACCGTAAGCTTTAGCTTGCGAGCGAGCGCAGCG
>NZ_DASTEP010000233.1:0-52190 GCF_035709525.1 Hymenobacter sp. | reverse complement strand
GGGGCCGGGGGGTGAGGTTCCCACGCCAGGGAAGTACCCAATAATTCATGAAATGAAAAAGCTCCTTTTCCTCCTGCTCCTCGCCACCCCCGCCCTGGCCCAAACCACCCCCGATACCATCGTTTTCAACCCCCGCCGCGCCGTGACGCTGCAAGGCAGCAGCAACTTTCGCGACCTCGGCGGCTACCCGGCCGCGGGCGGCAAGCGCGTGAAGTGGGGACACATCTACCGCTCGGCCGATATCAGTAAGCTGACCGACAGCGACCTGCAAGCCCTGCAAAGCCGGCATGTGGCGCTGGTGTGCGACCTGCGCGGCCCCCAGGAAGTGGCCCAGGCCCCCGACCGCCTGCCCCCCGGCGCGCGCCGCGTGGAGCTGCCCGCCGGCAGCGAGAAAATCGACCCGCGCGCGATGATGAGCGGCGGCAAAAACGTGAACCGCGACTCGCTGATGCGGGCCGTGTACACCAACCTCAGCTTCTTCCCGGCCAAGTACAAGCCCATGTTTGACGAGTTGCTGGCGCTGCCCGCCAGCGAGGCCATGCTCTTCCACTGCACGGCGGGCAAGGACCGCACCGGCATCGGGGCGGCACTGGTGCTGTCGGCGCTGGGCGTGCCCCGGCCTACCATCATTAAGGACTACGCCGCCACCGACGTGTACTGGCAGGCCGGCCGCGAGCAAAGCTTGCAGCGCCTGAGCCAGGCCGGCTTGTCGGCCGAAGCCGTGAATGCCTACCGCCCGCTGATGACCGCCAACCCGGCTTATCTGGCTGGTACGTTTGCGGCCATCGACAAGCAATATGGCTCGGTGGATAAGTACCTGGCGAAGGAGATGGACTTGACGCCTAAGAAGCTGGCGGCGCTGCGCGCCAAGTATTTAACAAATTAGAAGTAGAGACGCATACTTGCGTCTCACGTTGTTCAGCCCGCCTGGCAGCCGAATGACGTGAGACGCAAGTATGCGTCTCTACAGCTTAAAAACCAGCCGGAATCCGGCTGGCTTACCTACCAGAGAAAACCTACGTGAAATTCTTTTCTATAAACCGCACGCTACTATTATCCACCGGCCTGCTACTAAGCGCCCCGCTAGCCTTCGCCCAAAACCGCCCCGCGCCCAAGCTGCTCGTGGGCATCATGGTCGACCAGATGCGGCCCGACTACCTCACCCGCTTCGCCAACGACTTTGGGCCGGACGGCTTCAACCGGCTGCGGCGCGAGGGCCTGGAGTGCCGCAACACGCACTACAACTACATCCCGACCGTGACCGGACCGGGGCACTCCAGCGTGTACACGGGCACTACGCCGCGCTACCACGGCATCGTGGGCAACTCGTGGTACAGCCGCCAGCTTCGCCGCGACGTGTACTGCACCGACGACACCACCGTGACGCTCGTGGGCCCGGCCACCAAGGGCATGGGCGTATCGGCCCGCAACCAGGTGAGCACCACCCTCGGCGACGAGCTCAAAATGACCTACGGCGGCCGCAGCCGCGTGCTGGCTATGTCGTTGAAAGACCGGGCTTCGGCCCTGCCGGCCGGGCACATGGCCGATGGCGCGTTTTGGTTTGATACGGGCACGGGCAACTTCATTTCGAGCACGTTCTATATGCCCACGCTGCCGGCCTGGGTGCAGAGCTTTAATGCCCAGAAGAAGGCCGACGCCTACCGCAGCCAGACCTGGACGCCCCTGCGCGGCCCCGAAGCCTACCGCAACAGCCTGCCCGACTCGAACCGCTACGAGCGCATTTTCAAGGGCAAAACCGCCGCTACCTTTCCCTACGACCTTTCCAAACTCGCTCCGCAAAACCCGCCGCCCTACGAGTGCATGTACACCTCACCGTTTGGCAATAACCTGCTGACGGACTTGGCGTTGACCGCCCTGCAAAATACCGACCTGGGCCGCGACGACGTGCCCGATTTGCTGGCCATCAGCTACTCCAGTCCCGATGCGGTGGGCCACACCTTCGGGCCGCTTTCTAAGGAAGAAAACGACCTCTATCTGCGCCTCGACCTAGAGCTAGCCCGCCTGCTGCAAGCCCTCGACAAAACCGTGGGCAAGGGCAACTACGCCGTGTTCCTGACCGCCGACCACGGCGCGAGCGAGGTGACGCGCTACCTCGCCGACCACCAGGCCCCGGTGGGTGCCTTCTCGCAGGCCGACCTCAACAAGGCCGCCAATGCCTACCTCGCCGCCCAACTCGGCCCCGGCCAGTGGATAGAAGCCGAGCGCAACCACATGTACTACCTCAACCGCCCGCTGCTGGCCCAGCGCAAGCTCGACCTGGCGCACGCCCAGGCGGTGCTGGCCGAGTTTCTGCGCGACCAGCCCGGCATTGCGCAAGTAAACACCACCACGCAACTGCTGAACGGCGGCTACACCACCGGCCTGGAGGCCCGCCTGCAAATGGGCCTTTACTACCCGCGCTTCGGCGACGTGCGCTTTGAGCTGCTGCCCGGCTGGACGGGCGACATCGGGGTAGGCGCCAGCCACGGCACCGGCTACGCCTATGACACCCACGTGCCGCTGCTGTGGTGGGGGCCGGGCATCCCGGCCGGCGTGGTCAGCTACGCGCCGCACACCATCACCGACATCGCGCCCACGGCCGCCATGCTGCTCAACAGCAAGCTGCCCAGCGCCTGCACCGGCCAGCCCATCGTGGAGGTGCTGAGCCCGCAAGGGGCTGTTATGCAGTTGAAAAAGAAGTAAGCGGCGATTCTTATCGCTAGTGCTACTACACGACAAAGCCCCGGCATCAGAGCTGATGCCGGGGCTTTGTCGTGTAGTGCACGCTACGCCGCCACTTGCAGCAGCGGCTCCAGCACGGTCCACACATTGGCAGCTAGTAGGCGCTGGCCAGCCGCGTTGGGGTGCACGCGGTCAGGTAGGTTGAGCTGGGGGCGGCCCAGTACGCCCGCCAGCAGCGAGGGTACAAAGGCTATGCCTTCTGCCTCCGCCAACGAGCGAAACAGGCCCGCAAACTCCTGGGCGTAGCGCGCCAGACCAGGCACACCCAGCGGGCCTAGGTCAAACGGAAACTCTAAGCCCGCCAGCACCAACTGTGCCTGCGGAAACTGCCGCCGCACCTCGGTCAAGATGTAGCGTAAGTTGGCCACCGTTTCGCGCACCGCAATGCCGCGCAGGCCATCGTTGGCCCCTAGGGCCAGCACAAAAATGTCGGGCGCTTGGCGGGCCAGCACGCTGGGTAGGCGCTGGCGGCCGCCAGCGCTGGTTTCGCCACTCACGCCGTAGTTGAGGGCGCGGTACTGGAGCCCAGCCGCGTCGAGCTTCTGCTGAATCTGGGCCGGAAAGCTGTCGGCCGCCGGCAGGCCGTAGCCCGCCGTGAGGCTGTCGCCAAAGAAAAGTATATTTTTCATGAATAAAAAGCTGCCCCGCCGCCCGCCTCTAAAAGAGGCGGCGACGGGGCACTGTTGCTAAAAAAGACTGAAAAGCTTACATCCGGGCAAAATGCTCGGCCGCCAGGTGCGCCCCCTGCTCGGTGCATAGGCCCCGGATATAATACAAAAAGATGCTGCGAAAAATTTCCGCTGCCTGAAAGCTGCCGGCCGGAAAAAGACCCGGCGTAATGGCAATATTGACCTGCTGAATCAGGATAATGGTGACGAGCCGGATGTTGATATCGCTCCGAAACAGTCCTTGCAGGATACCCTCATTCAGCAACTGATGCAGCTGCGGCGTAGAATAAGTAGCCAGATGGTCTTGCACTAGCTGCCAGGCCGCTGGAAACTGCGTCAAATCGGTGAGGTAGGCTGTGTCAGTAACAACCAAATCCTCAATAGAGTAATTGATGAGGGCGTAGAGCCGCTCGACCGCCGACGCAAACCGCGCATACAGGCGCACGTGGTCATGTTTCTGGCGCTCGAGGTCGGTGTATAGGCTATCCAGCAGCAGGGCCGCCCGGTCGGGGTATTGTGCGGCCAGCGCGCCTGGCGCGATGCCCAGAGCAGCGGCTAATTCGGTATCGGTAGGTGCGTGGATACCCTTACGGCGAAATACGGCCATGCTCGCCGAGAAGGCCGTAGCCGCAAAAGGGGGAAGGGTAGACATGTGGAAGCCTGGCGCAGCAGGGCCAGTGCTGTCCGAACGGCATAATTCCGGGTAAGGTTGCGCCCGGCCGGCTACTTGCCCGCCAGCAAGCCGAGCACGAAAAAGAAGAGCAGCTGCACTAGGTAAACTAGCGGCACCAAGGGGTTGCGCTTGATGAAGGAGCTGCGCTGAAACAGCAGCTGCAACACCAACGACAACAGAAACCAGTCGCGGAAATTGCGTAGCGGAATCACGTTGCCGGTCCAGTGCCAGAAGTCGTAGCGGCTGGCCACGGGCTCGAGGCACAAATCGAAGCCCACCATGAGGGCCGCGCCCACCAGCACCCGAAACAGCATGGGCAGGGGCAAGTAGGTCGTGAGCACGCCTGCGCAGTACGTGACAATCACCCAGTTGAGGCCAATGAGCCACGGTACCTCCACGTACTTGGGCCCTAGGGTGGCGCCGTAGGTATAGCTGCCAAAAAGCGCCCCGGTGTGGACGCCCACAAACTCGGCCGTGAACCCAAGCAGGAAGGTCTGCATCACAAACAGCCAGAACGACCAGTTGCGCTCGGGCTGAAACACCCCCAGCAGCCCTGCCGTGAGCAGCAGCGTCAGGGGCGTGTATTTGAGGTAAAACGCCTTATCCTGGGCAAAAGCCAGCCCCACGAAGCCCGTGAGGTGAAACAGCAAAATCAGCCCTTGCGCCACGCGCAGCCGCGAAGCAGGCGCGGCCGAGGGCGTCGATGAATTCGAAAACTCCATAGGTAGGAGTTAAGAGTTGAGAGTTAAGAATTAGGAGTTGGCTATTTGGCTAACTCTTAACTCTTAACTCTCAACTCTTAACTAATTAAGTCGGCGACTATTTTAGCCGAAAGTAAACATAACGGAATGCCGCCGCCCGGGTGCACCGAGCCGCCACAAAAGTACAGTCCGTGAAGTCGGCTTGAAAAGTTGGGGTGCCGCAAAAAAGCTGCCAGCGCATTGTTGCTAGAGCTGCCGTAAAGCGCGCCCCCAAACGAGGACGTGTCGGCCGCGATGCCGGGTGGCGTCCACACTTTTTCGGCCGCGATAAGCGGCTCTAGGTCAGCGCCCAGCATGCGGCTGAGCTTGGCCAGCACTACGCGGCGGGTGTGGGCCGTGAGAGTAGCCCAGTCCTGGCCTTCGTCGTGGGGCACGTTCACCATCACAAACCAGTTTTCGTGGCCGGCGGGGGCGTCGGTGGGTGTTTTCTTGCTCGTGATGTTGACGTACACCGTCACATCGTCGGCCACGGTTTTCTCCTGGAAAATGGCGTCGAACTCGCGCTTGTAGTCGGCCGAAAAGAAGATGTTGTGCAAATCCAGCTCGGCAAACTCGCGGGCCACGCCCCAGTAGAAAATCAGCGCCGACGACGAGCGCGGCTGCCCTAGGGTGCGCTCGGGGGCGGGCTGCTGCGGCAGCAGCTTGCGGTAAGTGGGCACCACGTCCATGTTGCTCACCACCAGCCCAAAATCATAAATATCCTGGTCGGTGCGCACGCCCGTAACGAGGTCGCCGGCCGTCAGAATCTCGCGTACTGGTTCGTTAAAGCGAAACTTCACGCCAAACTCCTCACCTAGGCGATGCAAGCTTTGGGCGATGGCATAGATACCACCTTCCGGGTAAAACGCCCCAATGCCGTGCTCCAGGTGCGGAATGAGCGAAAGCGTGGCCGGCGCTTGGTAGGGGTCTGAGCCATTATAAGTAGCATAGCGGTCAAATAGCTGCACGAGCCGCGGGTCGCCCGCAAATGCCTTTTCGTGGCGCGCGTGCATGGTGCCGGTGAGGCCCAGCGAGGGCAGTGCGGCCACGGCCTTCAGTGTTTCGGGGCTGAAATAAGTGCCCGCCTTATGCAGCGACTTGTGCAGAAACGTGCCCGCCGTGGCGTCGTAAGCCCGGCCGCTGCGACCTAGGAACTGCGTAACCGCCGCCGCCGGGGTGCCCAGCTTTTGCTCGACCTCGGCGGCAAACTTTTGGCTGTCGGCCCAGGCTGTGAGGCGCGTGCCATCGGCAAAAAAGTAATTCGTAATCGGGTCGAGCCGCTCGTAGCGGAAGTAGTCGGCCGGCTCGCGATGGGCCAGCCGAAAAACATCATCCACGAGCTGCGGCAGCGTGAACAGCGACGGCCCCGCGTCGAAGCGGTAGCCACCCGGCAGCTCAAACTGGTGCATCTTGCCCCCAAACGAGCTACTAGCCTCAAATACCGTGACTGGGTGCCCCGCCACCGCCAGCCGCGCCGCGGCAGCCAGCCCCGCTACCCCCGCGCCAATAACGGCGACCGGTTGGCGAGAGGGCGGAGATTTCTGCTTTTTAGTAAACACGCTAGTAGTACCGAAGAAGAGGCTGCTAAAGTTCGGTGCTTATTCCACCGCCAGCACTAGGCCCTTCAAATACGCGCCCTCGGGGTGAAACAAGCTCACTGGGTGGTCGGCGGGCTGGGTGAGGCGGTGCAGAATGCGCGCCGGCCGCCCAGCCTCGATGGCAGCGGCCAGTACTGCACCTTCAAATAGCTCGGGGCTAACGACTTGCGAGCACGAGAAAGTGAAAAGCAACCCACCCGGCGCCAGATGCGCGATGCCTGAGGCATTGAGGCGCTTGTAGCCCATGAGGGCGGCGTGGCGGGCGCCCATGTGCTTGGCAAAGGCGGGCGGGTCGAGCACCAGCAGGTCGTACTCGGCCGAGTGGCTTTTGAGGAAGCTGAGTACGTCTTCGGGGTAGGCGGCGTGGCGCTCGGCGTGGTTCGATAGCTCGGCATTGCGCTCGGTGAGGGCGATGGCTTTTTTGCTGCTATCGACGGAATGCACCAGTTCGGCCCCGGCCTCCAGGGCATATACTGAGAAGCCGCCGGTGTAGCAGAAGGTATTGAGCACGCGGCGGCCGGGCGCGTAGCGAGCCAGCAGGGCGCGGTTGTCGCGCTGGTCGATGAAGAAGCCGGTTTTCTGGCCCGTTTCCCAATCCACGGCAAACTGGTGGCCGTTTTCGCTCACAATGTGTTCGGCGCCGGTGCTTTCGCCGAAGAGGTAGCCGTTTTTGGCGTCGCCCACGGCGTTGCCGGGCACAGTTTCCGAGCTTTTATCGTAGATGGCGCGCAACTTGTCGCCGAATATAACTTGCAGGGCACTAGCTATTTCGGGACGGGCGCGGTACATGCCCACGCTGTGCGCCTGTACCACGGCCACGTCGCCATACACGTCGATGATGAGGCCGGGTAGGCCGTCGCCCTCGGCGTGCACCAGCCGGAAAACGTTGGTTTGGTGCTTAGTGCCGGGTGCTTGGTGCTTGGGCTCAACCAGCCCCAGGCGCTGGCGCAGGGCGTAAGCGTTGGCAAGCTTTTTTACCCAAAAATCGGGGGTAGGTAGCTCAGCCGACGCCCCAAAATCAAGCATCCGCACCGCGATGGAGCCGCCGCCCGAGTAGTGGCCCACGCCTAGCAATTCGCCCGCTTGGGTTTCGACGCGCACGGCTTCGCCCTCCGTGGGCTCACCCTGCACGCGGGCAATGGCCCCCGAAAATACCCAAGGGTGACGGCGGCGCAGGGAGTGGTCTTTTCCGTTTTTGAGGACGATGGTGGCGGGCATGTGGTAGTGCTTGGTGCTTAGTTATCGGTACTTGGTATTTGAATACAAAGGTCGCACCTTTCTGCCGCCCCATATCTAAACACCAAGCACTAGCAGCTAAGCACCAAAAAAACGCCGATACACCGGCCCGCGCAGCTTGAACTGCGCCCACATAGCGGGCCGAATCAGCCAGTCGAGCCAGCGGCGGCCGGTGCTGAAATAAATATCTTCTACGATGACAGTGCCGCCGCCCAGCGCAGGTTGTAGCAGGTGGCGGTGCCGCCACTGCCGCAGCGGCGCGGGCAGCGTTTGACCCTCATCCACAAAGTAGTGCGTGCCATCGGGGAGCACGCCGTTGTTGGTGATGAGCGAGGTCCAGCGCCAGCGCTTGAGGCCGACTTGCAGCTCGATAATCACCGTATCGCCGGGGCGATTGCCGTCGTAGCGGATGAGGTGAAACTTCGGGAACGGCGGGGCCAGGGCCACGAAAAGCTCTTGGGTGAAGCCGGCGATAACCACAGCCGGCGGCTGGGCCACCGAGAAACGGAGAACGAGATGCATAGCCCGCTATACGGCCGGGCTAGCGGGCGGGTACGGCGGCCGCATCGAGCGAGCCGATTTTGGGCTGAATTTGGATGATAAAGCGCTTATTCAGTTCTTCTTGCGCGTCGCGGTAGCGGTTCACGCCACCAAAGCCGCTGCCGGCCGGCACCACCTCGTAGCGCGGCGCGGGGAAGACGATGCCTGCCTCGCGCCACAGCTGGTACACGGCCAGCGCTCGCAGGTAACTGAGTTGGCGCGTGGCGGCCCCGTCGTAGTTCTGCGGTGAGTTGTAGGAGTAGGTGCCATCAGCCTGGCGGGTGGCGTAGCGGGCGGTGCGCCCTTCGATAACTACCAGGTATTGAATGTTATCCTGCTCATTGAGCGAGCTCAATTGACTAACTAAAAATCGGCCGGCTTGGATGAGCTTCGGCTTATACGCTTCTTTTAGCACCGGGCTGCTCGGGTCGAAAATGACGTCGAAGCTCAGCTCGTAGCGCTTGAAGTCCTTATTGTAAATAAAGTATTTCGGGTTCTCCAGCCGCTTCAAGGCCTGCTTTATCTCGTCGATTTTCTTTTTCTCCCGGAGCTGCACTTTCAGCTGTGCGTTGGCGCGCACCAGGCCTTGCTGCTTGTCCTGAAATAGCTTGTAGCTCAGCACAAACAGAACTAGCATGGTCAGAAACAAGGCCGTCATCAAATCGACGTAGCTGGGCCAGAAAAAGTCTTTGCTTTGCTTCATGGCTAGCGAACGGGGCGGCCTTTTTTACCCAAAACGGTGCGCTGAAACCAGTTGGGCTCGGTGAGCTGCTCTAGCACCGCGTTGGTGCGGTCGAGCTGGCGCAGGAGCTCGCGCTGCACCTGCTCATCGCGCTCTAGGCGCAGCTGCAAGCCAGCTAGCGCCTCGGCGCTGCGGCGGGCCTGCGCCTCCTGCAACTGATTGAGGGCCTGCTGCTGCGCGGGCAGCTGCTGAAACGGATTCAGGTACTCGATTATCTTCTGGTACACGTTGTCCTTGTTGAGCTGCCGGAAGTAGGCATCCCATTGCACGTGGGCCGATTGCGCCTGCGCCACAAACTCTTCGCGGCGTTTCTCCAGTACCTCATTCATCTTGTGGGCGTCCTCGCTCAGCGCCTGGGTCACGCCCTGGCTAATCTGCGAGAGCAGCGCCTGGTGCTCACCATAAAACTGCGCCTGCTCCCGAATGCGGGCATCGTGCTGCTCCAGGTAGCCGGGCACCTGCTTCAGGGCTGCCTCTAGGCTGCCGAGGCGGTCGAGCAGGCTCGTGATGGTGATGGCCGTGTCGGCGCCCTTGCTCACGGCCACGTTCAGGCTCTGCTGGTACCCGAGGAACTTCTCGAACGACGCCGCGCTCTCATCTACGCGGTCAAATACCTTGATGGTGGCGTTCGCTAATTCGGTGTAGCCTATCTGTTGCAGCTTTTCGAGGAAGTTCTTCTGAATGCTGATATTCTCCGTGATGCGGCTGATGAGCGGCGTAAACTCCGCAATTTTAGAGAAAAAGTCGGCCTGAATCTTCGAGAAAAAGTCTTGGTTAAACGTGTCCAGCACGGCCTTCAAATTACTCATGCTGGCCTGCATGTCCGAGTTGAGCCGGGGCAGCAGTGCCTTTTGCAAGAAGTTATAATAGCCGTTTTTGTAGCGGTCGCGTTGGGCGCGGGCCGATTTTAGCAGCTGGTTGCCACCTAGGGTCAGGGCCAGACCAATAAAGCTGCCGCTCATGGCGATGAGAATACCGCCCAAGAAGTGCGTCACATCGGCGTTGTTGAACGACGATTCGCCCGCTGCTGCCTCACCCCCAAATGGGTTAACCAACGCTATCAAGCCCAAAATGGCACCTAGGAACGTGCCGAGCAGCCCGAGGTAGAGCGGCGTCGAAATCTGCGCCTCAATCTCTTGGTCGAGTAGCGCGGCCTCGCGCTCCGAGATGTCGCGCAACGTGTTGAAGTCGGCCGCCGCGCCCTTGTTGGCCCGCAGGTAGTCATTGGTGTCCGTAATGATTTGGGCAAACTCGGGGCTGGGCCGGTTCACGGTGAGGGCGTCGTACTCCTGGGGCACGTAGCTGTCGGTGTAGCGCAGCTCGGCGTTGGCATCCACGGCCTGCACGCCGAGCTGGGCCACCTCGGGGTACATGGCCTGCACCCGCGCAATGAGGCGGCGATTCGTCAGGAAAACGAATACTTGCCAGGCAATAAGCCCCAGAATCAGGACGACTTCGAGTAGTTGTAAAAGCATAATTCGGTTAGGATAACCCGTTTGAAACGGCTTCGTTTAGCGCTGCTTGCGAGTGAATACGCTTGAACGACGTAGAGACGCAATATTTTGCGTCTTGCGTTAGGTTACGTGTCCAGACGCAAGACACAACGTATTGCGTCTCTACTAAAACGTATAAGCTAGCTGATGTTCAGCCGGGCGCGCTGCACCACCTGCCAGCCATCGGCGTGGCGCTGAAGCTGGCCGGGGGCCGCCGCCGTTACCAGCGTAATGCGGCCACCTAGGGGCGGGTCGTAGTCGAAAAACTTTTGCAGCCGCGTCAGCCCGTCGCCGATGAGGCGGGCCTGGTCCACGTTGGGGTTGAGGGTAAATGCGGCCTGGTTGGGGGTGCGCGGGTTCACGGTCAGCATCAGGGCCAGCTGGGGGAGGGGCGTATCCACGATTTTGCGCTCTTCCAAAAAGGCTGATTCCTGCACCGGGCCGTAGCGCGTGGCAGCCGGCTGCGGGGCAGCGGGCGCGGCACCAACCATTTCCTCTATCGACAGCTCTTCGGCGGCTGGCGACACTGCGGCAGCCGGAGGCGTTGGAGCTGCGGGGGCTTGCATTTCGGCTGCCTGTGCGGCCGCCGCCGCGGCCGCTAGCGACGTAGCTGAAATATGCGCTGCTGCCGCTGGTGCCGGAGCGGCAGGCGTGGTGGGAGCGCCTACGAACTGCTTCTGCAAGTCAGCCAACTGCTGCTTAAGCTGCTGAAGCTCTTTGCGAAGCTGCTGATTTTGGTTTTGGAGCTTGCGAAATTCCACAGGATTCATATCAGAAGAAGTTTCGGTTTCGACTGGCGCCAGCGGGGCCGCGTGTTGCCGGTGATGACGCCGTTTGCCCTTCGAGCGGCTGGAGGCAACGCCAAAGCCCAGCGCCGCACCTAGCAGGGCCAGCACCGCCCCGGCTAGCCCCGGCGGCATCCCGAAATAGCGCGGCTCTAGCGGCTGTTCGGTGTAGCTTGGGGTGGCGGGCAGTTGCCCTTCCGGAGCCGGGTTTTCATCTTCGGCCACCGTTTGAGAGGCACTTGCGGGCTGGGCTGCCGCTGGCGAGGTTGAGTCAGCGGCGGCTACCACCGCCGAGGTAGTGCTGCCCGCGGGTACGAAGGGCTCTAGGTCAACCTGCAAGGATTGCAGATTAACTTTCGCTAACGCGCCGGTCTTGCTGGTCTTGCGTTGGCTGACCTCGGCTATAATGGCCTGGACCACTTGCGTAGGCGTGGCTGGCTGGCCTTTTCCGACGCGGGCGAGTACAGCTTTCCAGAGCGACCCTAGCTCGGCTTTGTCGTTGAGCTGGGTGAGCACCCATTTGCTGAAATCGGTGCCCGTGGCCCATTTGGTGGCGGGCGGCGTGGCCTTTTCATCGGCCCACACGCGCCGGGCGGTGGCCGTCCAAATCTGGCCCTTCACGCTGTCCTCGCGGGTGGGGGCCGGAGCGGTTTGCCCCAGCCCCACCCGGCTTACGCCCAGCAAGATGGTCAAGCTTAAAATGCGGTGAATGTGCATGGTGCGAGCTTAGTGAGCGGAGCCATGCAGCACCTGCGACAGCACATACAGCGCGTGCTTGAGCGGCAGGAAGAACAGCGTTTCGGGGATGGGCTCGCCGGCGGGCAGCGTGTTAGCGTAGCGCTGACGGCCTAGGTTGAACGAGTCGGCCAGGGCGCCCGTCAGCTCGCGTAGCACCAGGCCGGGCGGGTTTTTGATGCCCAGGTTGTGCATGGCGGCTACCAGGTCGGAGTCGGTGAGCAGCAGCGTGAGGCACTTCTCGACGTTGGCGATAACGGCATTTTTGACTTCCTCCGTGATGTCGCTGGGGTAGAGCGGGCGGTTCTCGGTGGCGTCTTCGGTGCCGGTGCCCACGGGCTGCACGATGGGCGGCACCTCGGCGGTGCTTTCGGCATCGACGCCGGTGGCCAGTACGCCGCCGTTGGCGGTGGTTTGCTTGGGGTCGTCGGCCAGCACAATTTTGAAATTGGCTGGCGCGGGCGTACCCATTACTTTGCTCAGAATGAGGCTGGCAACCTGCTCTAGCGGACGCAAGTTGCTGGGGCACAGCAAGCGCAGGTACAAACTGCCGCGGCCCGTGAAGCACAGGTAGCGCGGCGCCGTGAGCCCGCGCAGGGCCGTCACCTGACCTAGGTGGTACACGATGGCCCCGAAGTGCAGGTAGAACAGCACGCGCAGGTGCTGCGCCATCAGCAGCCGCTCGCCAAACTGGAACTCGCGCTCGTAGTTAAAGAGCAGGCTGGCAACTTCTTCCGAGCCGAAAGCCGGGTTGGCTTCGACCACGGCCAGGCACTTCACGGCCAGCTCGGCGGCCTTGGTATGCGGCAGCGGATGCGCCCGAATGCTGTCCAGCCCGAAGCGCACCAGCCCGTTGTCTTTGGTGCCGCGCACGTCGGCCGCGCCGTCGCCCCACAGCTCGTTGCCCGCAAAGCGGAACGAGGTGCTGAACGCTGGGTGGTGCTTGCGCGGGCCGCTGGGATTGGCCTGCTGGTCGGAGTAAAAGAGCACATCCGACGTGCCGCCGCCGATGTCGATGAAGGCCGCATTCTCGCCGGGGCCGGGCGTCACGAGGCCGCGCCGGGTCAGGAAAAAATACGGGGCCGACGACTCAGGCAGGTAGGTAGTGCCGCGTTGGGTGTGGAAAATCTCTTTGAAAAGCGTGTCCCACTCGCGCTGGTACAGGTCGCGGCTGAAGGCCGAGAAGCTGAGCGGCGCAAACCAAACCACCTGCGTGGCCGACACGTTGCCGCCATGCAGCGCGGCTTTGTATTTGAACAACAGCAACATCTCGCGGAAGAACATCCGCACGCGGTGGCGGGCGGCCTCGCCGGTTTCGCCCCACTTCAGGTTGGTGTGGTAGGAGTCGTTGGTTTCTTCCTCGGTGTTGATGCCGAAGCCCACGTTGACGTTGGCCAGTAGGCGCGGCGGCTCGATGGAGAAGCTGGCGGCCTCGCTGGTAGCCGTGCGAATTGGGAACTGGTACGGCGACCCGCCCGCGCCCACAAACGAGGGCACGAACTCGCGCTGCTGGTAGCGCTGCCAGCGCCGCAGTTGAATACCGTGCGCCGGGTCTTCCTCGATGCCCCGGTACAGCTGCTCGTAGGCCTGGTAGTCAGTCTCTTCCGATGATTTCTTGAGCAAGGCCACGGCCGTATCCTCCGGCCCGAAATTGAAGGGCTGCGGCGGCTGGCTGGGCCCGTCGTGGTAGGCCACGTGGGTGTTGGTGGTGCCAAAGTCGATGGCAAAGCGGAACTCCTTGGTGCCCTGGCGCACCTCGCGCCACTTGGGCACCACCAGCGCCTGCCCGGCGGCCGGCGCGGGGTTGGTCACCACCACATAGTCGAAGGGCGTGCCCTTGATTTCGTAGTACGTGCTGCCCTCGTCGGTGCTGCTCTTGCGGGTGCGGGGGTAGGCGGTGGCGCTTTGCTCGGTGCCGGTGGGTGACAGCAGCCGGCCCTGCACCCCAAATTGCAGCTCCACCGGCTTGTGTACCAGGCTGGGGTCGATATTGTTAGCATCGACCAGCATCACCTTGTAGAAGTCGTTGAGCTGCGGCGCATCGGCGATTTTTACGAAGGGAAAAACCGACAAGCCCACGTTGGTCACCAGCAGGCGGCCTAGGCCCTCGGTGCGTGGGTTGGGGTAGTAAGCGCGCTCATAATCAACGGTGAAGCCGCCCGCCACCGGGATGCGCAGGCGCACCCGCACGCAGGCCGGGTCGAGCTCCATCGTGAGCTGGGTGGCCAGCTCCTGGGGCGTGAAGTAGTCGAAATACAGCGGCTTGATGGGCAGCAGCGGCCAGCAGGTGGGCCGGTAGCCGGGCGCGGTTTTGAGCTGGCCGGTGAGGAAGCGGCTGCTATCGACCTCGTAGGGCACGGTGAGCAGCGTTTCTTCGAGTAAGTCGTTGAGGGTGAGGTAGGGGTAGGCCAGGTCAGGGCCCGGCAGTGTGCGGTCGGGCAGGGCGCGGGCGTCGCTGGCGGGCACCTTGTTGCCGCTGTCGCCGAGCAGCGAGTTGTTGTAGTAAAACTTGCCCGGCGCTTGCAGGCCGGGGCGCAGCACCAGCGGCAGCGGGCTCGGCAGGGGCCAGCCCGGCACCGGCACCCGGTCGGGCCGAATGGTGAAGTCGGAGTTGCGAATCACGCCCTCGTCGGGGCGCACGCGCACGGCCACGCCCGCCACGGCCACCGGGTTGCCGGCCTGGTCGGCGAGGTAGGGGTAGTCGGCCAGCTGGGCGTTGCCATCCAGGCCCCACTTGTTCAAGATGTTCGGGTCGAGCGCATTGCGCACGGCCGGGGTCAGCCGGCTCAGCGCCGGGTCGGCCACAAACTGCTGGTAGATGTAGTCTTGAAACGCCTGCTCGCGCTGCCCTAGGGCCACGTAGCGGCCATCGAAGTAGTGGCCGCCGCCCTCGGGCCGCTGCACCGGCAGCGCTCGCACCGCTGGCGCCGGAAAGAACACCGTGAGCGGCGATGTGCCACCTAGTAGCTGCGGTGCTTCCTGCGGTGTCGCGCCGGGGAAGTACAGTAGGTTCAGGTCGGTGATGTTAGCAAAGCGCTTGTCATTTAGGTATAATGACAGCGCCTGGGCCAGCGGCTTGGTCTGCGGGTTGGCTTGCAGGCGGGCTAGCTCGTTGGCCTTGTTCCAGGTGCGCACGCTGAGGCGCTGGTTGGCCTGCCGCCTCTGGTAATAGTTGAACACTAGCTCCCACAAGTCCCAAAACTGCCCCACCAGCCGGTGGTGCACCGAGTCGGTCTGGCCGGGGTTGGCGCTCACGTAGGCCAGGGCGGTTTCGACCAGGTGCATGCGCGCAAAGGGCGACGGGATGGCCACCGCCACGCGCTCGGCCCGGCCGCCCTCGGGGTCGAGGATACCGCTGGGGCCTTCGATTTCATTTTTACCGATTTTGCCGGTGCGGCCCCAGCCCTCGTGGGTGCTGGAGCCCGTGCGGTGCAGGCGAAGGATTTTAGCCATGTATAGTTTGAGCTGTTAGCCGGTGGCTAGTAGCTGTTTTTTAATGAGTTTCGGGGCTGTTGTTGCGCGGACTTTGTAGTCCGTGTATGAGCGAAGCGAGTATCAGCACCTGCGAGAATCTTCGCGCAAATTGCTCGCGGTGCTCGCTCGCGGACTGCAAAGTCCGCGCAACTGCCTTCTTACGAGTACTGCAATTTGTTCTCGACCACCTTCGCGGTAGCCGTATTAAAGGCCTCTACCAGCCAGCGCAGCGCCCGCGCCGCGTCGGGGTTGTCGAGGTTGGTCTTGCCCACCGCGTCGTTCAGCTCAGCACGTAATACGTCGTCGGTCAGGCCTTTATTGAAGAATCCGGTGCTGATAATCTTATCCGCCACCATCTTGTTGAAGTCCGTTTCGTCGGGGTGCAGGGCGGCGAAGCGGCGCTCGTTCACGCCGAGCTCGCGCAGCCAGCTTTCGTACTCGGTGAAGAAATCGGTGAGGTCGGCCAGCGGGCCGGTGCTGGCGGGCAGGTGCTGGCCCAGCTTGCCGCCCTTGTAGAGCGGAGCGCTTTTTTCTTCCAGCAAGTGCTGTCGGAAATACCGGGCGAAGTAGTGAAATTGTATCATCGGCCGGGCCACCTCGCGGCGCTGGGCCGGCGAGAGCTGTCCAAAGTCCACTGTGGGGGCGTCGCTTTTCAGGCCAAACTCGTGGTAGGCCGGGTTGCCGCGGTCAAGCTGGCTGGTGGGCTGCCCTACGAAGTGCTGGATGGCGAGCGCGCCTAGCACCTCCATGAGATGCGCTTGGTTGCGCTGCTCGGCGCGGCCGGGGTTGTTGGGCAGCGGCTGGCCGGCCTGGTCACCTAGGTAGTACATGGCCTCGATGCCTTCCAGGTGCTCGGCGTAGTAGCTGAGTGCCGTCTTTGTCTTGGTAATGAAGGTGTTGGAATCAATAAAATCCTGACCGTTCTGCTTTTCCTCGGCCGAAGGCTGTTGCAGCTTAAAGTAGGGCAGCAGCACCAGCGCGCCGGCCGGCACGGCGGCCCGCACCGAGGGCTGCGGCAGGTCTACGCCGGGGTCGCGCAGGTTCTTGACTAGCAGCGGGAAGCCCGCCGCGCCCGTGCCCCCGAAGATGCTGCTGATGAAAAACACCCGGTCGTCGGAATTCAGACTTTGGGCGAGGTAGCGCATTTCCTTGGCCTGCACCAGCGAGTTGAGCACCACCGAGCCCACATTAGGCGAGCCGCGGAAACCCAGGTCGAGGCTGGCATTGAGGCTATCGGGGGTGAAGAGCAAATCGAGCAGGCCCCGCGTCTCCACGCTGGCCTCGTTGTAGTGCATGAAGTCTTTGAACGACTGATTGATGCCGCCAAAATCGTACACGAACGAGTCGCGTAGCCCCTCCACGCCGGAGGTATTGAGCTGGGCCAGCGTAGTCAAATCTTGGCCAAAAAAGCCTTCGTTTTTGGCGTGCTGGCCATCCTGGTACAGCGCGTCGTGGATGCGCTTGTAGCGCTTGAGTAGGTCCACGGTGCGGGTTACGTCGCCGTTTTGCGTGTCGGGGTCTACCAGGACGGGGATTACTTGGTCGCAGTCGGGCAGGCGCATGCCGGCGGCCAGCAGCATGGTGAGCGAGCGTAGCACTCGCGCCCCGGTGCCGCCCACGGCAAATATGAATAGACGAGCCATTTACAGAGGAAAAGGAAGTATGAGAACGTCTGTTATGCTGAGCTTGCCGAAGCATCTCTATCGCTTCGTCCAAACCGTTCAACGGTGCGGTAGAGATGCTTCGACTCCGCTTCGCTGCGCTCAGCATGACAGAATTGATAATTAACTAAAACGGCGTGCGGCGGGCGTGATTTGAGCCCCACTTCAAGGCCACCGAGAATAGTACGAACCACAGCGGCGCTACCAAGGTGTTGGTAATGATGAAGTAGCGCATATAGGGGTCGCGCACTGCGCCTGCACCCATGCTTACCTGGTAGGCTAGCAGGGCGCCTAGGCCCGCTACCAGCAGCAGCACCAACAGCCAGTGCACAGGCTTGTACATACCTAGGTGCGTAAGAGCCGGGAGGGCGTGGTTGAAGATGTAGTAAAATACAAATACCAGCGCCAGCGCCGTAAGCAGGGTGTAGAAGCCAGTGGTGTTAAAAATCTCGGCCTTATACAGCCCGTACAGCGGCGATTTACGGTCGTAAAAGAGCCCAATACCGTTTGTGTACAGGCTATTAAAGAATTGTTGCATAGCGGAAAAGGCGTTTTATTGAGCGAGGGCAAAGGTGGTGGTAAAGACGGGCGGCAGGGCCTGCGGAAAGGCCCCACGTACGCCGTTCATAATTTCGGTGAGGCGGTAGGTATGCGGCGCGGCGGTGGGCTGGTTGTCGTTTTCGGTGCTGCGCTGGGCTACCCAGGCCGGCATACCGGGTGCAGGCAGCGTCAGGCTAAGCTGGCCGCCCGCCTTGGGGAAGTCGCTGAGGCGCAGGCGTAAGGTGTGGGTGTAGGCTTGCAGTTCGGGCACGCCGGTAGTCGATTTGATGGAAGTAGGCAACAGCTGCACGCGGCCGTTAGGCACCTGGGCTTGCAAGTGCTGGGCCAAGAAGGCGGGCTCTCGCCAGGCGGCGGGCAGTTGGCGCAGGTCGAGGGCCACGGTAAACTCCACACCTTTCTTAACGTCGTCAACCTCCAGATTCGTACTTACGCCGGCTCCGCCGTAGGAAATCGACCCATCGCCGCCCGGCGCTAGCGGGCTGCCAGCTGGCACCTGCGTCAGCACCGCCGCGTAGGGCACCCTAGGGAAGGTCAGCCCAAAGTACGCTTGCTGCGTAGCGGCCGAGGCGGCCGGTAGCACCTCATTCACGTAGCGCGCCACGGCGGCGGGCGGCCCAATTACCCAGATATAGTAGGGGAGGGTCTCGCCCTTCAGCGGCCGCTGCTTGAGCGGTGTTTTCACGGCCGGGTGGTAGGTGCCGTAAAATTTCGACGTTTCGCCAAGTACGGCTACGGCTAGCCCTTTCTTGGTAACGGGCGCTAAGGCGTCGGTGATGTTGACGTTCATCAACGCACTGGTTGCCTGATTTTTGGGGCCGTAGATAAAATCGGAAATAATCACGTTAACCTTATCGGCCCCCTGAGGCAGGGCCAGGATATTCTCAAGCATCGTGGGTAGCTCGGTACCTAGGGCGGCCTCGTGGGTGTCGCCCTGCACCACTTCCCGAAAGTGCGCGTAGGTGCTGGCCTGGGGCGCCTTGTTCAGCGACAGCCAAAACTTGGTGTCGGCCACGGCTGGGCTGCTGTTGGTGCGCGAGGCCAGCAAGCTCACGCGTTGCTGAAACGCGGTGGGCTCGGTGGCCGTGGTATTGGCTGGCATGAAGCCGCGCATGCCGCCCGATAATTCCAGAAAGATATTGGCTTGGATGGGAGCCGCGGCGTCGGGCTTGGTAGTAGCTGCCGCTGGCTTGGCTGGGGCGGTCGCAGTCTCAGCCGTTGTTTTTGTATCGTCAACTTCCCCGCAGCTACTAAGTAAGACGCCGCCGAGCGCGCCCATCAGTAGTGCTTTCGTAAGTGCAGTGTGCATAGGTAAAACCAGCTACTTGGCAGTAACAACTACCGTTGAAGCCGCAAGTAACGACAAGCGACGGATTTACAACATACGCGCCAAAAAAACGGGCGTTAGAAAACGGGCCATTCCGCTTCCTAACGCCCTAAAGGCCTGCCTTCTTATTTTCGCTTACCTTATCTATATAGCCTCTCGCGTCAGCTATATAGATACGGCGGGCTAAATAGGTAAGCGAGCAGATAGATAATTGCTTACGTCTTGATGAAACAATCGGAAGCTCTCAGATACATCGGCCAGCCAAGCTATATCTAAGCCTGCCGCTAGCTCAGCTACTAGCTCATCCTTGGTTTGCTCGGCAGGTAAGCGAGAATGCTCCTCATACACCTCCCGCTTTACGGATTCATTCACAATAGATTCTAGACCTCGGCAATCTTTGGCAAGTTTCCCATCAGCATGGCGCTGCAAGGCTAGCAGCCAATGCTCTATGCACTGCATGGGTAGTATAAATATTGTGCTTGCTTTCCAATCACTGCGGTCAATGCCAGCAATTTGGTCTGCAAACCACTTCAAGCGCTCGGCTCGAATTGAGGAGGTAGCAGCATCTAAATCGCGGCCGACAAATAAGCAGTCCAGCCGGTATTGAGCCTGGCCAAAACCAGCTAGCCAAGCTTCGCGGAATCCCTTATCAACCCCCTTATTATTGAGGCCTTTAAACTTCTTACTGTACCAAGCGTGAGCTTGAAACTCCACCGGATACAGTGCGGCTATTTTCAAAAGATATTGCTCCAAAAATCGTCCTTGTCCTTCATCTTCCCCAAAGAAGCCATAGGTCAATGTCATAGCGGCACGCCTCCCAAAAATCCGGATAACCAATATTCACCTAGCGAATCTTTGTAGCTAGTAGGCGGTAATCCTTGTGCAGCATATTCCTCATTAGTTTTTTCGATGAGGTCAGCAGCATTGTGAATTACTGTTTCACTATTCTCCCGGTCAAAAACTGAAATGCACTCGGGCATATCAGCGAAATGGTCAACTACGTAGGGACTATGGGAAGTAATAATAATTTGAATGTCGCGCAAACGCGCTAGTTCAAAAATGAAATCCATTACTTCTTTAATGCGCCGCGGATGGATACCTTTTTCAGGTTCTTCTAATAAAAGAATTTTTGGTGGATGTGGTTGATGAATAATACATAATAGTGCTAAAAAGTAAAGTACTCCTTCAGATACTTCTTCAGCCCAAAAATCGTAACCGTTCTGGTCAAAGAATTTAAGCTTTATTCTTCCTCTAGACCCTGGCTCAGCTGGTGTAGAAAGGCTATCAATATTGCCAACACAGGTTTTTAAATCTGTTTCTAATTGCTGAAATTTCTTTTTATGATTCTGTCCTAGGTTAAATAAGAAAGAAACAAGATTAGAGCAATCTGAATTTAAATAATCGTCAGATTCAATGCTCTCGCTATGGATAAATTTCCCTGGGTCAGGTCTATATACTTTGCTGCCTGATAAAAAATCCTTTAATATCACAGCGCCAGCTTTATATGCTGCTTCACCCGAAAATTCGTGTCCGTTATAAATGGCTTCATCGCTTTCCGATATTTCGAGAGACTCAACAAGAGAAGCGTCTTTTGTTTCTGACGTAGGCGTCTGTACTATATGCTTAAATTTAGCATAATTTCCGTATTGTATATCGCTAAAAATTACATCAAATTCTATTGCAGCGAATGGATTGCTACGCTTTGCCCCTCTGGTAAATATTTTGCTAAAATGTTGTAGAGTTATTTCTTTTCTTTTGGGTAAAGTGAAGATAGATTCCGAAAATAACTCAATACCCTTCAAGAAATTTGACTTCCCCGAATTATTCGGCCCAATAAACAGGTTCACCTGCCCCAGCTTCACCTGTGCGTCGCGGATGCTGCGGAAGTTTTGAATGCGGATGGAAGTAAGCATGGCTAAAGTTATCCTAATAATTCTTCGATATCCTCCCGCGTCAGCGATTTTATCACGGCCTCATCGGTTGTTATCAAGTCGCTCACCAGTTGCAGCTTGCGGCGTTGCAGGGCTAGAATCTTTTCCTCTACCGTATTCTGGCTGATGAACTTGTACACGAACACCGGCCGCTGCTGCCCAATGCGGTGGGCGCGGTCGATGGCCTGGGCTTCCACCGCCGGGTTCCACCAGGGGTCGAGGATGAACACGTAGTCGGCCGCCGTGAGGTTGAGGCCCACGCCGCCCGCTTTGAGGCTGATAAGGAATATTTTAAGGTTCTTATCATGCTGAAAGCGTTCTACCTCGGCCTGACGGTCGCGGGTATGGCCGTCTAGGTAGGCGTAGCTGAGCTGGCGCTCGTCGAGGCCCGCGCGCACCAGGGCCAGGTGCTGCACAAACTGGCTAAATACTAGTACCTTGTGCCCCTCGGCAATAACGCTGCGCAGCATCCGCAGTATCTCGCGCATCTTGCCCGATTCGCCTTCGTATTTGTCGTCGGCGAGGCGCGGGTGGTTGGCTATCTGGCGCAGGCGCGTGAGGCCTTGCAGCAGTAGCAGCTGGGTGCCGCCAGCCGGGGTAGGGGCGTGGCCCTCCAGGCTTTCAAGAATTTTATTGCGGTAAAAGCTCTTCGTTTCCTCGTAAAACTGCGCCTGCTCCTCCGTCAGCGGGCAGTAGCTGAGGTGTTCGGTTTTCTCGGGTAGCTCGCTGGCTACCTGGGCTTTGTGCCGGCGTAGGACAAAGGGCTTGATGAGCGCGTGCAGCTTCTTGGTGCGGCTCTCATCCTGATTTTTCTCGATGGGCTTCACGAACTCCTTGCGGAAAAACGCCTGCGTGCCCAGCAAACCAGGGTTGATAAACGTCATCTGCGACCACAAATCCATCGTGCTGTTCTCAACCGGCGTGCCGGTGAGGATGAGCCGGTGCCGCGCCCGCAGCTGCCGCACGGCCTGCGCCGTGGTCGAGCTGGGGTTTTTGATGGCCTGCGATTCATCCAGAATCACGTAGTCGAACTGGTAGCTGGCCAGCAGCTCGGTGTCGAGCCGCACGATACCGTAGCTGGTCAGCACGATGTCGTAATCGGCAAACTGCTCTACGTTTTTATCGCGGTAAGTGCCCGTGTACACGAGCAGCCGCAGACTAGGCGTGAATTTGCGTGCCTCAGCCATCCAGTTGTAAACCAATGATGTAGGTAGTACCAGCAACGAGGCCGCGCCCTGGCTGGCGCCGCTTTCCTGGCGCTCTAGCAGCATCACCAGCGTTTGCACGCTTTTGCCTAGGCCCATGTCGTCGGCCAGGCAGCCACCTAGGTGGTAGTCTTGCACAAAGCGCAGCCAGTTATAGCCCGCCTGCTGGTAGGGCCGTAGCGTGCCCCGGAAACCCACCGGTAGCGGCCGGTCTTCCACGGCCGCGAAGTCGCGTAGCTTCTCCAGCCGCCGCGTGAGCGTGACGGTAGCTAGGTTATCCTGCTCTAAGTCATTGATTAGTGACAGGTGGTGGCGACGCAAAGCCAGTGGCTGGCCTTCAGTTTCTTCGGCAAACGCGAATAGCTCTAGGTAGTCGGTAAACCACTCATCGGGGATAAACGCCACCTGCCCGTTGGGCAGCCGGTACTCGCGGCGGCGCTGCAAAATGTAGGGCCGCAGCCGGATAAACGGCACCGCAAACTCGCCAAACCAGACTGTGCCGCGCACATCGAACCAGTCGCCGCGCTCCTCAATGCCAACTTCCACCCGCACCGGGCCGATGAAATAGTCCTGGCTGGCCGTTTCGCTGCCTTGCACCTGGAAGCCGAGCGTGCCCAACTCGGGCGCGTGGTCGTGTAGCCAGCGGAAAGCCTCAGCTTTGGGCAGTGAGGCGTAGCCGTCGGCGTCGAGGGGCAGGCCACGCTGGCGCAGCTCGTCGGCGCGGTCACTTTCTTCCTTGGCCGAGCGCAGTAGGCGGCGAAAAATGTAAGAATCAGCGTCTTCCTCCAGCTGCACGCTCATGGCGCGGGGCGGCGTCAGGGGCAGGTCGTAGGCGCCGTAGCGGAAGGTGAGCGTGAAAAACAGCGGGGCCTCGTCGGTGCCCAGGCCGGGCACTACCACGGGCTTGGGCTGCGGCACGCGGCCGCGCTTGGGCGGGCCGGGCGGGCGCACGGGAGCCACGGGCACGCCGCCAGCTGGCACGGGCGGCACGTCGGAAAACGTGAGCTGCGGCCGCGCCAGATACCGCTCGGTACGGATGTCGAAGCCGCGGGCGTGCACGTCGAACGACTCCATGAGCGGAGCCACGAACTTCTGGAAGTAGTTTTTCTCTACTGCCCGCGGCACTACGATGAATTTCTTATTCAGAAACGGCAGCAGCTTGCGCCCGTCTACGGCGTGGCGAAAGTGGTAGAGCACGTTGTCGACCAGCAGCCAGGCCGGCTGCTGGCACACTAGTACGGCATTCTTAAACTGAAAATCAAGCTTTTGAGTCTGGTACTGAATCGTGGGGAAGTAGTGCGTGCTTTCCTCGTTGCGCCGAAAGTGAAACAGGATGGAGGCCGGCGTGGGGGCCAGCGCCAGCTCGCGCCAGGTGGGCTCGCCATCGCGGCCCATCACAAACACCTGTTTTTCCTGCAAGCCTGCCAGCAGGCGGGCCAGCCGCGTTTGCACGTAGCGGGCCACAGCCTCCTGCAGCGGCTTGTCGCCTTTTTCGGGGTGGTAGGTTTTGAGAAAAAACTCGGCCGTCGTGATTTTGCGCGGCCAGAACTCCTTGATTACGGCCTCCTGCTGCAATTCGTCGCAGAGCTTAATCAGCTCGTAATCATCGTCTTCCAGGCCATCGGCAAACTCGGCCGCGTTTTTGGAAGAAACCATCTGGTGCTGGAGCGTGAGCTGCCCGCGCGGCCCCAGCTGCACGACGTGCGCCGTAAACAGGTGGCCCAGGTATTCATGGGCAAACAGCGAGTAAACGAGTTGAAAAGGTAACGCAGTAGAAACAGTCATAGCCGAACACGAGAACGTGCAAGTTAACTGTCAAAGCCAACAATGCGTCGCCGCTCAGCTTACTGTTTTAACCCAGCCAGCCGGGCTATTTTCCGGCTTACCGCGCCTTACAAGTTCTCTTTCACGTCCATACGGCCCGCATTCAGCGCGGGGCGAATGGAAACGGCTAATGTGATAGCAATGATAGCCAGACAGATAAAGAAAATGTCACTGGCTTGCATTTTTACCGGGTACGAGTCGACAATGCTCGTGGCCATGCCCATGCTCACGAGGTGAAACGTCTGCTGCACCCAGCAGATGCTAACCCCTAGCACCAGCCCCGACACCGCGCCCACCAGCGCCACGATGGCCCCCACCAGCAAAAACGAGCGGCGCACCGTCTGTTCGCTCGCGCCCATGGCCAGCAGTACGGCAATGTCCTTGCGCTTGTCGATGACTAGCATCGAGAGCGAAAAGAAGATGTTGAGTGAGGCAATGAGCAGAATAAAAGCGAACGTGATGAACACGAACAGCTTCTCAATCTTGATGGCTTTGAGCAAGCTAACGTGCTGCTCGTCCGAGTCTTGCACCGCGAAGTCGCTGCCCAGGCTTTCGCGCAGCGCGTCCTTCACGTCATCGAGCTGGTAGTTACCGCCTGCCTTGACATAGAGCGCGGTGCGGCGGTTGCCGTAGCCCAGTAGGCGCTGCGCAAAGCTCAAGGGCACAAATAAATAGCTATCGTCCAGCTTTTGCTCGATGTGGAAGATGCCGCCCGCCAGGATATTTTCTTCGTTGAAAGCCTGGTCGGGGTTGATGGACAGCGTTTTGCGGCCCGGCACCTGGCGCGGGTACAAGAGCTTGAGCGGGGCGAGCCGGTTATCGAGCGTGATGCTGAGCTCGTGCTGCACGCCTTCGCCCACCAGCGCGTATTCGAGGTCGCCGCGGCGCAGGCGGTGGTCGCCGGCCACGATGCTGGAGTCGATGGGGCTTTGGCCGAAGTAATTATCCGACAAACCCCTCATTTTCACTACCATCTGCCGGTCGTGGTATTGCAGCAGGGCGTTGTCTTCGATGACTTCGGTGAGCAGGGCCACGCCGGCCGTGTTTTGCACCGTGGCCCGCAGGGCGGGTGTCATTTCGAAGGACTTGCCATGCACGGCGGTGATGGCCAGGTTGGGGTCCGACTTGCCGTAGAGCGAGCGCACCAGGTCTTCGAGGCCGTTGAATACCGACAGCACCACGATGAGCGCCATCGTGCCCACCGCCACGCCCACCATCGAAATGTTGGAGATGATGGTGATGATGTTGCGCTTTTTCTTGGAGAGAAAATAGCGCTTGGCAATCAGGAGAGGTACATTCACCGCAGATTCAAACGGATTTTTAGGATTTAACGGATACGCCCGCTGCGCGGGCTGGCTATCTGCTTTTTTTCTGGGCTACGCTGCGCTTCGCTACTTTTTGGGTTGGGGGGCGTTTGGCTGCGCCGTGAGGTTGGTGGCTTGGTTGCTGGAGTAAAGTAGCGTCGCTTGGGGATGCTTACGTAGCGAAGCTGGTTTTGACTAAGCGGCGGTATTGCAGAGACGTGGTGCCAAAATTGAGGAGCAGGCCTACGTGCAGGCGGTAGGCTTCGAGGTAGTTGATAGTTTGGGCAAAATGAGCCTCGGTGAGTTCGGGGATGGCTTTTAGCTCCAGCAGTATGGGCTGGTCGTCGGTAGGGCCGGCGGCCAGAAAATCGACCCGGCGGGTCCCGATTTGCTGCCCCCGAAAGAAAATGGGGGTTTCCACTTCGCCCTGGGCCACTACCTGCTCGCGCTCCAGTTCAATGGCCAGCGCCCGTTGATAAATAACCTCTGGAAAGCCCCGGCCCAGCAGTACATGCACCCGCATGGCGCAGCCGATAATGCGGTGGGTGAGCGGGTTATAGGCAGCCAGGTCGACAGCGTAGCCGCTGCTCGGCTCCGCCACCAAGCTGTCGACAGCTAGCCATTCTTCCAGTTGCTGATACATACTCAAACGAAGAAATCAAAAGCCCGAAACTCAATCCAGCAGACAGCCACACCCAACCGCTACTACAACAAAGCAAAACAGAGCCAACCCAATTTAACTATCGAGTAGCCAGCCTGCGCAGCAGGCGTATCCGTTAAATCCTAAAAATCCGTTTGAATCTGCGGTCTTACTTCCACGCTTTCACTATCAGGCCGGTGCCCGAGTCGTGGGTAGTGCGCGCATCGTACCAATTCAGAATCAGGCAGAACGGAAACGTAACCAGGTAGTAGAAAGGCAGAAGGATGAAGAACAGCCGCGACTGCCCGAGCATCAGAATCGGGTACTTCATGCTGAGCCGCCACGAAATCTGGCCCGGCTCGCCGTAGCTGTAGCGCGCCTCAATGCGCTCAAAACCAGCCGTGCGCAGCTTCTGCTGAATCTCGTGGATGTTGTAGCCATCGCGCACGTGCTCCTCAATAAAGCTGGTTTCGGAGTCGGCGTGCACGTCGGAGCCGCCCTGGTCGCTGGGCGTCGAAATAAGCAGCATCCCACCATCACGCAGCGAGGCGTGGATGTTGCGAAACACCTCCACGTCTTCCAGAATGTGCTCCATCACATCGACCGACAAGGCCAGGTCGAAGGAATTGGGTTCCTGGTACAGCACCAGGTCTTGCACCGCAAACTGCACCTGCGGCCGGCCGATGGCCCGGAAAAAGTTGTTGGAATCGGCTACCTGCTCTTCCTTGACATCAATGGCCAGAATGCGCCACAGATTGCTGAGCCCGCTGAGCCAGTACGAATACTGCCCGTAGCCCGCGCCGGCATCCAGGATGTCGAGCGGCTCGCGGGTGCGGCCCTTGGCCCACTGGCGCAACTCGCGGTGCACGTGCCAGGTGCGTAGTAGCAAGAGGTCGAGCAGGTTATAAAATAAGCGCCGCAGCCACGGCGAGCGGTTGAACACGTTGCCGAGGCTGCGCTTAATCGGGTCGTAGTACAAGGTAATGGATGAGTGGATGAGTGGATAAGTGAATGAGTGGATGGATATGAATGGGCAAATGAGCTACTGAGTTAACCACTCATTCACTCATCCACTCATCCACTCATCCCCAACTCACTAATTGAACAAGCGTGGGCGCGGGGTTTCGGGCTCGTCGTCGTCGCCGGTTTCGGGCGGGGCGGGCGGAATGTCGAGCTTGCTCAGCACCTGGTCCATGTGGGCGGCGTAGGCGGCGCTGTCGTCGTGGAAAAAGTGGAGCTCGGGCACCACGCGGGCCTGGTTGCGGATGCGCTTGCCCAGCGCGTGGCGGATTTCCTTGGTGTGCTCGCGGATAATTTCCACGCGCTCGGCCGCGTCGTTGCCGAGTAGCAGGCTCAGGTACACGCGGGCCACGGCCAGGTCGGGCGTGATGTGCACGGCGCTGATGCTGGGCACCAGCCCGCCGCCAAAGAGGTGCGGCAGGTCGCGCTGGAGCACCTGGGCCAGCTCCTGCTGGAGCAGGCTGGCCATTTTTTGTTGTCGTTTGCTTTCCATATTAAAGGAACAAAGGTACTCTTGGTTGGTGCTTGGTGCTTAGTGCTTGGTGCCTAGGGTGGGTAGCCTGGGGCTGAGTGAGCGGCATCAGGCGGCAATGGGTAGTACAGCGAGGTAGGCAGACTACCAAAGTTGAAGCTGCTAAAACGACCTTTGCAAATGATTGGTCAGCCGATGCACTAAGCACCCGGCACCAAGTACTACCTACATGCTGCGTTTTTTCAAAAGCACTTTGCCGGCCCAATTGCTCGTGCTGCTGGTGCTGGTGATGGCCTTGCGGCTGCCGCTGCTGTGGCTGGGCCTGCCCGTGTCGGCAGCTGAGCTGCGGTTGCTGCTGCTGGGCGAGGGCATCGGGGCTGGGGCCTGGCCCTACCGCGACCTCTTCGACGGCACCGCGCCGCTGGCCGCCGCCGCTGCCGGGGCACTGGAGCTGGCCTGGAACCGCCCCGTGCTGCTGTACCGCGCCGGCGCGCTGCTGATTCTGCTTTTCCAGGCCCTGCGCCTCAACAAAGTGCTCAACCGGGCCGACGTGCACCCCGAGCGCGGCTACCTGGCGGCGCTCACCTACCTGGTGGTGGGTAGCCTCAGCACGCAGCTCGATGCGCTGTCGCCGCTGCTTATAGGGCATACGTTTATTATCTTATCGCTCAGTGCTTTGCTGCCTACCTCGCGCGAGGGCTACGACAACCGCCGCCTGTTTCGGGCGGGGTTTCTGATTGGGCTGGCGGCGCTGTGCTACCTGCCGCTAGGCTTGTTTGTGGGGCTGGGGCTATTTGCAGTAGTCATCTTCGCGGCCAATTCTTTTCGCAGCGCCCTGCTGCTGCTGTGCGGGTTTGGGTCGCCGCACGCGCTGGTGGCTACCGTGTTTTCCTACGTAGGCGCGCTGCCCAATTTTGCCCAGATGCACCTCGAGCGCGGCCTCACGCCCAGCCTGGCCAGCGTCGATGGGCTGCCGCCCGCCGTGGCGTGGCCGCTGCTGGCGGGCTCGGCTGCGCTGCTGCTGCTGGCGCTGTTGCGCACGGGTAGCACGGCCTTGGGCTTGGTGTTTCAAGCCAAGTTTCGGCAGCTGATGCTGGTGTGGCTGGTGGTGGCGCTGGCGGTGCTGGCCGTGGGGCGCGGGCTGGCGCCCGGCTCGCCGGTGCTGCTGCTGCCGCCGCTCACGTATTTCGGGTTGTTTTTGTGGCAAAAAGTGCCGGGCCGGGCCGGCTGGGCACCCGAGCTGCTGTTTCTGGTGGTGCTGGGCAGCGTGTTCACCATCCGCTACCGCCAGTTGGTGCCGGGCCTGCAAGGGCTGCTGCGCCTGCCTGCCGAAAGCCAGTTTGCCCCCCAGCCCGCGCCGGCGTATAGCCGCCTGGGCAGCGGCTCGGTGCTGGTGATTGGCCCCGACCGCCGGCCCTACCTTACGCACCCTGCCGCCCGGCCCTACCTCGACTGGCCCTTGGCGCAGGAAGATTTTAGCCGCCTCAACGAGTACGCGGCCGTGGTGCACATCGCGGCCAGCCTCGATGCGCAGCCGCCTGCTTACATCATTGACCAGCAAGGTAAAATGGCCGTGCTGCGCTACCTGCTGCCGGGCCTGTTTGGGCGCTACGAGGTAGTGCCCAACCAGCCGGGCGTGTACCAACGGCGCTAAAAAAGGCTGCTTTTTGCAAGCAAAAAAGAAGGCTCACGCATCCGATTAAGGTAGCGTGAGCCTTCTTTTTAAAGCGATTTGGCTGCTCTACGCTGCGCCGGTACCTTGGGTGCGGGCCAGCTCGGCATTGAGCTCGGCGGTGCGGTCGCGGCGCACGGCGCGGGCGATGTAAATGCTTAGCTCGTAAAGCAATAAGATGGGAATAGTAACGATAATCTGGGCCGAGATGTCGGGCGGCGTGATGATAGCCGCGATGATGAGAATGACCACAATGGCGTGCTTGCGGTAGAGTATCATCAGCTCGGGCGTCACGAGGCCGGCTTTGGCCAGGAAGAAGACTATCATTGGCAGCTCAAACACGAAGGCGCACGAAAGCGTCATCGTCGTGAGCGTGCTGAAGTAGCTCTGCAAGTCCATCTGGTTCTGCACGCTGGGGTCTACGTTGTAGTCGGCCAGAAACTGAATGCTGAGCGGCGCGGCGATGTAATAGCCGAACAACAAGCCTAGAATGAACAGTATCGATACAAAAAACACGGCACCTTGCGAGTTTTTGCGCTCGTGCGGGTATAGGCCGGGCTTGATAAAACGCCACAATTCCCAAAACAAATAAGGAAAGGTGAGGCAGATACCCGCGATAAATGACGTGCTGATGTGCATGGCCAGCTGCCCGCTCATCTCCCGGTTTTGGATGATGAAATGCACTTGGTCTTCGCATGGCCCGGTAGAGCCGAAGAAGTGGCCCACGCGGCAAAACATCTGGTAGGTCCAGAAATCGGGGCGCGACGGAGCCAACAGTAGGTCGTGAAACAGGAATTTCTTATTGAAAAACGCAATCAGCGAAAACACCACTACCGCGATGGCCGACCGGATAATGTGCCAGCGCAACGCCTCCAGGTGGTCGATAAACGACATCTCCGCCTCGCCCTCGGCGGCGGCGCGGTTCTGCTGAAATTTTTGAGTGGGAGATGCCAAGACCGCAGATTAAAACAGATTTAAACGGATTTCGCAGATACGCCTGCTAAAGCAGGCTGACTACCTGGTGGGTTGTGAGGTGGCCGCGGCTGGTAGTAGCCTGCGGCGCAGATTCTGGTCAGTGAACGAGAGAAAGCAGAAAAAGGAGGAAAACGGCTGAACGCCGCTACGCAGAAGGCAACGAAGCGGCGAAGCGAAGCCAACGCCGCCAACGAGGCAGCGGCGCCGGCCGCTCAGTCAGCCTGCTTTAGCAGGCGTATCCGTTAAATCTTAAAAATCCGTTTTAATCTGCGGTCTTGAACAGGGGGTAGTTTTGCAGCCACTCGTTGACCTGGCCGCGCACGCTGGTGAGGCGGGCCGGGTCGGCGTGGTGGGTGAGGGCCTCGTCGATGAGCTCCACGATGCGCGTCATGTCGGTTTCGACCAGGCCGCGGGTAGTTACGGCGGCCGAGCCGATTCGGATTCCGCTGGTCACGAACGGCGACTTGTCGTCGAAGGGCACCATGTTCTTGTTGATGGTGATGTCGGCCTGCACCAGGGTGTTCTCGGCGAGCTTACCGGAAATGCCCTTCGAGCGCAAGTCAATCAACATCAAGTGGTTGTCGGTGCCGCCCGAAATGATGTCGTAGCCCCGGTTCAGGAACTCCTTGGCCAGCGCCTGGGCGTTTTTCTGTACCTGGTGGGCGTACTTGGTGTAGTCGTCGCTTAGGGCTTCGCCGAAGGCTACGGCTTTAGCCGCGATGACGTGCTCGAGCGGGCCGCCCTGGGTGCCGGGGAACACGGCCGAGTCGAGCAGGGCCGACATGGGGCGGGTTTCGCCTTTGGGCGTCTTCAGGCCGAAGGGGTTGTCGAAGTCCTGGCCCAGCATAATGAGGCCGCCGCGGGGGCCGCGCAGGGTCTTGTGCGTAGTCGTGGTGACGATGTGGCAGTGCTGGAAGGGATTATTCAGCAAGCCCTTGGCGATGAGGCCGCTGGGGTGCGAAATGTCGGCCAGCAGCAGGGCGCCCACCTCGTCGGCGGCGCGGCGCAGGGCAGCGTAGTTCCAGTCGCGCGAGTAGGCCGAGGCCCCGCAGATGATGAGCTTGGGGCGCTCGCGGCGGGCGGTGTCCACTACCTTATCCCAGTCGATGAGGCCGGTTTCCTTCTCCACGCCATAAAAAGAAGGCTGGTAGAGCTTGCCCGAAAAATTGACCGGCGAGCCGTGTGTGAGGTGGCCACCGTGGCTGAGGTCGAAGCCCAGAATCTTGTCGCCGGGGTTGAGGCAGGCCAGCATCACGGCCGCGTTGGCCTGCGCGCCGGAGTGGGGCTGCACGTTGGCCCAGGCCACGCCGAAGAGCTCCTTGATGCGGTCGATGGCCAGCTGCTCTACCTGGTCAACTACTTCGCAGCCACCGTAGTAGCGCTTGCCGGGCAGGCCCTCGGCGTACTTGTTGGTGAGGACCGAGCCCTGCGCCACCATCACTTGGTCGGAGACGTAGTTTTCGGAGGCAATGAGCTCCAGGCCATGGGTTTGGCGCTGGCGCTCCTGCTCGATGAGCGAGAAAACGGCGGTGTCGCGCAAGGCGGCGGGGGCGAGGGTAGGGGCAGTGGCTTGCATGGCCCCAAAAGTACGACGAGGAGTAGGGTAAGCTTTAGCTTGCCGAAAAACAGCTTGGCAAACTAAGTTTTGTTTGAAACGGCAAGCTGAAGCTTACCGCACAGTTATCGGGTAGGGCGCTTCCCGATTCTCCACCAGATGCAGCTCCCAGCTATCGAGGTTCAGCGCGGCCAGGTGGCGCAGCTCGGGGTTGTGGCGGTACACGCCGCCCGCATCCAGCCCGATGGCCCCGGCGCGAGCGGCCACGGCGGCCTTTATCTCGGCCACGGGCGTGGGCACGTGGCCGTGCAGCAGGCGCTTGCCGCCCAATCGTGAGGGGTCGAAGACGAAGCTCTTGGTGTAAAGCATGCTGTGCTCGTCGTGGCGCAGGTCGGCGGGCGGCAGGGCAAAATCGAAGCCGGCGTGGACCAAAACAAAATCGGGCAAGTCCAGCGTCAGCGGTAGCGCGGCCATCCAGGCCACGTAGCGGGCCGGAACGGCTGTGGCCTTGGCCACCCTGAAGCTGGCCAGTACCATATTGCGCTCGGCTTCCAGCTTCCACATATCATTGGCATTGGGCGTGCCGTGGATGGTGGCGAGTAGTTCCTGCTCGTGGTTGCCGCGCAGGCAATGCACTTGGTAGCCACTGGCTTGCAGCGCCATGACGTAATCGAGCACGCCCGCGCTGTCCGGTCCCTTGTTCACGTAGTCGCCCAACAGGTAGAGTTGGTCGGTGGCTTGCAGGCGCAACTCTACCTCTACCAAGTGGCGGAAGGTGGCGAGGCAGCCATGAATATCGGTAGCGGCGAAGCGACGGCTCATTGCAAGGAGATTAAAACGACACGAAAAAGCCCCGGCCGAAGCGGCGCGGGGCAATATTTTCAGTTTGACAACTGGCTAGGCGTAGCTGCCTTTGCCGTTGTCGGGCTTGTTGTGGCCGCGGTTGGGGTGTGTGGTGCCGGCGTCTTCGGCTTCGTTGGCGAGGCGCTCTTCAGTGGCCTCGTCGCGGTCGCCGGCGGGTAGCGCGTCAGCTTTGTGCTGCTCGGGCAGGCCGGGCTGGTTTTTATTGGTTTGCGACTCTTGGTTCTGCTCGGTGTGGTGGGTAGCCATTGGAAAAGGAAATTAGAGAGTGAAAACAGCGCGCCGGGTGACGAGCGCTAGCGGTTGGGGTGCGTGTGGGGCGCGTCTTGGGCTTCTTCGCGCAGGCGCTTTTCGGTTTTTTCGTCGCGGCCAGCGTCGTTGGTTTCGCCGGTGCCAGCGCTTTGCTGCGCTACGCTGGGGCCGCCCTGGTGCGATTCGCCTTGCTTGTTGGTTTTATGGTCTGCCATGAGAATAGGGGAGTTGAGAGTTTTGAGCTAAGAGTAAACTCATAACTCACTTAATAGCCTTGGTCGATGGCCGAATCTTGCGCGCCGGGGTCGGTGAGCTCGGCGTTGGTATCGGTGCCGGTGATGGGTTTCGGGGTTTTGGGAGCCATCTGGCCCATGCCTACGTGCGAGTGGGGGTCTTCCATTTCATCGGGGCCCTGGCGCAGGTCGTCGGCTTCGAGCTCATCGACGGGGCCGCGCTGGGGGCGGCGGCCGTCTTCGTCGCGCTCGTCGTCAGGGCTGGGCAGGTCCTGGTTGCGGCGCTGGTCGGCACCTTCGTCGGCGCGGCGCATGTTGTCGCCGGGCTGCTGGTCGTCAGGGGCGTCGGTGCGGGCGTTCATGGCCACGGCCGTTACGCCTTCGCTGCTGTCGGTGCCGTAGCCTTCCTTGCCTTCGCGGTTACCGAAGCCGCCGCGGGCGGCCTCATTCTTGGGCGGGTCAGCATTGGGAATGCGCAGGCCAGCGGCAAATTCTTCTTCAGTCGTATCGTCGTTGATGACGCGGATGGGGCGGTTATTAGGGTCGACAGACATGGTGGGGGAGGAGCTTAGCAAATTGGTAGGGGAGTTTACTTAGGTTCGCCCGTTTGGGTTGTTGGAGTAGTGCTTAGTGCTTGGTGCTTAGCGCTTAGTGTTCGAGGGGCTATACGAGCCTAGGCACTAAGCACCAAGCACTAAGCACCAGCCGCTACCTTTGCCCTATGCCCGAAGCCGCTGCCCTGACCCTTGTGCCCACGCCCATCGGCAACCTCGAAGACATTACGCTGCGGGCCATCCGCACGCTGCAAGAGGCCGACCTCATCCTCTGCGAAGACACCCGCACCAGCGGCCGGCTCTTGCAGCACCTGGAAATCAAGAAACCCCTGCAAGCCTACCACCTGCACAACGAGCACCAGCAGGTGCCGCGCCTGCTCGAGCGTTTGGCCAAGGGCGAGCGCATGGCCCTCGTGAGCGACGCCGGCACGCCGGGCATCTCCGACCCCGGCTTTTTGCTGGTGCGCGAGTGCCTGGCCGCCGGCCTGCGCGTGGAGTGCCTGCCAGGGGCCACGGCCTTCGTGCCGGCCTTGCTCAAGTCGGGCTTCGGGGCCGAGCGGTTTTCGTTCGAGGGGTTTTTGCCCGCCAAAAAAGGCCGCCAGACCCGCCTGCGCGAACTAGCGAAGGAGACGCGGACGTTAATCTTCTACGAGTCGCCGCACCGCATCGTGAAGACGCTGGCGCAACTGGCTGAGGTGTTTGGTCCTGAGCGCCCGGCCTCCGTCAGCCGCGAGCTGACCAAGCTTTTTGAAGAAACCCTCACCGCTCCGCTCGGCGAGCTGGCCGCCACGCTGGCCGCCCGCCCCGCCGTTAAGGGCGAAATCGTGCTGGTAGTAGAAGGCATTAAACTGGAAAAACCCGAACGCCGCAACAAATACGATGACGCCGACGACGAATCAACCGATGCCGACGACAACGACGCCGACTAGCGCCCTGGGGCGGCTGGGGCAGTCGCCGCCCGCGCTGGCCGTGCTCGGCGCGCTGCTGCTGAGCTGCGGCTGGCTGCCGCACCCGGTGGCTTTGCCGTCGCTGCTTCTGCTCGTGGCCTGGGTGCCCTACCTGTTGCTGGAGCAAGAGCTTACGCGGCAAGGCGCGCGCAAGGGGCGGGTTTTTGCCACCACTTACCTCATGCTGGTACTGTGGAATGCGCTCACTACCTGGTGGGTTAGCTACAGTACGCTGGGCGGCGGCATTGCGGCGGTAGTGCTCAATGCCGCGCTTATGTGTTTGCCGCTCATGGCCTTCCGGCGCACTAAGGAGCGGCTGGGTAGCCGCATCGGCTACCTGTCGCTGCCGGTGTATTGGCTAGCCTTCGAGCAGCTGCATTTGCACTGGGACGTAACCTGGCCCTGGCTCACGCTGGGCAACGGCTTTGCCGCCGCGCCGCAGTGGGTGCAGTGGTACGAGTACACGGGCTTTCTGGGTGGCTCGCTGTGGGTGTGGGTGGTGAACCTACTGGTGTTCACGGCCTGGATGAAGCGCCAGGCAGTTTTTGAGTATTATACCAACACCCAAAACGGGTTGGTAGATACGCTGGCTCCCAAGAATTTAAAGGAAGTGATGGGCACTAAGGTGAAGGTAAACCTGTGGTTTGCCCTGCCCGTGCTGGCGGTGGTGCTGCCGCTGGGCTGGTCGGAGCTCATCGGCTCGCTCTATAAAGAGAAAGGCCCGGCCGCCGAGGTCGTGGTAGTGCAGCCCAACTTCGACCCCTACGCGGAGAAATTTGCGGGTAGCCCGAGCTACGTGCCCTACCCCGAGCAACTGAATCGGATGCTGACTTTGTCGGCGCAATACCTCACCCCCCAAACCCGCCTCGTTGTCTGGCCCGAAACGGCGCTGGAAGAAAACCACTGGGAAAGCACCATCGAGCGAAGCTTTGATATTCAGCGCATTCGGCAGTGGCTGGGCGAGCACCCCGGCGTGGCGCTGCTCACGGGCATCACCACCATCGGCACTTATCCCAACAAGGAGGCGGCCAGCGAAACCGCCCGCTACCGCGACGACCTGGGTTACTACGACGTATACAACGCCACCGCCTACTTCGCCAATGCTACCGCGCCGGTGGCGCTCTACCACAAGTCGCGGCTGGTGCCGGGCGTCGAGAAAATACCGCCCATCCTCAGCAGCGTGCTCAGTAACATCGATTTGGGCGGCTACGTGGGCTCCTACGGCAGCCAGGCCGAGCGCACCGTGTACGCGGCCCCGGCCGGCGCGCCGGCGTTGCGCCCCGCGCCGCTCATCTGCTACGAAAGCATCTACGGTGACTTCGTGGGCGAGTACGTACCCAACGGCGCTACCCTGCTCACGCTCAGCACCAACGATGCCTGGTGGCACGACTCGCCCGGCTACCGCCAGCTGCTGCGCTACGGCAGCCTGCGCTGCATCGAAACCCGCCGCGACCTGGCCCGCGCCGCCAACACCGGCTATACCGGCTTCATCAACCAGAAAGGTGACATCACGCAGCTCGCGCCTACCTGGGTGCCCACCGCCAGCCGTGGCGTGGTGCATCTCAATGACGAGCAGACCTTTTACGTGCGCCACGGCGAGGTTATCGGGCGCGGCGCGCAAGCGCTGGCGGTGCTCTTGCTGCTGGGCGCGGTGGTGGGGCCGCTGGTGCGCAAGCCATAACTAACCGTCATGCTGAGCTTGCCGAAGCATCTCTACCGCACCGTCGAACGGTCTGGATGAAGCGGTAGAGATGCTTCGGCAAGCTCAGCATGACACACGATTTCTTTTTCAACTGAATACCCAACCAATGACCCCCGACCTTCTCCAGCTTTCACAATCCGTAGCCGACCTCTGCCGCCAGGCGGGCGCGTTCATCCGTGAGCAAGTAAGCCAGTTCGACCAGTCAAAAATCATCACCAAAGGCCTGCATGACCTCGTTTCTTACGTCGATAAGGAGTCGGAAAAAATGCTGGTCGAAGGCCTGCAAAAGCTGTTCCCCGAAGCGGGTTTCGTGACCGAAGAAGGCACCGTGGCCAACGACGACGACAGCGTGGAATACCGCTGGATAATCGACCCGCTCGACGGCACTACCAACTTCATCCACGGCTTGCCGTGCTTTGCGGTGAGCGTGGCGCTGGCGCGCGGCGTGGTGCCCGTGCTGGGCGTAGTCTACGAGGTGAGCCGCGACGAGTGCTTCCGCGGGGCCGAGGGTCAGGGCGCGTTCCTGAACGACAAGCCCATCCGCGTGAGCGCTGCCGCCAGCACCGAGGATACGCTGATTGCCACGGGCTTGCCGTTCTATAAGTTCGACCACATGGACGCCTACATGGCCATCCTCACCGAGTATGCGCAACACTCGCGTGGCATCCGGCGCTGGGGCTCGGCGGCTACCGACC
The DNA here is from genome assembly GCF_035709525.1 of Hymenobacter sp. GTDB lineage: Bacteria > Bacteroidota > Bacteroidia > Cytophagales > Hymenobacteraceae > Hymenobacter. The sequence goes on along the minus strand of NZ_DASTEP010000233.1, from coordinate 15,376 downwards.
TGGCCTACGTAGCCTGCGGGCGCTTCGACAGCTACTTCGAGTTCAACATCAACGCCTACGACGTGGCGGCGGGCATCCTGCTGGTGCGCGAGGCGGGCGGCCGCGTCACGCAGTGGCTCAAGGACGGCGACCCGGTTTTCAGCCGCGAAACGCTGGCTACCAACGGCCTGGTGCACGACCAGATGCAGGCCGTGATGAAGCGGCATTGGCGGGAAGGCTTTCGGTCGTAGTTTGGGGCGCACTTAATGCGCGCTTCATGAAAAGTCTGCTACCCCTAGGGCTGGCCGCGCTGCTGGCCAGCCCTGCCTTCGCTCAAACCAGTAAGCTCGTGGGTACTATTACCGGGCTAGGTAATAAGCCGCTGCTGTATCGCTACATGCGGCAAGGCGAGCACTTGGCCGATACCGTGCAAGTAGCGGCGGGCGGGCAGTTTACGCATCTGGCCACCGCTGGCGACGATGGCATGGGCTCGCTCTACGTGGCGGGGGCTTCGCGCTATATTTTATTCTGGGTGGAGCCGGGCACGATGCGGGTGCAGGGCGACGCCGCGCGGCCCGGCAAAATCCGGGTGACGGGCACGCCCGAAAACGACTTGCTCTACGAGTATAACCGCACCGTAGACTGGCGGTACGATGCCACACCCGCCAAAAGCAGCGCGGCCTACAATTCGGTGCGCCAGCTGAATGGCCAAGCCGCCCGGCAGTTTATCAAGGCGCACCCGGCGGCCCGCACCAGCGCCTACGAACTCTACTGGCAGCTGCTGACGCAGCCAAAGTACCCAGTGGCGCAATACGCGGCACTGGCGCAGCAGCTCACGCCCGCCGTGCGCCAAAGCCCACCGGGCCAGCTGATGGCCAAGCGGCTGCTCATCCTGCTAAACCAGCCCACCGTGGGTCGCCCGGTACCCGATTTTACGGTGGCCGACACGGCGGGCGTCCGGCATTCGCTGGCTACTTACCGGGGCAAATACGTGCTACTCGATTTTTGGGGCCATTGGTGCGGGCCTTGCATCAGTTCGATGCCCAAGCTGCGGGCGCTGCACCAGCAGTACGCGGCTAAGGTGGCCATTATTGGCCTGGCAATGGAAGACGCCCGCGACGCGGCAAAGTGGAAAAAAGCCATTCGCCAGCATCAGGTACCAGGCTTGCAGCTCTCGGAGTTGCAACAGGATACTGGGCCGGTTATTTCGGGCTATAATGTTACTGCATTTCCAACTTACATGCTACTCGACCCTGCCGGTGCCTTAGTGCTGCGTACCAACGACATGGACGATATTGCTAAAAAACTAGTGGCCCTAGGGCCCTTGTAGCGCCGCCGAGCGATAGGAGCGACCAACTGCCAAACTTTCCTGTTGCGCCCGTAGTTCTCCCCATATCATGGACGTTCAATTGCTCATTATCATCGCCCTCTGCGCCGCTGCGGCCTTTTACCTGGGCCGGCGCGTGTGGCTGACCTTCGCCGCCAAGAGCCAGGCGGGCTGCGCCAAAGGCTGCGGCGGGGCCTGCGGCGCGGCGCTCGATGTGGATGCCTTGCAGCGCACGATTGAGGCGCGGGCGGCGGGCCGGTAGCCCAGCTTTTACAAAACTTAACCCCGACCATAACCCACTTCCGCCCCGGCCCCGTATAGCCGGGGCGGCCTGCTTTTGGCCCTTTCCCAACACACCTAGAAAACACCACCGCCATGCAGGACAAAGAAGAAATGACGTCGATGACCACGGTCGAGAAAAAGCTGAAAAGCCAGGGCTACACCCACGATTTCAACGTGCAGGACGGCCGCCTCACCACGATGGACAACGACAGCGCCCGCTCCTTCGACCCCGAGGAAACGACTATTGTGGACTACTTCCGCTTTGAGGGCGAAAGCAACCCCGATGACATGGCCATTCTCTACGCCATCGAAACGGCCGACGGCACCAAGGGCACCATCTCGTCGGCTTATGGCACCTATGCCAATGAGGATGTTGACCAGTTTATTCTGAAAGTAGAATCGCTGGGTAAAAACCTGGTAAAAGGCACCAAATAGACCGCAGATTCGAACGGATTTGTCGGATTAAACGGATACGCCCGCTGCGCGGGCTGACTACTCGAACGCAGGGTAGCCTTCGGCTAACCATAATATGAGTCGGCAAAGCCGCTCCTGCGTTCGAGTAGTCAGCCCGTGCAGCGGGCGTATCCGTTTAATCCGACAAATCCGTTCGAATCTGCGGTCAGGTTTAGCCCCACACTTTGGTGCCCTCGGTGCAGTTGCGGCACATTTCGATTTGGTCGCGGCCTTTGAGCAGGGCTTGGCGGAATCCCTGGTATTTCTGGCCGTGCCATAAAGTGCTGAAGCTCTCGTGCTGGCTGTCGCCCAGCCGATATTCGGCGTCTTTGTCGAAGCAGCAGGGCACTACCTTGCCATCCCAGGTGACCACGCAGGAGTGCCACATTTTCCAGCAGCCGTTGACCAGCTTGTTTTTGAGGCTGAAGGTGCCATTGCCGTTGTTCTGGTAGCGCGAGTAGTAGTCGATGGTGGGGATGAGCGGCGAACCCTGCTGGTAATCGTAAATCTGGGCGGTTTTAAACCATACGTCGTCTACGCCGAGGGCGTCGGCCAAGGCTTTGGCATCTTCTATCTGGTGCTCGTTGGGGCGCACTACCAAAAACTGGAAGATGATGCGCGGCGTGCTGCTCTTCAGCTCCTTGCGCCACTTCACCACGTTGCGGGTACCGGCCAGCACTTTCTCCAGCTTGCCGCCCACGCGGTACTGCTGGTACACCTCCTGCGTAGTGCCGTCGAGCGAGATGATGAGGCGGTCCAAGCCGCTTTCTACCGTGCGGCGGGCGTTGTCGTCGGTGAGAAAATGGGCGTTGGTACTGGTGGCCGTGTAGAGGCCTTTTTGGCTGGCGTATTTTACCAAATCCAGGAACTCGGGGTGCAAATACGGCTCGCCCTGAAAGTAAAAAATCAGATACCACAGTCGGCTCGCTACTTCGTCCATCGTGCGGCGGAACAGCTCGGCTGGCAGCATGCCCGTGGGCCGCGTGAAGGAGCGCAGGCCGCTCGGGCACTCGGGGCAGCGCAGGTTGCAGCTGGTAGTAGGCTCAAACGACATGGCCACCGGCAGCCCCCAGGCGCGGGCGCGCCCCGTGAGGCGGCTCACGATGTAGCTGGCCACCACTTGCAGGCCATTGGCCACGCGGCGGGGCGTGGCCTTGCCCATAAAGGAGCGGGCATCGCGGAAAGAGGAAAGGCGCATCACGGTCGTAAAGGTCGGTAAGCCCGGGCGAGCGCCGAATGTTTTGGGCTGTACCACAACCCTAAAAAAAAGCCTCGGCAGCGCCACCAACTGCCGCCGGTAGCGCTGCCGAGGCAGCTGGCTCTGAAAAAGACTACTTCCCGCCCGTCGAAAGCTGGGTAATGGCCGCCGTGTAGGTGCTGGCCTTGCCAAACGACTGATTAATCTCATCTACCGCTGCGCGGCTGCTCAGGCGCTTGGGCTTGGGATTGAGAATAGTACCGTCTTCACCGATGAGCAAGTAGGTCGGTACTTCCTGCAAGCCATAAGCCCGCGCCGTGGCCGACTGGTAGCCGCCCACCAGGCGCATGTGCACGCCGGGCAGCTTTTTCACCTTCACGAGCTGGCTCCAGGGCAGCTCCACATCGTCGAGGGCCACGTTTACGAATACGATGTTCTTGCCCTCAAACCGCTTGGCCAAATCCTGGGCGTAGGCCAAGTCGCGCAAGCACAGGCCATTGGTTGTTTTCCAGAAGTTCAGGTACACCAGCTTGCCCTGAAAGCTGTGCAGGCTGGCCGTGTCGCCGTTGGAAGTCACGAGGCGGAAATCTGGGGCGGGCGCGCCGATGGCCAGCGCACGGTGGCTGCTAAAATCGTTTTCAAGCGTAGCCAGAAAGCGCTGCTTGGTATCGAGGGCGCGGTAGTCGGCCAGCATGGCCTCCGACTGCCGGATGTGCCCAAACCGGAACGACTCTTGCAAAATGCGCCCCAGCGTGATGAGCTTGGCCATGCCGCTGAAACGCTTGCTGGCCAGCGCGTAGCAAAACGGGTAAAAGTCGGGGTCGGAGCGCAGATGCTTCTGCTGCGCGGCGGTGTGGTGAATGTAATTGAGCAAAAACTCCTGAAACTGCTCGTTTTGCGCGGCCGTGGGGTCGGTATACAGCAGCGGGTCGCGCAGAAAGTCGTAGTAGGTCGGCGTCATTGCGAGCCGGCTCTCGGTGTTCACTACCTGCTCGCGCAGGTCCTGGAAGGTCAGGCGGTCATTGAGGTTGGAATACGTAACCTCTGCCTTGGCATAATTATAAAAATCAATGGTAAAAGACTGCTTGGCGGCGCGGTCTTCCAGGAAGTTTTTTTCGTGCTTGAGGCGGTACTCAATAAAGGAAATAAACGGCGCTTCGTAGAGCTGAATATTGTCGGGCAGCACCTGGAAACCGTCGTTCGACACGAACTGCGCGTCAAATTCCGACAGGTAGTTGTTGGCGTTGGCCATTTGCTGGCGGTGGCGCTGCTCGTCGGTGAGGTTGCCGCCGTTGCGTAGCTTGGTGCCAAAGCCAGTGGGTACGTCATTGGCCTTGAACTTCACCGTGCTCGACATATCGTTGCCCTTAAAGCGCACATCCATGTCGGTGCCAGGGTCGAGGTAGAGGTCCGCTACATCGTCGCCATACACCAAATCGGCTCTGGTAGAAGCCGTTACTGGCACGCTGAGCCGGAAGTCGCCTTTCTCGTCAATGCGCGCATACGTGATGCGCTCCTTGGCGTCGAAGGGGCTGTCCTTAATCGTAACGGCCACGGTATCCTGCTGCGGATTGCTGATGTGGCCGGTCAGGATAGCAACGCCAGCTGCTTGCGGCGCCTGGGCCGCCGCCGGTACCGCGCTGGTCAGCAGCAGCCCGGTTGCCCACGTAAGGATAGAAGTAAACTTAATAGTCATAGCGCACCTAATAAATCGAGGTAGTACCCGTTAGACCACCCGGAAAAATAACGTAGTTAGCAAATCGAATTCGCGGGAAAAGTCAATTCCCGATTCGAAGATAGCAGACGCGGCGCACTAAACTGCAATTGCTACGAATAATACTAGTGCGGCCCGCGCGAAAAAATGCGCGGGCCGCCGAGCTTATCAGCCAAACAAACCTTGCAAAACTTCGTCCAGGCGCGATACGGGCTGCACGCGCAAGTTGCTGCGGTCCTGGTTTGCCAGGTTATTTCCATTGAATTGTGATACGTACATCTCCTTAAAGCCCAATTTTTCGGCTTCCGAGAGGCGTTGGTCGAGGCGCGGCACGGCGCGCATCTCGCCGCTGAGGCCAACCTCGGCGGCCAGGCAAATATTTCCCGGAATCGGCAAATCATTCAGCGAAGAAACTACGGCCGCGCACACGGCCGCGTCGAGCGCGGGGTCGTCGAGGCGCAGGCCGCCCGCGATGTTGAGGAACACGTCGTGCTGGCCCAGGCGCAGGCCGGCGCGCTTTTCCAGCACGGCCAGCAGCATTTGCAGGCGCTTGGCGTCGAAGCCGGTGCTGCTGCGCTGCGGAGTGCCGTAGGTGGCGGGCGTCACGAGGGCCTGCACCTCCACCAGCAGCGGGCGGTTGCCCTCCAGCGTGGCCCCGATGGCCATACCGCTGAGGCTTTCGGTGCGCTGCGAAAGGAGGATTTCCGAGGGGTTGCTGACCTGCCGCAGGCCGCTGCCCTGCATCTCATAAATACCTAGCTCAGAGGTCGAGCCAAAACGGTTTTTGATGGTGCGCAGAATGCGGTAGCTCAGGTGCCGGTCGCCCTCAAATTGCAGCACCGTGTCTACCATGTGCTCCAAAATCTTGGGGCCCGCGATGCTGCCGTCCTTCGTGATGTGGCCGATGAGCAGCACCGGTGTGCCGGTTTCCTTGGCAAATTTCAGCAGCTCGGCGGTGCACTCGCGCACCTGGCTCACCGAGCCCGCGCCGCTTTCCACCAGCGTCGAGTGCATCGTCTGGATGGAGTCGATGACCACCACGTTGGGCTGCACCTGGTCTATCTGCCGAAAAATATTCTGAGTGCCGGTTTCGGTGAGGATGTAGCAGCCGGGGTGCTGGCCGTCGGCCAGGCGCTCGGCGCGCATCTTTATCTGGGCTTCGCTTTCCTCACCGCTCACGTACAGTACCTTGAGCTTCTTGAGCGCCAGCGCGATTTGCAGCATCAGCGTGCTTTTGCCAATGCCTGGCTCGCCGCCGATGAGCACCAGCGAGCCCGGCACCAGGCCGCCGCCCAGCACGCGGTTCAACTCGCCGTCGGGCGTGAGGATGCGCGGCTCTTCTTCGTGCCGGATGTCGGCCAAGGGGCGCGACTTGGCGGCTTTTTGCAGGTTGCCGCCCGGCACGGTGCTGGCGGGCTTCCAGGTGCCGGCGGCCGGGGCCGCCTCTTTCTGCACTACTTCTTCTACGTAGGTGTTCCACTCGCCGCACGAGGGACAGCGCCCTATCCACTTTGCCGACTGCGCGCCGCAGTTCTGACAGAAAAAAACCGTTCTTGCCTTCGCCATTTTGCTAAAATATTTCGCAAGAATAAGGCGGAAAACGGCGAAAAAGTTGCCGTAACACCAAGCTCCAGCTTGGTGAATCGTTGAGCGCGCACCGACGATTCACCAAGCTGGAGCTTGGCTTTACTTTTTGTACGCCACGCGGTAAATCACGCCGTTGTCGTCGTCGCCCATTAGCAGCGAGCCATCGGGGGCCTGCACCAGCCCGCAGGGGCGGCCAAACTCCGATTTGTCGCCATCGACCAGGAAGCCGGTGATGAAATCCTCGAACTTCTCGGGCTGACCCTGAGCGTTGAAATGCACGCGCACCAGCTTGTAGCCGCTGGGCTGGGCACGGTTCCAGGAGCCATGCATGGTCACGAAGGCGTCGTTCTGATACTCTTTCGGAAACTGCTTGCCAGCGTTAAACACCAGCCCGAGCGGGGCCGAGTGGGCCTTATATAAGAGGAGCGGGCGCTGATTCTTAGCGTCGAAGGCCTCGTAGCTTTCGCCGCTCTTGGGCTTGTTGGCGGGGTAGTGCTTGCCATCGGCGATGATGGACGGCCAGCCGTAGCCCGCGCCGGGCTTTATCTGGTTCAGCTCTTCCTGCTGGTCCTCATCGCCGAGCCAGTCGATGCCGTGGTCCATGCCAAAGAGCTGCTTGGTAGCCGGGTGCCAGTCGAAGCCAATGGTATTGCGCAGGCCGTGGGCTACCACCTGGCGGCCCGAGCCATCGGTATTAAGTTGCAGAATAGTAGCATTTTCGGGGTTGTCCTCGTCGCAGGCGTTGCAGGTGCTGCCCACCGAGAGGTAGAGCTTGCCATCGGGCCCAAAGCGCAGCGTGCGGTTGGCGTGCTGGCCGGCGTCGGGCAGGTCGTGGTAGAGCTCTTTCAGCTCGCCCAGGCTGCCATCGGGCTGCACGTCGGCCACGTATACTTCGCGGATAGCGCTGATATAAAGTTTATTGCCTTGCAAGGCCAGGCCGTGCAGGTGGGGCTTTTGGGCCACCTGGCGCACTACCTCGGCTTTCCCGTCGCGGTTGGCGTCGCGCAGCAGCGTGATGGTGCCTTTCACGCGGTTGCTCACGTAGAGGTCGCCGTTGGGCATCACGGCCAGCATCCGGGGCATGTCGAGGCCTTCGGCAAACTTGCTGATGGTGAAGCCGGCCGGCACCTTCAGGGCGGCTACGCGGGCGTCGGTAGCGGGCAGCTTGTTGGGCAGGTAGATGTTGCCCGTCATCTTGAAGGGCGTGGCGGGCGGCGGCACGTTTTGGGCAGCGGCCGAGCAGGCCACGAGCAGCGCGGCGGGCAGGAGGCGGAAACCAGAAGTCATAAGAACAGGGCGTATAAACTGCGCTGTTCAACTGCATTCAGCGGCCGGGGGTTGCGCGGCGCGTCAGGGCTGAGCTTCTACTAGCAGCGGCAGCGTGGCGCGGTAGCGGGCGGCCTTGCCGAAGGCCTTGTTCAGGTCGTCTACGGCGGCGCGGCTGCTGGGCCGCTTGGGCCGCGGGTCCAGGATGGTGCCGTCTTCGGCAATGAGCACGTAGGCCGGCACGGCCTGCACCGCGTAGGCCCGGGCGGCGGCCGACTGCAAGCCCCCGGCGGCCCACAGCTGCGCGCCGGCCAGCTGGCGCTGCGCCACCACGCGCTGCCAGGCCGCTGCTGAATCGTCGAGGTTGATGCTCACAAACACAATGTCTTGGCCCGCAAACTGTTGCACCAGGTCTTGCTGATACACCAGGTCGTAGAGGCAGGGGCCGCTGGTCGATTTCCAGAAGCTTAAATACACCAGCTTGCCGCGCAAGTCACTCAGGTTTAGGGTGTCGTGGGTGGTGGTGGGTAGGCGCAGCCCGGGGGCAGTCTCTCCGATGTCGGGCGTGTGCGGCCGGGTAAGCTCGGTAGCCAGCGCCGGCCAGAAGCGGCTTTGCGTATCGAGCGTGCGGTAGTGCGCCAGCAGCGCCTCCGACTGCCGCACGTGCCCAAACCGAAACGACTCCTGCAAGATGCGCCCCAGCGCCAGCAGCCGGGCCGGGCCCCGCAGGTAGCGGCTGGCCAGCCGGTAGCAGTAGGGGTAAAAACCGGGGTCGGTGCGCGCGTGGTGCCGGGCGGCGCTGAAGTAAATAAAATTGAGCGTAAAGTATTGAAAGCTTTCGCTGTGCGCCGTGTGCGGGCCCTTCAGCAGCAGCGAGTCGCTGAGAAAACCGTAGTAGCCGGGCGCCAGCTTGAGGCGCGGCTCGGTGCGAATCACCTGCTCGCGCAAGTCCTGAAACGTGAGCCGGTCGTTGGCGTCGGCGTAGGTTATTTCGGCCTGGGCGTAGTCGTAGAAAGCCGGCGCCAGCGCCTCGGCCGCCGCGTGGTCTTTCAAAAACCGGCGCTGCTCCTTCAGGCGATAATCCAGAAACGAAACAAACTCCCGCTCGCCCAGCGCGATGTTTTCCGGCAGCACCTGAAAGCCCTCGTTCAGAATAAATTGCAGGTTAAACTCGGCCAGGTAGGTGTTCGCATTCGCCAGCTGCTGGTAGCGGCGCTGCCCGGCCGTGAGGCGGCTGCTGGCCTTGGCCGTGTTCTTGCGCGGCAGGCCCTCGGCCCCAAACCGTAGCGAGCGGGCCATGTCGCGGCCCCGAAAGCGCACGTCGAGCGTCGCGCCGGGCTCCAGGTACAGGTCGGCCACATCGTCGCCATACACGAGGTCGGCCAGGGTAGCCCCCGCTACCGGCACCGCCAGCCGAAATGCGCCCTCCGCGCTAAGACGGGTGTAAATAATACGCTCCTGGGTATCAAGAAAATTATCGCGCACCGACACCGCGATGGTGTCCTGCGTCGGGTTGCGGACGTAGCCCGTGACGATGGCTACCGCCGGGGCCGCGGGCACCTGAGCTCGGGCCGCCAGCCCCAGCAGACAATACAAGGCCAGCAATAAGGCGTGCTTTGGTAGTGATTTCAAGTCCATAAGCCACGCTAGCCAAGCCAGCCGCCGCGCTGGCCCAGGGGTGGCCGCGCCGCTGCTGCGTTTTCTCAAAGAGGATAAATAGCCTCAGATACTGTGCAAATATACAAAATGTTTAATTATTTAGTAAAATTGTACTACGCATACTCATTTAGCTAAAAAAAGAGACACTTTGCGAGCGTCTCTTTTCAATTGGTACAGGGCGACTGCGAGCCACGGTGCCAGCAGGACTGCCGCTAGCAGGTCGATTTTTGGGCAGTGAGGTTGAGGCCGACGAAAACCAGGCCGTAGGGCAGCCGCTAGTGCGCCAGTAGGGCCCGAAACTCCTGCATAGGCACCGCCCAAACCGCGCTAGTCAGCTACTACCGTGCGGCGAATGCCGAGCTTTTTCATGCGGGCTTCCAGCGTTTTGGGGTTGATGTCGAGCAGCGCGGCCGCGCCCTGCGTGCCACTCACGCGCCCGCCCGTGCGGCGCAGGGCCAGTAAAATGTGGTCGCGCTCCTGCTCGCGCAGCGTTTTGAGGGGCGCGTGGTCGTCGGTGGGTGGGGTAGGGGCTTCGGGCGCGGGCGCAGTAGCCACTGGCGCGGCCGGCAGCGCCCGCAGCACCGGGGCCGCCATAAAGCCCCCAAACTCCAGCCACTGGCCCTGGCTCACGATGATGGCCTGCTCGAGCACGTGCTCCAGCTCGCGGATGTTGCCAGGCCAGGGGTAGGCTTGCAGAGCGGCCAGGTCGGCGGGCCGCACGGCGCGCACCGGCCGCGCCAGGCGCTTGCTGAGGCTGCCCAGGTAGTGCTGCACCAGCGGCGCAATGTCCTGCGGGCGCTCGCGCAGGGGTGCCAGCTGAATCGGAAACACGTTGAGGCGGTAGTAGAGGTCGGCCCGGAAGCGGCCGGCGCGCACCTCGTCTTCGAGCACGCGGTTGGTGGCGGCCAGCACGCGGGCATCGGTGTGCAGCACGCGGTTGCCGCCCAGGCGCTCAAACTCCTTTTCTTGCAGCACGCGCAGCAGCTTGGCTTGCAGGTCGAGGGGCAGCTCGCCCACCTCATCCAGGAAAATAGTGCCACCGTCGGCCAGCTCAAACTTGCCGATGCGCCGCTCCACGGCCCCCGTAAAAGCGCCTTTTTCGTGCCCAAATAACTCGCTTTCAATCAACTGGGCCGGCAGGGCCGCGCAGTTGATTTTGACCAGCGCCCGCGCCTGCCGGGGCGAGGCGTGGTGCAGTGCGCGCGCCACTACCTCCTTGCCGGTGCCAGTTTCGCCCGTGATGAGCACCGTGGCATCGGTGCCGGCCACCTGCCCGATGCGCTGGCGCACCTGCCGCAAGGCCGGGCTGCTGCCGATGAGGCCGTCGGCGGCCGGCCGGTCGGTGTTGATTTCGTCCATCAGGTAGGTGCGCTCCTGCTCGACCTGGGCTTTCAGCTCCTCTATTTGCTCGAAGGCAAACAGGTTTTCGAGAGCCAGCGTGATTTGGGGCACCAGGCTTTGCACCGTGGCCAGGCTGCTGGCCGTGAAGCCGTTGGCGCTGGGCGAGGCCAGCAGTAGCACGGCCGCGCCCTCGGCCCGCTGCCAGATGGGCACCACCAGCATGGCCCGCACGTGGTGCTCGTCGTAGGCGTAGCGCATGGCCGGGTAGCGCACGGCGAGCTGCCGAAAATCGTCGCCCGCGTAGAGACCGGCGGCTTGCAGCAGGCCGCCGACCTGCTGGTACATGGCGGTTATCTCCTGCTGTTGCGCCGGCTGGTGGCGCTGCGGGTCGAGGGCCAGCAGCGCGCCGCTGGGGTCGTCGGGGCGGGCAAACTCGGCGAAGCCCTCAAACGCGGGGCGCTCGCCGGGCCGCTGCACCCGGATGCCAAAGTAGTCGAAGGGCACCACCTGGGTTAGCTCCTCGGCAATGGCCCGAAAGAGTGGCTCGCGCTGCTTGATGCTGAGTAGAGCGTTGGTGACGTTGAGCTGCAAGGTGCGCTGCTGCTCGCGGCGGGCTACTTCTTCAAAATCAAGGGTATTGCGCACGGCCACGGCCACCAGTGAGGTTATTTTTTCGAGTAGCTGCTCGTCGGCTGCCGAGTAGGCCGGGGGCCGCGCCGTGGCCAGAATGAGGTAGCCCGTGAGGTGGCCATTAAGCCACATGGGTACCATCGTCATGTGCTGAATGCCTTGGCGCAGCAGCCGCTGGAAGGGCTCAAAATCGGCGTATTGGCGCACGTAGTCTTGCAGCTCGATGTGCTGAATGCGTGGGTCTTGCAACAGCAGCTCGACCGGCGAGCCGGCAATGGGCGTGAAGCTGACCAAGTCGGCTGGCACCGGCACGGGCTGGCTAGGCGTAGTATAGCTCTTGAAAAACAGCCGCTTATTCAGTAGTTCCTCGTCGAAGATGCTGATACCCATCATATCGAAGGGAAAAATCAGCCGCAGCTTGCGGGCGATAATCTGAAACAGCTCCTCTTTATCGCGAATCGTGGCGATGGCTTCGTTGAGATGCAACAGTAGCAGGTCGTCGGTTTTGGAAGTAGACATGGGCGCGCAAGCAGGATAATTCCTGTTATTTAAGGAAACCCTAGTGATTGCACATTGTTTCTGCTACCTTTCAAATAAGCTGGAATAAAAATAAGCGGCTGACTCATAGCGCTCTGCTTTAAGTAAACCCGTCGATAACCTATTGGCACAACTTTCGGTAAGGGGAGGGCAACACTACTACGCCACTTGGCTTATGTTCTCACGATATAAATTAGCTGGTTTCGCGGGGCTCTCGCTGGCGGGGGCGCTGCTGGCGCAGCCCGCCCTGGCCCAAAACCAGCCCGGCATTCCGGCCGCCGCCCAGCCCATCGGGCTGGCCAGCGACTCGCTGACGCTCGGCGGCACGGTGCAGGCCGTGCTCGACGCCAACCCCGGCATTACCAACCTCACCGAACTGGCCAACGCGGCCAGCAGCCGCCTGAGCCAGACCCAGGCCGGCTTCCTGCCCTACGTAACGGGCACGGCTACTTACACGCGCATCGACCCGGTAGTGAAGCTGCCGTTCAACGGCGAAACGCTGCAATTTGCGCCCAACAACAACTTCGACGCGCACATTACGGCGCAGTACGAATTGCTCGATTTTGGTAAGCGCGAGGCGAGTACCAACCTCTCGCGCTCGCAGGTGCAAACCGCGCAGGACAACATCGTGGTGGCCCGCCGCGACCTAGCCTTTAGCGCCGCGCAGGTGTACTACAACATCCTGTTTATGCGCGAAAGCATTCGGGTGCAAGACCAGCAGATAGCCTCGCTGGTGGCGCACCGCAACGAGATGCAGAAACGGGTGGAAGCCGGCGTGAGCACCAAGTTTGACGTAACGACGACCGACGTGCGCATTACGCAGGCTCAAAACACCCGGCTCGACCTGCAAAACCAGCTGCGCAATCAGCAGGTACAGTTGGCCCGCCTGCTGCACAAGCCTGCGCAGGCAGACATTCCGGTGAAAGGCCGCCTCGACTACAACCCGCAGCCCGTGAACCTGGAAAGCGAGCTGGCCAAGGCCGCCGAAAACCGCCCCGAGGTGAAGCTCTCGAAGGATGCCGAGAAAACCGCCGAGCTGCAAGCCCAGCTCATTGCCAAAAGCAACTTGCCCAGCTTGGGCGTGGGCGCGCAGGTAGGCGGCAAAAACGGCTACATCCTGCCCGACATCAACCGCGTGCGCTTCAACACGGTAGGCGTGGCCCAGTTGAGCGTGCCCATCTACGACGGCAATAAGAACAAAAAGCAGCGCGTGGAAGCTGCCGCCAACTACCGCGCCGCCCAGGCCAAAACCCAGGACACGCAGGAGCAAATCCGCGCCGACGTGCGCCAGGCCGCCAACAACCTCGAATTCAGCCAGGCGCGCTACGACAATGCGCAGCAGCAGATAGCCCAGGCCAGTGACGCCCTCAACCGCGCCCAGGGCCGCTACCGCTACGGCGTGGGCCAGAACCTCGACGTGCTCGACGCCGAAACCCAGCTCGCCCAGGCCCGCCTGGCCCGCGCCCAGGCCATGTACAACTACACGCTGGGCCAGTACCAGCTGCGCCGCGCCACCGGCGAGCAGATTTGGCAATAATTTTTTGGCTGTTAGCTAGTAGCTGCTAGCTGTTGGCTCCTCACAAGGCCACGGCCAGCATAATCTAAAAAGCTAAAAGCCAGCAGCTATAAGCTAACAGCTACTAATAATGACCCTCACCACCATTCTCTGCCCGCTCGATTTTTCGGCTGCCTCGGCGGCGCTGGTGGCGTATGCCGCCGCGCTGGCGGTGGGCACCGGGGCCGAGCTGCGGCTGCTCTACGTGCAGGAGCCCGCCGTGCCCGCCACGGCGGGCGTCGAGGCCGAGCTGAGCGCCCACCGCGCCGCCGCGCAGGCGGCCGGGGCCAGCCGCGTGAGCACCTCCACGTTGCGCGGCGAGGCCGCCCCGGCCATCGTGGCCGAGGCGCGCCGCCAGCACGCCGACCTCATCGTCATCGGGGCGCACGGCCAAACGGGCCTCAGCCGCTTTTTGATGGGCAATACCGCCGAGGTAGTGGTGCGTACCGCGCCCTGCCCCACGATGCTGGTGCGCGAATAGATTTTATATTAAGCTGTTAGCTTCTCAGCTTTATTTTTTACGTTTTTCCTTACCATTCCCTAAAAGGCTAATAGCTAGCAGCTAAAAGCTAACAGCTCATACAGACAATGGCTACTCAATCAACTCTCCAAGACGCTCCTCCCACCGCCGTGGCCGAGCCGCTCGAACCCGAAAAGAAGCGCAATCCGCTGGTGCTGATTATTCTGGCCGTGGTGCTGCTAGCCGGCGCTTACTATGGCTGGACGCGCTACCAGTTTTCTAAGGCCCACGAAAGCACCGACGACGCCCAGGTAGAAGGCGACGTGTACCCCGTGCTGCCCCGCGTGAGCGGTCCGGTCGTGAAGGTGTATGTCGATGACAACCAGGTAGTGAAGAAGGGCGACACGCTCGTAACTATCGACAAGGCCGACTACGTGCAGCGCGTGAACGCCGCCCAGGCCGCCCTGCTCGCCGCCCAGGCCCAGGTAACGGCCGCCCGCGCCGGCGTGGGCACCGCCCAGGCGGGCGTAGGCACCGCCCAGGCCAACGTGCGGACCGCCCAAACGACCATCGGCGTGAGCGCCGCCAACCGTGCCCGCTTGCAGCAAGACCTGGCCCGCAGCACCAAGCTGCGCAACCAGGACATCATTCCGCAAAGCGAGTACGACGCCGTATCGGCCAACCTGAAAGCCACCAGCGCCCAGCAAAGCACCGCCCAGGACCAGGTGAGCGTGGCCCGCAACCAGGTAACGGCCGCGCAGCAGCAGGTAGCCCAGGCCCAGCAGCAAGTAGCCGTGGCCCAGGCCGTGGTGAAGCAGCGCCAAACCGACCTCGACAACGCCAAGCTCCAGCTTAGCTACACCACGCTCGTGGCCCCCGCCAATGGCATCGTAAGCCGCAAGAGCGTGCAGCCCGGCCAGGTGGTGCAGCCCGGCCAGCAGCTCATCGGCCTGGTGAGCAGCGGCAAAACCTGGGTGGTAGCCAACTTCAAGGAAACCCAGCTCGAAAACATGAAAGTAGGCCAGCCCGTGAAGCTGGAGGTAGACGCCTACCCCAACGAGGACTTTGAGGGCCACATCGAGTCGCTCTCGGCCGCTACCGGCGCCCGCTTCGCCCTGCTACCCCCCGACAACTCGACCGGCAACTTTGTGAAAGTAACCCAACGCGTGCCCGTCAAAATCGTGCTCAACAAAGAAGACCCCGAGCACCCGCTGCGCACCGGCATGAGCGTGAACGCGATTGTGAAAGTGAAGTAGCCCTGGGCTACAAGCGTAAAAAAAGGCCGTCATGCTGAGCGCAGCGCAGCGGAGTCGAAGCATCTCTATCGGTGAACTAACTCTATCCGCTAGCCATGAAGCGGTAGAGATGCTTCGACTTCGCTGCGCTCC
>NZ_DASTEP010000232.1:0-8764 GCF_035709525.1 Hymenobacter sp. | reverse complement strand
GGGGGACTAGGGGGTGAGGTTCACGCGAGGCGAGCCACTTTAAAGCTAAGTTTGCCCCCATGCGCCTCCTCCCCCACCTGCTCGCCGCGCCGCTCCTGCTCGCCGCCCCCGCCGCCCGCGCCCAAACCACCGCCAGCCCCTGGAACGGCAAGCAGTGCGCCGTGGTACTGACCTACGACGACGCCATCGACGCCGACCTCGACAACGCCCTGCCAGCGCTCGATTCGCTGGGGCTGCGGGGCACGTTTTACCTCATTGGCTCGTCAGCGGTGGTGGCCAAGCGGCTGCCCGAGTGGCGCCGCGCCGCCCAGCGCGGCCACGAACTCGGCAACCACGCCCTGATGCACCCCTGCGACGGCACCCTGCCCGGCCGCAGCTTCGTGACGCCCGACAACGACCTGAGCAAATACACCGTGCGCCGCGCCGTGGCCGAGATTCGGGCCACCAACACGCTGCTCCAGGCCATCGATGGCAAAACCGCCCGCACCTTCGCCTACCCCTGCGGCGACCGGCAGATTGGGGGCGTGAATTTTTACGACCAGCTAAAAAGCGACTTCGTGGCCGCCCGCGGCGTCACGGGCAGTCTGCCCACAGCCGCCCAGGTGCAGCTCGACAATGTGGCTTGCTACTCCATCAACGGGCAGCCGGCCCAGTATATGCTTGACCTGGTGAAGAAAGCCCAGCAGACGCACACGCTGCTGGTATTCCTGTTTCACGGCGTGGGCGGGGGCCACGCGCTCAACGTGGATTTGGCCGCGCACCGGCAGTTACTGCGTTATTTGAAAGCGCACGAAAAGGACATCTGGGTAGCGCCGATGGTGGAAGTGGCCGAGCGCGTGCGGGCGGTGCAGCAAGTGGCCGCAGCTGGGAAATAAAGTCTGTCATTGCGAGCTACGCTACCTGCGCCCGCCCCGCCACCTGCTGCTGCTTCGCGGCCGCGCCCGTTTCGCGCAGCAGCAGGCTGGTCAGAATAGCCACGCTGGTGCACGCCACCCAAAACAGCCCGCCCGCCTGAAAGTGCGCCGCCGGGTCGGGCGCGTGGCCCAGGCTTTGGCCGTAGAAGCGCGCAAACAGCGGCCCCAGCAGCGCCGACACGCCAAACGTGAGGAAGTTCATGGCCCCGGTGGCGCTGCCCTTCACCTCGTCGGGGTTGGCTTCCTTGATGATGGAATACGGAATCATGGCCGCGCCCGAGGCCACGCCGAATAGCAGCAAACTGAGGTAAAGCGGCAGCAGCGCCGGCAAGTACAACTGCTGCAAGCCCACCAGCCCCATGCCCACCGCCCCGAGCAGCAGGGCGGGCTTGCGGCGGCCCAGGCGGTCGGCGAGCCAGCCCAGCAGCGGGCAGCCCACTACCCAGCCCAGCGGCACCATCGAGCAGGCCCAGGCGGCGGCGGCGTAGCTCAGCTGCTTGTCTTGCTGCAAGGCCGCCACGCCCCAGTTCATGGCAAAAATGGTGGTGGGCGCAAATAGCAGCCCCGCCACCAGCCCGCACAAGTACGACTGCGGGTTGCGGAACACAATCTTATACGGTGCCAGCAGCCCGGCGCGGGCGGCCGGCTTTTGAGCTTGCTCCGAAGTATCGTCGGGCGTAATAAAGTACAGCGCCACGCCGGTGGCCAGGTTGGCCAGGCCCATCAAGAGCCAGTAGAAACGCACGTCGAAGCCCTGGTGCACCAGCGGCCCGGCCAGCGACTGCCCCAGCGCGCCGCCCAGCATACCTAGGCACTGCGTGGCCCCGATGGCCGTGGCCAGCGACCGCGCCTGAAACCCGCGCGACGCCAAATAAACCGAGCCCGTGAAGGCAAACGCCGAGCCCGCGCCTTGCAGCAGCCGGCCGCTGGTGCCGGCCACCGCGCCCGGCACCGCAAACAGCGCGCAGCCCAGCGCCACTAGGGCAATGCCGGCCGGCAGCGCGTACTTGGCCCCCGTGCGGTCGAGGACCACGCCGGCCACCAGCCCCGCCACCGAGTAGGTGTAGTAGTAGGTGCCCAAAATGGCCCCCACCCCGGCCGTGCCCACCCCAAATACCTGGCCCAACTCGGGCAGCATCACGGCCGGGCCCGAGCGCACGGCGTATTCCAGAAAGTAAAAAAGCAGCGAGCAAACCCACGCGATAACGTAGGGCCGGGTGCGGCGGGCGGGACTGAGTTCGGTCATTTCGGGCAGGTAGGGTGTCTTGGCTAACTACCCGCCGAAGCCAAAAGTTGGGCGGTGGTGCTTAAATAGCCTGGCGCCTAGGCGCGGTAGCCAGTGCGCTGAGCGTTGAGAACATGGCGCATCTGGGGTAACGAGCGGCACTTATTTTTACCGGCATGGCCAGCATTCTTTTGTTGCAATTACGCAAGGGATGGTGGCCATTAGCTGCATGAAACACTACCTGCCACTAAGTTGGCTGCTACTAGCGGGCTGCGCCAAGGCCCCAGTCCTCACGCCGCCGACCACCCAGGCTACCGCGCTTATTCGCCTGACCGAAGAGTTTACTATTCTGGCCCCACTGGTGAAGGCTGAATCAGCCAGTTATCCTCCTAGGCGCTACTTCGTGCTGCCGCCAGCGCCAGCCACCGCGTCCGAAATTTACTCGCTGGCCGAAGCTCAAAAGCTGCTGCGTGAATCGCCCGACCTGCTCAATCAAATAGCCGAAATTCCTTTCTTTAGCCCGCTGGCTTCCGGGCAGCAGCGAGCCTTATCTGCAAACCGCCTGCAAGTGCTGCTGCACAAGCGGCCTGATTTAGACTTGGGCTGGCTGTGGCTAGCGGCGTTGCAAAAGGATTCTGCGCAGGCACTGGCTTCTGTCTCACGGGCTTTAGCGCTCAACGGGCAGGTTGGCACTTATTACCGTAGGCGCGCTAGCCTCTACAGCGCACAGGGCAACTACCTCGCCGCAGCCCGTGACCTACGCCGCGCCCTGCCCCTCTATCGCCTTCGCTGGCAAGTATATAGCGAGCTAGCCGATACCTACATGCTGCTACGCGATGACCAGCAATACGCGACCATCTGGAACCAGCGGCAAACTGAGATGCTTCAAGCACTCCGCCACCTAAAGCGCCGGGCTGGGCATGATATTTTTTCGCAAGACAGTGTGCGGCGGCTGCAAGAAGATATTGCCTATGGCTATTTATTCAAAGCCTTATATTTTATCGAGCAGCGCCACCTGCCCGCCCTGGGCTGCCCCGATTTGGCCCAGGCGGCCGCAGCTGGCGTAGCCGAGGCACCCGCGCTACAGCGGCAATACTGCCCACCCAGCAATTCATCAGGCAAAATGAGGTAGCCACCTTGGCTTGGCAGTACTGCTCTGCTAGTTACTACAGTAGCTCAATTCCATTAAGTGGAGTATACGCAACACCCGAAAGCCCGATGGCGTCCTTGTGAGAAAAACCCTACCTACTTAAGTATGAAATCAAGCTTCTGGTATGGCCTGGGCAGCCTGCTGCTACTAGCGGGGCCGCTGCACGCCCAACGCCTGGCCGGGGCCTGGCAAGGTGTCGAAACTGATGCCGGCGACCCGCGCTACTACCCGGCCGTGCTGCGCCTGCAAGGCAAGGATGCCAACCTGTTCGGCGTACTTTATCAAGAAGTCGGCAGCCAGCCTAGCACTACGGTTACGTTTCAGATGGAAGGTGCCCGCAGCAGCGCCAAGCTTCAGCTCAAGCATGTGCGCAAGCTCAACGAAACCGGGGGCAGCTACCGCAGCTACTGGTGCGTCGGCATCATTGCCTTCACCTACGACGCCGCCTTGGAAAAGCTGACCGGCCACGCTACTTACCGCCCGGTGGGCGACTGCGACCACGGCACGTTTACCTTCTACCGCGTCAAGCTCAAGTCGGCCGCCACCGTGAAGGCAGGCGCAGCGAGCGCCCTGCGCGTGTCGGGCCGCGACGTGCGCTGGTTTGCCGACGCCGAGCTCAAAAAACCGCTTGCGGAAGGGAATATCTACCAAACCAAGCTTAGCAAAACCACTACGTTTTACCTCACCCAGGGCTTTTATCCCAGCGCCGAAAAGATTGTAACGCCCGTTACCATCACCGTTACGGGTAAGGCCCCAGCTACCCCGCCGCGCCGCGCGCCCACCCCGCCGCCCGCGCCCACCGACGCGGCGAAAGCCACGCCCCCAGTGGCTGCCGCGCCGCCCGCCGCCTCCGCGCCGGTAGTGTTGCCCACCGTGCTTTTCAGGCAAGGCACGGCCGAGCTGCTGCCCGAAGCCAGCCCGGCCCTCGACCGGCTGGCCGCCGACCTGCGGGCCGCGCCCGCCCTGCGCCTGCGCATCGCGGGCCACACCGACCGCCTCGGCGAGCCCGGCAAAAACCAGGTGCTCAGCGAGCAGCGCGCCGAAGCCGTGCAAGCCTACCTGGTGAAAGCCGGCGTGCCCGCCGCCCGCCTCGAAGCCGCAGGCTACGGCGACACGCGCCCGCTGCACCCCTCGCCCGACGTGCGCAACCGCCGCGTAGAAGTCGAAAAGCTGCCGTAGCGTCCCGCCGGTGCGCGGACTGCAAAATCCGCGCAACGGCGGGCCTTATTTTTACGGCCTCTCATGGCCGACGTCGACCTCCGCGCTTCCCTCCTCGCCCAGCTCGTGGCCCGCATCGCGGCGCTGCAATCGCCGGGCACACCGCACCACCCGGCGGGCCTGTTTCCGAGTTTGCGCTGGAAAACGGCCCTGGGCTACCAGCGCGAGGACTCCAACGGCTTCTTCACTTCGCTCATCGTGTTTACGCTGCGCGAAATACAGGGCCAGCTGCCGGTAGCAGCACGGGCCACGGTCGATACTATTGCCGCTAAGGCGCTAGTTATTTACCCATTATATCAAAGCAAGAGCGGGCTCGATACGTATAATTTTTACCCGCCGCGGCCGGGGCAGCATTTTCCGCACGGCTACTTGCTGCACCGCAGCCGCCACTTCGCCGCGCCCGACGACCTCGATTCGACCTCGCTCGCCTACCTGGCTTATCCGCGCCCGGCTGCCCAAAACCACTGGCTCAAAACCAAGCTGCGCGCCCACGCCAACACCGTGAAGGGCTGGGCCGGCACCGGCCCGGTGGCTTTTCGAAAAAAGAAAATCTACTCGGCGTGGTTTGGCGAGCGGATGCCGATTGATATGGACGCCAGCACCTTATCCAACGGCCTGCTGTGGGTGGTGCGGTCGGGTTTGCCGCTCGATGAGTTTGACGAAGACAGCCTAGCGTTCATCAACTGGGTTATCGCCTCGGGCGAATACCGCCGCCGCCCGCTCGACGTGTCGGCCTACTACGCCACCGCGCCGCTCATCGCCTACCACGTGGGCCGCCTGCTGGCCGAGGCCGATTTGCCCCAGCTCGCCGAAGCCCGCGCCACGCTGCTACGCGAGCTGCCGGGGCTGCTGGCCGCGAGCCGGCACATTATGGATAAAGTGTTGCTGGGCATCACCTTGCGGCGCCTGGGCGCGCCAGCGCCGCCACTGCTGGGGGCCGGCTTAACCTTATTTGAATTGGAAGCGAAGAGCCGGGGGCTGTATTTCTGCATCGCGCCGCTGCTCAATTATTACCCCCAAACGCGCTGGCTGGCCGGCTGGAAATTGAGTCAGATTGATTGGGAATGCCCGGCGCACTCGCTCACGCTGCTGGCCGAGTACGTGGCGCTGGGCGGGACGTAAGTCAGTGTAGCGTAAGCTTTAGCTTGCGAGCGAGCGCAGCGAGCAGCGGCGTCAGGCAAACGCCAGCAAACGCCGCTGCTCGCTACGCTCGCTCGCAAGCTAAAGCTTACGCTACACCGAACACTTCCCAGCTCAGCGCCCGCGCCCGCTCAAACGCCGCCGCATCCAGCCCCAACGCCTCCCCGCGCCCGGCCAGAAAGCCCACCAGATTCTCGGTAGCCAGATTACCCGTGAGGGCATCGCCGGCCATGGGGCAGCCGCCGATGCCGCCCAGCGCGCTGTCGAAGCGGCGGCAGCCGGCCTCGTAGGCCGCCGCTACGTTGGCCTGCCAGGTAGCAGGTGTGGTGTGCAGGTGCGCCCCAAAGGCTATTTGCGGAAAGGCCGGAACCAACTCCTTGAATAAGGGCGTAATGAGTGCCGGCGTAGCCGTACCTACAGTATCGGAAAGGGCCACGATGCGGATGCCCAGCGCGGCCAGCTCGGCCGTAAAGCCGGCTACCAGGGCGGGGCTCCACGGGTCGCCGTAGGGGTTGCCGAAGCCCATCGAGAGGTATACGACCAGCATTTTGCCGTGGCGCTCGCAGAGGGCGTGCATGGCGGCCACGTCGGCGCGGGCCTGGGCGGGCGTCTGGTTGGTATTGCGGAGCTGGAAGGTCGGGCTCACCGAAAGCGGGAAGCCCAGGTAGCTGATTTCGGGGTAGCCGACGGCCTGCTCGGCCCCGCGCAGGTTGGCCACGATGGCTAGTAGCTTGGTTTGGGTCTGGCTGAGGTCGAGGCCGGCCAGCACTTCGGCCGTGTCGCGCAGCTGCGGAATGGCCCTGGGCGACACAAACGAGCCGAAGTCGAGCACGTCGAAGCCCACGGCCAGCAACTGCTGGAGGTAGGCGGTTTTGGTGGCCGTCGGGATGAAGTCGGGCAGCCCCTGCATGGCATCGCGGGGGCACTCGGTGAGGATGATAGGCGAAGTAGGCACGGGTGGGAAAGGTAGGGCGATGAAGCGTCAAAAATACGTAGGGCCGCCCCGCCAGCGCGGCCACTCTACGAAACTTGCCCACCGGGGCTGGTGTTGGGCGGCTATGCTTTTTTCGTTCCCTGCCGCCCCCGGCGCCCGCCGGGCGGGCGGCCTGTTGGTCGCGCTGCTAGCGCTTTTCAGCAGTTGCAGCAAAACCCAGACCCTGAGCGCGCTCTTCCAGAAAACCACCCCGCACGACGACTACGCCCGCGCCCTCGACCGCGCCGGCCTGCGCACGGCCGCCCTGGGCCAGCGCTGGCAGGCCGCCGCCGAGCAGGCCCTGCGCGATTCGCTGGTAGTGCCGCTGCCGGTGCTGGAAACCGGCTATTTCCGGGCCGAGCAGCCCACCGCCGCCAGCTACCGCTACCCGGTAAAGGCCGGCGAGCAGGTGCACATCCGGCTCACGCTGCCGCCCGGCACCACCTCGCCGCGGGTGTTTGTCGATGCCTTTGCCCTGGTCCCCGGCCAGCGCCCCGCGCTGCTAAAGTGGGCCGCTACCGACACCACCACGGCCGGCACGCTCGCCTACAGCTACCGCGCCGACGAGGCCGGCCAGCACCTCGTGCGCGTGCAGGCCGAGCTGCTGGCGGCCGGCCGCTACACGCTGCGGCTGTGGCGCGGCCCCAGCCTCACTACCTTTCCGGTGCAGGGCCGCACCGACCAGGCGGTGGGCAGCTTTTGGGGGGCCGCGCGCGATGGCGGGGCGCGCCAGCACGAGGGCGTGGACATCTTCGCGCCGCGCGGCACGCCCGCCGTGGCGGCGGTGGCCGGCACCATCACCCGCGTGGCCGAAACCGCCATCGGTGGCCGCGTGGTGTGGCTGACGGAAACTACTACCGGCCAGCACCTTTACTACGCCCACCTCGACCGCCAGCTGGTGCAGCCCGGCCAGCAGGTGCGCCCCGGCGACGTGCTGGGCCTGGTCGGCAACACCGGCAACGCCCGCACCACGGTACCGCACCTGCACTTCGGCATCTACCAAAGCGGCCGCGGCGCCGTCGACCCCTGGCCTTTCCTGCACCGAGCCGACCCCGTGCCGGCCGGCCTGCCCGCCTCCGCTCCCAACTACTTGAGCCAGTGGGTACGGGCGCGGGGCAAAAACCCGGCCGCCGTAGCCTTTGCCGGCCTGGCCGGGGCGCCGCTGGCTGCTGCCACGCCGCTGCGGGTGCTGGGCCAGCAGGCCCAGCGCCTGCGCGTGCAGGCCCCCGATGGCCGGCTGGGCTACGTGGCGGCCCGCGCCGTGGCGGCGGCGCAGCCGCTACGCCGCTTCGCGCTGCCTGCCGAAACAGAGATTCAAATCCAGCCCTCGGCCGGGGCAGCCGCGCTGGCGGCCTGGCCGGCGCGCACGCCAGTAGCGGTGCTGGGCCGGGCCAGCGGCTACGCGCTGCTACGCGGGCCGGCCGGGCAAGAAGGCTGGGCCAAGATTTAGCCGGGTGCCTGACTCAGGCTGGGTGTGCGGCGCATCTTTGCGTCTTACGTTATTCAGTTCGTGCGCCAGCAGAGATGCGGTTACGTACCAGACCGGGCTTAACAACGACAAGGCGCAAAGATGCGCCGCTACATCCCACCTCCATTTCGCTGCCATGACCCTGAAAATAAACCGCCTACAGCACATTGGCCTGCCAATAACCAACCTGCCAGCTTCGCAGGCTTTTTATGAGAAGCTGGGCTTTGCGGCCGTGATGCGGGCGGGCTTCGACCACGAAGGCGGCCGGGGCCAGGTGGCCATGATGCAGCGCGGCGACATCATCATCGAGCTTTATCAGATGCCCGAGCCGGAGCTGAGCCGCGTGCGGCAGCGCTCGGACGGGCGCATCGACCACATCGCCTTCGATGTAGATGACATCGAGGAAACTTACGCGCTGCTGAAAAGCGAAGGCTTTGCTATCGTGGAAGCCCAGCCGATGTTCCTCAATTTCTGGAAAAAAGGCTGCCGCTACTTCAATATGCTGGGGCCAGACGGCGAGCGCCTGGAGTTCTGCCAGATTCTCTGAGAACCTGGCTTTTCGCTTAACGGCCTTGAAAGAACGAGTCATGCTGAACGCGGTGAAGCATCTCTTATCGCTTTGTTGGACGGTTGACAACGAGGCGATAGAGATGCTTCACCGCGTTCAGCATGACTC
>NZ_DASTEP010000231.1:0-7212 GCF_035709525.1 Hymenobacter sp. | reverse complement strand
GGGGAGCCGGACGCCTTTCGAACGATAGCAAACGTCGGTTTGCGGTCGGCTCCCCCTCTTTTTTGGAGAGGCGGTCGGGGGGTGAGGTGCCCGCGTTAGGCCGCCGCCCGCGCCCGCCGCTTCGCGGCGTGGGCGTTGGCGGCTTCGCGCACCCAGGCGCCCTCTTCGTGCGCTTGCACGCGGGCTTGCAGGCGGTCGGCATTGCAGAGGCCGTTGCCTTTTACTACCTGCCAGAATTCCTCCCAGTTCACCTCGCCGAAGTCGTAGGCTTTCCGTTCCTCGTTCCAACGCAGCTTTTCATCGGGCACGGTGAGACCCAGGAACTCGGCCTGCGGCACCATCATGTCCACGAATTTCTGGCGGAGCTCGTCGTTGGTGAAGCGCTTGATGCGCCACTTCATCGACTGCTCGGTGTTGGGCGATTCTGAGTCTTTGGGGCCGAACATCATCAGCGTGGGCCACCACCAGCGGTTGAGGGCTTCCTGCGCCATCTCCTTCTGGGCGGGCGCGCCTTCGCACAGCGTTTGCATCACCTCGAAGCCCTGGCGCTGGTGGAAGCTTTCCTCTTTGCACACCCGCACCATGGCCCGCGCATAGGGCCCGTAGCTGGTGCGGCACAGCGGCACCTGGTTGAGGATGGCCGCGCCATCGACCAGCCAACCCACGCAGCCCATGTCGGCCCAGCTGAGCGTGGGGTAGTTGAAGATACTACTGTACTTGGCTTTGCCCGAGTGCAGGTCGGCCAGCATCTGGTCGCGGCTGGTGCCCAGGGTTTCGGCGGCGCTGTAGAGGTAGAGGCCGTGGCCGGCCTCGTCCTGCACCTTCGAGAGCAGGATGGACTTGCGCTTGAGCGAAGGGGCGCGGGTTATCCAGTTGCCTTCGGGCAGCATGCCCACCAGCTCGGAGTGCGCGTGCTGCGAAATCTGCCGGATGAGCGTTTTGCGGTAAGCGTCGGGCATCCAGTCTTTGGGCTCGATGCGCACGTCGGCGTCGATGCGGGCCTGGAACTGTTCTTCCTGCGTGAGGACGGGGGCTGCTAGCGTATCCATACTGGTTATTGATTAGTTAATATTTTGTAAAACGTGTGTCATGCTGAGCGTAGCCGAAGCATCTCTACCGGTGAACTAACTTCTGACGCTTAGCAACGAAGCGGTAGAGATGCTTCGACTCCGCTACGCTGCGCTCAGCATGACAAACGTTTTTGCTTGCTACTTCACTTACTGGTCAAAATCCACGGTCACCTGCTCCGTCACCGGCCGCGCCTGGCAGGTGAGCACGTAGCCTTTCGCCACCTCAGCCTCAGAAAGCGAGTAGTTTACGTCCATCTCCACGCGGCCGTTGGTGACGCGGGCGAGGCAGGTGCTGCACATGCCGTTTTTGCAGGAATACGGCGCGTCGATGCCGCTTTCCAGTGCCGCATCCAGGATGGTGTTGCCGTAGTACGACATTTCCAACAGCCGCGCGCCGCCGTCGAGTTTCAGTGTTACGAGGCTCTTTTTATCGTCTTCGCCCACGGGCGGCAGCTTGGCTTTGGCCGTGCCGGCTTTGCCGGCATTGGCCGAGCCAAACAGCTCGAAGTGAATCTTTTCGGGCGCTACACCGGCGCTGGTCAGGGCGGTGCGCACGCCGTTTACCATGTCTTCGGGGCCGCACAGGAAGCACTCGTCAATCTGGCTGGCGGGTACAACTTTTTCGAGGAACTGCCGGGCCTTCTGCTCGTCGATGCGGCCGAATAAAAGGTCAGCGTCGCCCTGCTCGCGGCTCAGAATATGGTACACGCTCAAGCGGTGCAAAAACTTGTTTTTGAGCGCCTCCAGGGCTTCTTTGAAGATAATGGAGTTGCGGCCGCGGTTGCCGTACACCAGCGTCACGCGGCTGTTGGGCTCGGTCAGGAGCACCGTTTTCACGATGCTGAAAATGGGCGTGATGCCGCTGCCCGCCGCGAAGGCCACGTAGTGCTTGGCTTGCGCGGGGTGCAGCGCGGTGTGAAAGTGCCCGGCGGGCGGCATCACCTCCAGCTCTTCGCCGGCGCGCAGGCCGTCCACGGCCAGGGTCGAAAAGCGGCCTTCCGGCACTTTCTTGATGGCTACCTGCCACTCATTGTCGAGCGGACTGCTGCAAATGGAATACGAGCGGCGCAGCTCCTCGCCGTTGTGCAGGCGGCGAAACGTGAGGTACTGCCCCTGCGTGAAGCGGAACGCCGCGCGCAGGTCGGCGGGCACGTCGAGGGTCACGCGCACGCAGTCGGGCGTTTCGCGGGCGATATGCTTGATTTTGAGTTTGTGGAAGCGGCTCATGCGAGTGGTTTTTTCAGCCCGTCGAGGAGCATGGTAAGGAGGTCGGCCTCTAGCTCGGCGGCCGACAGCGCGCGGCCCGGCCGATACCACAGCTCGACCCAGCGCACGGCCGAGAGCAGCGTAAACAAGGCCACCGACACGTTCACCGGCTGCAACTCGCCGGCCGCGATGCCCTGCTCAATCAAGGCCGCAAAGCCTTTCTCATAACGCTTGCGGGCCTGCTTAAATTCGGTCAGGCGCGGCTCGGTCAGCGCTTTCCACTCGTTGTTGGCCACCGACACGGCCGCGCCGTGGGTGGTCATCAGGCGCACGTGGCGGCGTAGCAGCTCGGTTATTTTTTCGAGGTAGGAGCCAGTCATCTGCTCTACTTCGGTCAGCTGCGCGATGTAGGTATCCGACACCTGAAAGCAGATGGTATCCAGTATCTCGTCCTTCGACTTGATGTGGTTGTACATGCTAGCCGCGTCGAGGCCCACCCGCGCACCCAGGTCGCGCATGGAGGAGCTACCAAAGCCGCGCTCCTTAAACAAGTGCGCCGCCTCGTCCAAGATAAGCTGCCGCTGCTCGGGGCGACGCTTTTTCGCCACCCGCGCCGAGCCCGTGGGGGGCGGCGGGGCCGTCGGGGCGGGGTGGGGCGTGGGTTTGGGTGGCATTGGGGTTTGAGTTTTTATATAATTACGTAAGCTCAGCGGGGGAACCTCCCCCCCCGGCCCCCTCTCCAAAAAAGAGGGGGAGCCGGACGCCTTTTGACCGGTAGCAAACGGCTGTTTGCGGTCGGCTCCCCCTCTTTTTTGGAGAGGGGGCTGGGGGGTGAGGTTCACGTCCGCAGGTCGCGCACGCGGCTGAGCTTGCCGCCCTCGCTACGCGGCAGCGTGCCAAAGCCGAGCAGCGTCACCTTCATGCTGAGGCCGATGTTGTCTTTGATTTTTTTGGCAAACGAGCCTTGCAGCGCGCGCAGGCAGTCGTGCTGCGCCACGGCTTCGGCAGTCACGGTGGCCAGGCCCAGGTCGCGCATCAGGTCTTCGGCGATTTCTACGCTTACTTCCACTTCGTCGAGGCTGCCGCGGCGCGAGGCCACTACCTGGTAGTACGGGCTGACCTGGGGCAGCGTATTCAGAATATCCTCAACCTGGGTGTGGAAGAAATTGACGCCGCGAATGATGAGCATATCATCGGCCCGGCCCCGGATGGGGCCCATTTTCACGTGCGTGCGGCTTTCGGAGTAGTCGTAGGTGAGGTTGGTAATGTCGTTGGTCCAATACCGCAAGATGGGCATGGCCTTTTTGGTCAGGGTCGTGAAAACCAGCACGCCCAGCTCACCTTCAGCGACGGGCTCGCCGGTGTGCTGGTTTACTATCTCGGGGTAGAAATGGTCTTCCCAGACGTAGCTGCCGGTGCCGCGCTCGTTCACGTCTTCCTGCGACACGCCGGGGCCCATTATCTCACTGAGGCCGTAGATGTTGGTGGCCTGCACGCGCAGGCCGGCCTCCACCTGCTGGCGGATGGCGTCGGTCCAGGGCTCGGCACCTAGCACGGCGTATTGGAGGTTGAGGGCTTCGGGGCTGATGCCGCGCCGCTTGATTTCCTCGGCCAGCACTTGGGCGTAGGAAGGCGTGGCGCAGATGATTTCGGGCCGAAAATCCTGCAAAAGTTGTAGCTGCCGGTCGGTGCTGCCGCCCGAGACGGGGATGACTGTGAGGCCCAGCTTTTCGGCGCCGTAGTGCACACCCAGGCCGCCCGTGAAGAGGCCGTAGCCGTAGGCGTTCTGCATCTTCATGCCGGGGCGGCAGCCGGCGGCGGCCAGCGAGCGGGCCACTACTTCGGCGAATATGTCCAGGTCGCCGGCCGTGTAGCCCACTACCGTGGCCTTGCCCGTAGTGCCGCTCGAGCAGTGCAGGCGCGCCACCTCCTGCTCGGGCACCGCGAACAGGCCGAAGGGGTAGTTGTCCCGAAAGTCCGTTTTCTTGGTAAAGCCCAGCTTGGTCAAATCCTCCAGCCCCCGGAAGGTGCTGGGGTGCACACCCAGCGCGTCGAACTTCTGCCGGTAGAAGGGCACCCGCTCGTACACATACGCTACCTGCTCTCTGAGCCGGGCATTCTGGAGAGCGCGCAGCTGGGGTAGCGGCAGGCGCTCGAGGGCGGGGTTGAACAGCATGGGCGGGGCTGCGCGTGGGTGGGAAGGGAGTAGCGCCAGAACGGCCGCCGCGGGCAGCACGCTCTTTTCGACTACAAATAAACACAAACAAATGTTTGTTTAGAAGAAAGCAGTCAAAAACAATGCCCCGGCCAGCCAGAGACTACCTGGCTCGCCGGGGCGCTGCGCCTGGGCAACGGCCACGAGTTATACTTTCACCTCTTCATCGCCCAGCACATCCTGCACGTATAACATCTTCACCACCACGATGATGATGGCGATGATGGGCGTGGCCAGCGTGAGCCCCAACAACCCGGTAAACGCCCCGATAATTAATTGCCCGATGAGAATGAGCGCGGGCGGCATCTGAATAAGCCGCTGCTGCACCACCGGCGACACGGCAGCGCTTTCCAAGGTTTGCACCACCAGGTAGAGACCGATGACGTAGAGCGCCTGCTGCGGCCCGCCATACACGAAGGCCAGCAGCACGGCCGGCACCATCGACACGATGGGCCCGATGTTGGGGATGAACGTGACCAACCCCGCAAACAAGCCCAGCACCGCGCCCATCTGCATCCCCATCAAGGTGAGGCCCAGCCAGGTAAAGACCCCCACGAAGAGCATCGACACCAGGCGGCCCAGCACCCACTTCACCAGCGTGCTGCTGATGCAGTCGAGCACCTCGTGGGCGCGCTTGCGGCCGGCCGTGGGCACCAGCATCACCAGGCCGGCGCGGTAGGTTTTGGGCTGGAGCATCAGGAACACGGCCAGAAAGGTGATGACGTACCCATCGGCCACGATGCTGAGCGAGGTCGAGACAACCCCCGTGGCCCGGCTCATCCACTCCGACGAGCCGCCCACTACCTTGGTGTAGCTGAAGTTTTCGCGGGCTAGCCACTTGCCCCATTCCGTTTCTTCGATGCGGGCCTGCACGTCTTGCACCGCAATGGGCAGCTGCACCTGCAAGTTCTGCACCTGCTCGCCGATGCGGGCCGAAAACAGCCAGGACATGGCCGCCAGCGAGGCCACTACCACCAGCGTAGTAAGGGCCAGGCCCAGCCCCGTGCTCATGCCGGTGCGGCGGTGCAGCCAGTCGCCCACCGCCCGCAGCGGCAAGGCAATGAGCAGCGCCGCCAGCACCCGCAGCAGCACGCTGAAGGCCAGCCCCGCCCCCGCCATCACCAGCAAGGCCAGCAGCGTGATACTCACCACGATGAGCACGCGCTGCGTAAAATTAGTTTTAGATAGCATACTCGCTGAAGTAGGCGCTGAAGTCATAAGCTAAGCTCGGGCCGGGGCGGTAAGTAGCGCGCCCGCCGCCCTCCCATACGGGCAAACGCGCCCGCCCGCTGCCTGCCCGCCCGCCAGCGGCAGCGTTGAGCCTACGCGGCAGTTGATTATTTCTTTCCAGGCAAAGCCTGAACGCTTATCGGCCACGGCCGATACGTTGTTGGCCGTGGGGGCAATCTTCCCGCCGTAGGAGGTAAGCTGCTGGCACCACGTTGCTACTCTGGGGAGGCGGGTAGTTGGGG
The DNA here is from genome assembly GCF_035709525.1 of Hymenobacter sp. Classification (GTDB taxonomy): domain Bacteria; phylum Bacteroidota; class Bacteroidia; order Cytophagales; family Hymenobacteraceae; genus Hymenobacter. The sequence continues at coordinate 1,249 of NZ_DASTEP010000231.1, read as the reverse complement.
CGGCGGCTGGGCGGGGCAAACGGGGTTTTCACCGCGGAAGGCGCGGAAGAGCCCGCAGAAGGGCGCAGAAGTTGAAAGGCGCTGCTGGGCTATAGGGGCAGCTGCGCCCGCAGGGCCGCCAGCAGCGCCGCCACGGTGGTGCCGGTGCGCGACGGCCCCGCCCCTTGCAGCTGCCAGTGGTAGCGGGCATTGGCTTCGCTTACCGTTAGCTCGGCCAGGGCACCGGGGCCGGGGGCAAGGGTATAGCCAGCGCGTGCCAGGGCGCGGCCCGTCCAGAGGGCGGCCGGGCCCTCGCCCACCAGCCGCACGGCCGGGCCCCGCGCCGCGTGCAGCGGAAAAGTACCCGTAGCGGCATCAAAAGTCAGCCCCTCGCGGGCAAAGGCAGCAGCGAAGGTGCCATCGAGTACCAGGTCTTCGGGGGTGCCCAGGTGCAGCGCGCCCTCAGCCGTGAGCAGGGCTAGGCGGTCGGCGGCTTGCAGGGCCAGGTCGAGCTCGTGGGTCGAAAGCAGGATGGCCTTTTGGGTGTCGCGGGCCAGGCGGTGTAGCAAGCGCAGCAGGGCCACGCGGTTGGGCAGGTCGAGGTGGGCGGTGGGCTCGTCGAGCAGGATTACGGGCGTGTCCTGGGCCAGGGCGCGGGCCAGCAGCACCTTCTGGCGCTCACCATCGCTGAGCTCGGCCACCCGCCGCGTGGCAAAGGCCGTGGTGCCGGTGGTGGCCAGGGCCGCGTGCACCTGCGCCTCATCGTGGGCCGAGAGGCCGCCCAGCCAGCCCGTGTGCGGGTGCCGGCCTAGTCTTATTAATTCCAAGGCCGTAAGGCCGCCAGCCTCTACCCTATCGGTGAGCACGATGCTGAGCAGCCGCGCCCGCTCGGCGGGGCCGAGGGTGGCGAGGTCTTTCTCTTGAATGGTAAGCCGCCCCGCCAAGGGTGCCTGCAAGCCCGCCAGGGTGCGCAGCAGGGTCGACTTGCCGGCCCCGTTGGGGCCGAGCAGGGCCACCAGCTCGCCGGGGTGAAGGGTGAAATCGAGCGGGCCGGCCACGGGCTTAGGCGGGCGGGCGGCGGGGTAGCCGATGGTGAGGGCGCGGGCGGCGAGGGGGGCGGGCATAGAGATAAACCTGTCGTGAAGTGAAAAGCGAAAGGTGGTAAGTAGTTTGCAGCATGAAGGTAGGCTTGACCGATGCGGAGCGCCAGCAGTTGCGCCAGTTGCAAAAGCAACGGCGCGATGCCGAAGGCTACGTCAAGGTCACGGTA
>NZ_DASTEP010000230.1:0-77846 GCF_035709525.1 Hymenobacter sp. | reverse complement strand
CGGCCCCCTCCCCTCCGGGAGAGGGGGAGCCTGACGATTCTATTTTAAAACCTTGTCAATCGTGTCTTCTTCTCTACTCATCTTTCTTAAAGAGAAAGTCGCTTATAAGTCGTCCGGCTCTCCCTCTCCCGGAGGGGAGGGGGCCGGGGGGTGGGGTAAGGCGGTCGGGCTGCTACTGCTAAGTACCGCCCTCCACGCCCAAACCCTCACCCTCCCCGCCCTCATTGCCCAGACCCAGGCCACGGCCGCCCCGGCCCAGCAGGCGCGCGCCGCCCGCGAGGGCGGCTACTGGGCCTACCGCGCCTACCAGGCCAGCTACCGCCCGCAGCTGGGGCTGGCCGGCACGGTGCCCAATTTCAACCGCGCCATCATCCCGGTGGTGCAGCCCGACGGCACCACTGAGTTTCAGAGCGTGCGCTACAACAACTCGCTGTTAGCCCTGAACCTGACCCAGAACATCGGCCTTACCGGTGGGCAGGTGGTAGTGGGCTCGCAGGTGCAGCGCTTCGATGATTTTGCCCGACGCGAGAAGCGCTATAACAACCAGCCCTTTACCCTGGGCCTAACGCAGCCGCTGGGCTACTTCAATGCCTTGCGCTGGGACCGCCGCATCGCGCCGCTGCTCTACCAGGAAAGCCAGCGCCAGTACCTCGAAGCCCGCGAAACCATCGCGCAGCGCGTGACGGAGTTGTTTTTTGATGTGCTGCTACAGCAGGTAAACGCTGCCGTGGCGGGCCAGAATGCCCAGGCCACCGCCGAGCTGCTGCGCGTGGGCCGCGAGAAATACGCCATCGGCCGCCTTTCGCAAAGCGACTTGTTGCAGCTAGAGCTCAACCTGCTCGACGCCCAGCAGGCCCAGACCCAGGCCCGCCTCGACGCCGAAACCGCCACCGTGAGCCTGCGCACCTACTGCGCCCTGCCCGCCGAGGTGGCCACTGCCACCACCGAAGCTGCCTTGCCACCGCTGGCCGTGCCCGCCCCCGCGCCCGCCCTGGCCGTGGTGCCCGCCGAGGCCCTGAGCCAGGCCCGCCAGCATCGGGCGGCCACGCTGGCCTTTCAGCGGCGACAGCTGCAAGCCGACCGCGACGTGGCCCAGGCGCGCGGCACCACCGGCTTTCTGGCTACCCTCACGGCCAACCTGGGCTACGTGAACCAGGCACCGGGCCTGCGTGAAAGCTACCTGGCCCTGCAAAATCAGCAGCAGGTGGCCATGAGCTTTGCGCTGCCGCTCGTGGACTGGGGCCGCCGCCGCGCCACCATCCGCACCGCCGAGCTGGCCCGCGACCAAATCCAGGCCACCGTGAGCCAGGACGAGCGCGCCTTCGAGCAAACCATCCTTACGCAGGCGGCCCAGGTGCCTGTCCTGGCCGGGCAGGCCCGCCTCGCCGCCCGCGCCGACACGCTGGCCCAGCGCCGCTACGCCATCACCCGCGCTACCTACGAGGCCGGCCGCCTCTCCCTCACCGATTTAACCCTGGCCTCGGCCGCCAAAGACCTGGCCCGGCGCAGCTACATCCTGGCCTTGCGGGCGGGGTGGGTAGGATACTATCGACTGCGCGGGCTCACATTATTTGACTTCGAAACCGGGCAGCCGCTGGCGGCCGAGTAACTGCTTTTTTGCGATTGTCATGCTGACGAAGGAAGCATCTTGGCCGCTTCGCCAGCCTTACCACCCAGCCAAGATGCTTCCTTCGTCAGCATGACAGACGAGATTTTAACACGCTTTTTATGCAGCCAACTTCCACCCCCGTCATCCGCCTCGCCAACATCGAGAAGGTATACCAGACCCGCACCATCGAAACCGTGGCCCTCAGCCAGGTCAACCTCACCATCAACCGCGGCGAGTTTGTGTCGGTGATGGGGCCCAGCGGCTGCGGCAAATCGACCTTGCTCAGCCTCATGGGCCTGCTCGATGAGCCTAGCAGCGGCACCATCGAGATTGACGGGCGGCCCGTCACGTCGTACTCCGACAAAGAGCTGGCCGGGCTACGCAACCATAAAATCGGCTTCGTTTTCCAGAGCTATCACCTCATCAACGACCTATCGGTGGTCGACAACGTGGAGATGCCGCTGCTTTACCGGGCGGGCATCGGGGGCGGCGAGCGCCGCCGCCGCGCCCTGGAAGCCCTCGACAAAGTCGGCCTCAGTGCCCGCACCAGGCACTTTCCGGCGCAGCTTTCGGGCGGGCAGCGGCAACGCGTGGCCATCGCGCGCGCCCTGGCCGGGCAGCCCGAAATCATTTTGGCCGATGAGCCCACCGGCAACCTCGACTCGGTGATGGGCGAGGAGATAATGGAACTGCTGCTGGGCCTCAACCGCGACCAGGGCACTACCCTCGTGATGGTGACCCACGACGAGCAGCAGGCGCTGAAAACGCAGCGGCTGATACGGTTTTTCGACGGTCGACAGGTGGCGTGATAGCCCGATTGTCATTGCGAGCGCAGCGAAGCAATCGCACCCGAATGGAACCCGGCGAGCAGCCGAACAGGTGCGATTGCTTCGCTGCGCTCGCAATGACAGCCAACTTTAATTCCAGAAAACTATGCTTCTTTCTTACCTCAAAATCGCCTGGAAAGTCCTCTTGCGGCGCAAGTTCTTCACGGCCATCAGCCTGTTTGGCATCAGCTTCACGCTGATGATTTTGCTGGTGGTGTACGCCATGTTCGACTACACGGTGGGGCCGCACCGGCCCGAGCTGCGCGTAGACAGGCTCTTGTTCATCAACCGGATGCAGCTGCTGTACCAGGGCGGCGGCATGAGCAATGGCAGCGTAGGCTACGCGTTTCTCGACCAGCACGTGCGGACCCTGAAGACGGCGGAGAAGGCATCCATCAGCGAGGCCAACTTCGGCACCGACGTGGCCTACGTGGGCCAGCAGGCCCTCAAGCTCGACCGCAAGCGCACCGATGCCGAGTTCTGGCAGGTGCTGGATTTTGACTTCGTGGCCGGGCGGCCCTACAATGCGCGGGAGGTGCGCGAGGCGGCCCACGTGATGGTTATCAACGAGCGCACGGCGCGCCGCTATTTCGGCCCCGGGGCCCCGGCCGTGGGCCGCGACCTGGTGCTGGAGGCCGTGCCCTACCGGGTGGTGGGCGTGGTGCGCGACGTGCCCCTGACGCGCCTCAGCACCTACGCCGAGCTCTGGACGCCCATCACGACGACCAACGACGACCTGCGCAACCCTAGTCTGCTGGGGCGCTACCAGGCCATCGTGCTGGCCCGCTCGGCGGCCGAGGTGCCCCGCGTGCAGGCCGAATACGCGCAGCTGGTAGCCCACCTGCCGGTGCCCGACCCCAAGCACTTCAAGCAGGTCAATACCTTCGCCCGCACGCTGCTGGCCTCTTACACGGGCCGCGATAGCGACAACGCGACGGCCGAGGGCGGCGTGGGGCGCTTCGTGCAGGTGGCCCTGCTGCTGGGAGTGCTGTTTATGCTGCTGCCGGCCCTCAACCTGGTCAACATCAACGTGAGTCGCATCCTGGAACGCTCGTCCGAAATCGGGGTGCGCAAGGCATTTGGGGCCACGGCGGGGCGGCTGGTGGGGCAGTTTCTCATCGAGAATATCTTCTTGACGCTGCTGGGCGGCGCGCTAGGGCTGGCGCTGGCGGCCGGGGTGTTGAGCTTGCTCAATAACAGCCAGCTTATCCCCTACGCCAGCTACGGGCTGAACGCGCGGGTGTTTGGAGTGGCGCTGGGCGTGGTGCTGTTTTTTGGCCTGCTCTCAGGCGGCTACCCGGCCTACAAGATGTCGAAGCTGCCCGCCGTAAAGGCCCTCAAGGGCGATGCTGGCAGCTAGCCGCACCCGTTTGCAAAGAGAAAACAAGTGTCATGCTTAATCATTTAACAACTAACAACCAGCTATGCTTCGCCACCTGCTTACTCTGATGTGGAACCGCAAGCGCGCCAACGGCCTGCTGATTCTGGAAATAGTACTGGCCTTCGTGGTGCTGTTTGCCGTGGGCAGCGTGGGCGTGTTTAGCTGGCGCAACTACCGCGCCCCGCTGGGCTTCGACTACGCCAACGTGTGGGAAATTCAGATTAACCCCGGTACGCAGTCGCACGCCGCGCAGTATGCCACCTTGCAGCAGGTGCTGGCGCGGCTGCGCAGCACGCCGGGCGTGGTGCAGGTATCGCGTAGCGTCGAGAACACGCCCTTCTCGTTCAGCAATAACACCACCGAGTTTCGGGCCGTGCAAGGTGCCAGCCGCCCCGATGCCTACGGCGACGTGTACGACGCCGGCCCCGAGCTGCGCGAGGTGATGGGTTTGCGCCTGGTAGCCGGCCGGTGGTTTGACCGTCGCGACGAGGCCGGGGCGCGCCACAAGCCCATCGTCATCACCGAGCTAGCGCAGGCCGCCATGTTTCCGGGGGGCGAGTCGGCGGTGGGCCGCCTCATCCGTGACAACGACAAGGAAGACTACGAGGTAATCGGCGTGAGCGGTCCCTACCGCACGGCTGGCGAGCTGAGCGAGCCCCAGCCCGGCTATTTCCTCTACATCAGCCCCCAGGACACGGCCCGCGCCCTCACTACGCTGCTGGTGCGGGTGCGCCCCGGCAGCGGCGGGGTGCTCGAAAAGCGCATTGCCGACGACATCCGCGCCATCAGCGCCGGCGCCTGGACGAGCGGCATCGTGACTCTGCCCGAGCAGCGCATGACGCGGCTCAAGGTAGACCTAGCTTTGCCACTTATCCTAGGCGCGGTGTGCGTGTTCTTGCTGGTGAATGTGGCGCTGGGACTTTTTGGCGTGCTGTGGCTCGCCATCAACCAGCGCCGTGCCGAGCTGGGCGTGCGCCGCGCGCTGGGGGCCCCGGCCGGGGCCATCAGTAGGCAGGTGCTGGGCGAAACGCTGGTGCTGACCACGTTTGGGCTGCTGCTGGGGCTGTTGCTGGCGGTGCAGTTTCCGCTGCTGGGCGTGCTCAATGTGAAGGCGGGTGTGTACCTCACCAGCATGGCCCTGGCTACGGTGGGCCTCTACGTGCTGGCGGCGGGCTGTGCCCTCTACCCCGGCCGGCTGGCGGCGGGCATTCAGCCCGCCGTGGCGCTGCGCGAAGAATAAACCTACCCTCCGAGGGTAGGTTTGGGGCCTGCGAGGTCAGGTTGCGGGCTTATGAGGTTGGGTTTGGTGCCTATGAGCATAGGCTGCGGGCCTAGGAGGTTGGATTTTGACTTCAGGAGGATAAATTTTGGGGGGAAAAGGCCAAGCAGCCCGCAACGAAGCTACCCCGGCCATTGGCTGCCTAAGCAGGCCGCGCCGCAAGATTATTTTCCAGCCTTCGTAACGAATGCCTGACCCGCCCGGTACCCCTGGCCAAACCAAGCACCGTCTCCTTTTACTACCTTTCTTTTGCCCCATGAAAAACTTCCTGTTCGCCGCCCTGCTCGGCCTCGCCGCCCTGCCCGCCGCCCACGCCCAAAGTACCCAGACGCGCCCGGTGCCCGCCTTCCACGCCATCAACGTGGGCACCGGCATCGACCTGGCCCTCACCGCCGGCCACAGCCAGCGCGTGGAGGTGAGCGCCGCCACCGACGCCTACCGCGACCGCATCGAAACCACCGTGAAGGACGGCGTGCTGACCTTGCGCTACCGCAACGACGACGACCGCAACCGCCGCAACGACCGCACCAACAAGCGCCTGCGCGTGGCCGTGACGGCCGACGAGCTCACGGCCCTCACGGCGGGCAGCGGCGCGTCGGTGCATACCGCGGGCGACTTCGACGCCGCCACCTTCCAGCTCGACGTATCGTCGGGGGCCAGCGTGGAAGCCGACCTGGCCACCACTACCCTCACCGTGCGCCAAAGTAGCGGTAGCTCGGCCACCCTGCGCGGCCGCGCCACCAGCCTCGACGTGCAAAGCAGCAGCGGCGCCAGCCTCGACGCCCCCAAGCTTCAGGCCGACCACGCCCGTGCCGAAGCCAGCAGCGGCAGCTCCATCGTGGTAGCCGTGAAAGACGACCTCGTGGCCCAGGCCAGCAGCGGCGGCAGCATCAGCTACAAGGGCTCGCCGCAGCTCACCAAGCGCACCAGCAGCGGCGGCAGCGTCAGCAATCACTGATTAGCGCGGATTTTAGCGGATTTCACGGATTTTGTGGACGGTGCGGAGGGCTTGCTTTTGGTGCGTTTGGTAGCCACGGATTTTGTGGACGGGGCGGATGGCTGCTGGGTAGGAGTTGCTTTGGATGAAGCCGATAGCTTAGCTTCGCTTTATGCTGCTCGATACACGCTTTAACAACCTTACTAAAGAAAGAATTGGCTGCGCGATGTGTGTGCATCGCGAGCTGGGCAGTGGCTTTCCCGAGGTAATCTATCAGCGCGGCCTGGCCGTTGAGCTAACCAGGTCGGGCCTTGTATTCCAAGGCGAAGTAAGCCTGCCAGTTTTCTATAAAGACCAAGTCATTGGGTCGAGGCGAACAGATTTTTTGGTGGAGAGCCAGGTCTTGGTAGAGCTTAAAGCAGTAGGCGAGCTAACCGGAGCGCACCATGCGCAAGCCATCAATTACCTGAAAGCCTACCGCCTGGAAGTGGCGCTGCTTATCAATTTTGGCGAGGCCAGCCTAAAATTCAAGCGCCTGCTTCACAATCCCGCGCATCTCACCTAACCCGCTCTAAATCCAGAGTCCACAAGTGAAACGCTATCTACAAAATCCGCCGTCCACGAATCCCGCAAAATCCGCGTAAATACGCCGTCCACAAAATCCGTGAAATCCGCTAAAATCCGTGCTAATCAGTGGTCTTGGTAGTTGATGATGACCTGGCGGTGCGCGTGTCGCTCCAGCTGCTGCTGAAGCAGGCCGGCTACGCCACCGCCGCCGTGCCTGGCCCCGCCGAGGCGCTGGCCGCCGTGCGGGCAGCCGTGCCCCAGCTCATTTTGCTCGATATGAATTTTACGGCCGCCACTACCGGGGCCGACGGCCTGGCGCTGCTAGCCGAGCTAAAAACGCTGGCCCCGCAGGTGCCCGTGGTGCTGCTCACGGGCTGGGGCAGCATCGCGCTGGCGGTGGCGGGCATGAAGGCCGGCGCGGCCGAGTTCGTCACCAAGCCCTGGCAGAATGAGGCGCTGCTCCAAACCATCGGTACCGTGCTGGCGCTGCACGCGCCCGCCGAGGCGGCCCCGCCGCCCGGCCGCCGGGCGCTCGATAAGCAGTTTGCCCTGGGCAACATCGTGGGCGACGACCCGCGCCTGCTGGCCGTGCTGCGGCAGGTGGGGCAGGTGGCCGCCACCGATGCCTCGGTGCTGATAGAAGGCGAAAGCGGCACCGGCAAGGAGCTCATTGCCGAGGCCCTGCACCAGAACAGCCACCGGCGCGGTGCGCCCTTTGTGAAAGTGAATTTGGGCGGCATCTCGTCTTCGTTGTTTGAAAGCGAGCTGTTTGGCCACCGGCGCGGGGCCTTCACCGACGCCCGCGCCGACCGCGTGGGCCGCTTCGAGCTGGCCAACGGCGGCACCATTTTTCTGGATGAAATCGGCGAGCTGGAGCTGGCCAGCCAGGTAAAGCTGCTGCGCGTGCTGCAAGACCGCACCTACGAGGTGCTCGGCGACAGCCGGCCCCGCCGCCTCGACCTGCGCGTAGTGGCCGCTACCAATAAAAACCTGGCCGAGCTGGTAGCGCAGGGCCGCTTCCGCGAAGACCTGTTTTACCGGCTCAACCTCATCACGCTGCACCTGCCCGCCCTGCGCGAGCGCCCGCAGGATATTCCGGCTCTGGCCCAGTACTTTATCCGGCAGCTGCAAGCCACCTACCGCCGCCCCGGCCTGCGCCTGGGCGCGGCGGCGGCGCACTACCTGCAAGGCCAGCCGCTGCCCGGCAACATCCGCGAGCTCAAAAACCTGGTTGAGCGCGCCGCCCTCACCAGCCTGAACGACGAGTTGACGCCTGCCGACTTTCAGCCCGGAAATTCACTTTTTCACGCAGCTACTCCCTCGCCCCCGCCCGGCTCGCTTACGCTGGAGGCGCTGGAAGAGCAGGCCATCCGGCAGAGCGTGGCCCAGCACCGGGGCAACCTCAGCCAGGTGGCGCGGGCGCTGGGCCTCAGCCGGGGGGCGTTGTACCGAAGGCTGGATAAGTTTGGGATTCCGTATAGCGAGTAGGCTGGAGCAGCCGTAAGAAGTTGGCATTGCGAGCGCAGCGCAGCAATCGCCCCTGTTGAGTACCCCGTCTTGGTGCGATTGCTGCGCTGCGCTCGCAATGACAAACGTTTTCCGGTATGCGCCTCAAGCTCCTGCTGTTTCTACTGCCGCTCTACGCGGTGCTCATTGCGCTGGCGGCGCAGTTTCGCACTACCAATGCTACGCTGTTCATTGTGTGTGAGGTAGTGCTGCTCGCCAGCCTGGGGCTGGCGTGGCAGCTATACCGGGGCTTTACGCGGCCCATGCAGCTTATCGCGGCGGGCACGGCGGCGCTGCAAGCCCAGGATTTTAGCTTGAAGTTTCAGCCCGTGGGTGAGCCTGGGCTCGACCAGCTCGTGGCCGTTTACAACCAGATGCTCGACGCCCTGCGCCACGAGCGCGTGAGCCAGCACGAGCAAAGCGTGCTGCTGGAGCGGCTCATCCACGCCTCGCCGGCCGGCATTCTCATCCTGGATTTTGAGCAGCGCATAGCCAGTGCCAACGCCGCCGCCGCCCGCGCCCTGGGCCAGCCCGCCGCCGCATTGGCCGGGCAGCCGGTGGCGGCGCTGCCCGCGCCCTGGGGCCCGGTGCTGGCCGCTCTGGCCGTGGGCCAGCCGCAGCCCGTGCGCCTGCCCGGCGGCCAAACCTACCGCGCCGCCGCCGCGCATTTTCTCGACCGGGGCTTTCAGCGCAGGTTTATCGTGCTGGAAGAGCTGACCCAGGAAATCCGGGCGCAGGAAAAGCAGACCTACGAGCAGCTTATCCGGCTGGTGGCCCACGAGGTAAATAACTCCATCGGGGCCGTAAACTCGCTGCTGGGCTCGTTTCGGTACTACACGCCGCAGCTCGCCGCGGCCGACCAGGCCGACTTTGCGCAGGCGCTGGATGTCAGCATCGGGCGCAATACCCAGCTCGCCGACTTCGTGGCCGGCTACGCCCGGCTGGTGCGCCTGCCGCCGCCCGCCCCGCACCCCCTCGACCTGCACCAGCTGCTGCGCAACCTAAGCCAGCTGCTGAGCGCCCAGAGCGCCGCCCAGGGCGTAGCCTGGCACTGGCAACTAACCCACGAAGGCCCCTTAGAAATCGTAGCCGACTCGCAGCAGCTCACCCAGGCCCTGCTCAACGTGGCCAAGAATGCCCTCGAAGCCATCGGCCCCGGCGGCGGCAACGTGTGGGTGACGACCACCGCCCAGCCGCCTACGCTTTGCCTCGCCAACGACGGCGCGCCGCTCACGCCCGAGGTGAGCCAGCGGCTGTTCACGCCGTTTTTCAGCACCAAGGCGGGTGGGCAGGGCATTGGCCTCACGCTGGTGCGCGATATTCTGCTGGCCCACGGCTTTGCTTTTCAGCTCGCAACGGGGAGCAACGGGCGCACGGAGTTCCGGGTGCGGCTGCACTAGCTGAGCTTAGTTTACCGGAGGTTTATATAGCTTTATTTTAGAAAATCATGTACATAATGGGTAATTATCGTTGACCTTTGCGCCGTACCAATTTTCTCCTAATACCCCCTAATCCCTTATGGTTACACCCCTACGTTTCGTATCTCAGCGCCTGGTGCTGGGGCTGCTAACGGCGGGCAGCCTGCTGGCTGCCCGCACCCCCGCCGCCGCCCAGTGGGTGCAGCAAAACAGCAACCTGCCCGCCAACGGAGGCATCACCAGCCTCTCCGTCGTGGATGCCAACACCGTATGGGCGGCGGGCTTTGACTACAGCCAAGCCAGGGGCACGGCCTACAACGGCTATACCCGCACCACCAACGGCGGCACTACCTGGACGGCGGGCACCATCTCAGCCGCCGCCAGCTATTCCTTCAACAACATCAGCGCGGCGAGCAGCACGGTGGCCTGGGCGTCGTTTGCCGGAACGGGCACCAACGCTGGGGGCTACCTCTACTACACCGCCGACGGCGGCACCACCTGGACGCCGCAGCTGACCAGCGCCTACTCGGTGACCAGCGGCGGGCGCCAAAACGGGGTGCTGGCTTTCAGTGCCACCAACGTGGTAGTGGCGGGCGACCCGCGCCCGGGCCTCGCTGGCTTCGAGATTTACACTACTGCCAATGCCGGCACCACCTGGACGGCCGCTACCTCGGTGCCCACGGCTAGCACGGGCGAAACCGGCAGCCCTGGCACGCTCACGACCGTGGCGGGCGCTAACCCGGCCGCCCGCGCCTGCTGGTTTGGCACCTCGACCGGCCGGGTGCTACGCTCGACCGACAGCGGCACCACCTGGGCGGTGGCCAACACAGGCCTCACCCAAGTGACGGCGCTGGCCTTCACCTCGGCTACGGTCGGCCTTGCCCTGAACGCCAACGCGGCGAGCATCACCAACTCGATTGCCTATACCCAGGATGGCGGGGCTACCTGGCAGCTGCGCACGCCGGGCGGCGCGGGCCTCGTGTACCCAACCTCGGTAAGCGGCGTGCCCGGTCAGCCCAACACGTTTGTGTGCGCCGGCTATATCCCCATCACCCCCACGCGAGCCCTCAGCGGTAGCTCGTACACGACGGACGGCGGCACTACCTGGGACATACTCGATACGCAGGTGCTGCACACCGCCGTGGCGTTCCTCAACGGCACCACGGCCTGGAGCGGTGGTGTAGCCACGGCGGCTTCGTCGGGCACCACGGGCGGCATGTTTAAGGGCATGCTGCCGGCCACGGCGCTGGCCACTACCCCGGCCCTGGCCGCGGGCAGCGTAAGCGTATTCCCCAACCCCGCTACCACGGCCTTCACGGTGCGGGTGCCCGCCCTGGCGGGCGTGGCGCAAACCGAGGCGCGCCTCTACAACGCGCTGGGCCAGGAGGTGGCGCGCCGCGCGGCGGCGCTGCCCAGCTCCGGGGCGCAGCTCGAGTTTGGCACGGCCAGCCTGGCCCCCGGCATCTACACCCTGCGGGTGCAGGCCGGCGAAGCCAACGTGACCAAGCAGGTGAGCATTCAGTAGCCACCGGCTAGTAGCTGCTGGCTGCCAACCCCAAAAGCCCCCGTTCTGCCCGGCAGAGCGGGGGCTTTTTAGTGCGGGCTTTCGCCGTGGGGCCGCCGCGTGGCCCCCGGTGCGCTGGAGTGGGCCTGGCGCTACCGCAATGAGACGCGCCCATCCCAATATGGTAAGCCGCAGCTGCTGAAATAGGATAATGAGGAGACGGCGCTGTAGGATAAAAATAAAAAAAGCCCTGGCAGCGGGTTTGTAAAGGCTGAAGCTCACGCTTTAACCTTTTCCGGCCATGTACTATTCTTCTTTCTGCCGGCTGCGGGCACTGCTGCTCGTGCTGGCTTGCCTGGGCCTGGGCTTGCCCGGTGCCGCCCAAGTTCAATACGCCAATAAAGTGGTGCTCGAAGAAGGCGTTGTGTCCAACAACAACCGGGCGGCCGATGGCAACCTGGCTACCAACGCCACCATCAAGCCCACCCTGCTGCTTGGCTACACCCGGCTGCGGGTGAGTTTTCCGGCCACCGCCGCCGCTGGCAAAGAAGCCGGCATGTACCTGCGGCCCAATGTCCTGATTTCGGCCGCTCTATTTGGCGGCGCTACCCTCAATACTTTTTACAAAGACGACGCTGCCACCACTCCAGTCGATAGCCACGTGCTGAGCAGCAACCTGCTGAATCTGAGTATCGACGCCTCGGGCATCCGGCGCATTTCCTTTACCCCGACCCAGCCCTTCAACCAGATAGAGCTGGTGTTCTTTTCGGTGCTGGCGCTGGGGCAGGATATTGAAATTTATGAGGCCTTTAGCACGGTAGCGCCCCTGCCGGTAGTGCTCACCAGCTTTCAAGCTGCGGCCACGCCGGCGGGTGTGGCGCTCACCTGGGTTACGGCCTCGGAGCGCGGGGCCGACCAGTTTGTGGTAGAGCGCGCCCCGGCCGATGCGCCCGACCGCTTCCAGGCCATCGGGCGGGTGCCGGCCGGCGGCACCACCACCCAGGCCCGCACCTACCAGTTTGTAGATGCCGAGGCCGCCCCCGCCGGCCGGCACTACTACCGCCTGCGGCAGCTCGACCACGATGGCCCGGCTACCTACTCGCCCGTGGTGGCCGTGCAGACCGGGGCGCTGGCCCCGCGGTTGCTGGCCTACCCCAGCCCCACCACCGGCCCGCTCACCGTGGCCGGTGCGGCGGGCTCCGATTTTATGATACTAGACCAGCTGGGCCGGCCCGTGCGGCGCGTGGCCACCGGCCCCGGCCAACTGTGGCTGAATATCAGCGACCTGACTGCTGGCCTGTACTTCGTGCAGGACGTGGCCTCCGGCCAGCGGGCAAAGTTTTTGAAAGTTGACTGAGTGCGGTGCTGGTGACGTAAGGATTGCCTGTTTGCTATATAAGCGCTTGTCATGCTTCACTGCGTTCAGCATGACAAGCGTGCAAGCCTACGCACTACTTGCCAAGCGCAAACACTGCCGGGCGCTTGTGCAGCCGCGGCAGCTCGGGCAGCTGCCGCCAGGCAGATACGGGCAGCGTGCGCAGGTACTCGGTGGGGGCGGTGAGGTCGGCGGCCACGCACAGGCGGGTGCCGGGCGCGAGGTGGGCCAGCAGGTCGGCCAGCAGCTGGTCGTTGCGGTAGGGCGTTTCGATGCACAGCTGCGACTGGTCGCGCTGAAAGGCCTCTTTTTCCAGGCTTTTGAGGGCCGCGATGCGCGCCGCCTTCTCGATGGGCAAATACCCGTGGAAGGCAAACCGCTGCCCATTGAGCCCCGAGCCCATGAGCGCCAGCAAGATGCTCGACGGCCCCACCAGCGGCCGCACCGGCAGCCCCAGCCGGTGCGCCTCCTGGGCCAGCGCCGCGCCGGGGTCGGCGATGCCGGGGCAGCCGGCCTCGGAGAGCACGCCCGCCTCAAGGCCCTGCTTCAGCAGCGGCTCCAGCGCGGCCTTCACCTGGGCCGGCGTGCTGTCCTTGTCAATCAGCTCGAAGCGAATGTCCTCGATGACGCGGTGCGGCGCTACTTCCTTCACGAAGCGGCGAGCGGTGCGCAGGTTTTCGACCAAAAAATAGGGCAGCCGGGCCACGGCCGCCACCACCTGCGGCGGCAGCACCTGCGGCGCGGTGCCCTCGGCCAGCGGGGTAGGGAGGAGGTAAAGCATAAGGGGTTAGGAGTTAGGAGTTTTGAGTTTGGAAGAGTAGTGAGTGACGACTCAGAACTCAAAACCCTTAACTCAGAACTCCAACGAAATTGCGCACCAGCCCGAAAATCTCGTCCGGTTTTTCGGCGTGCACCCAGTGGCCGGCGTCGGGCACGGTAGCCACCTGCGAGTTGGGAAATAGGTCCGGGATGCCGTGCAGCTTGTCGTCGGCCGTGATGTAGTCCGACTTGCCGCCCCGGATAAACAGGGTGGGCTTGAGAAACGGCTGGGCCGACGAAATTTCCTGCCCCACGGCCGCCAGGTTTTCTACCAAAGCCGGCAGGTTGATGCGCCAGGCAAAGGAATTGTCCTCGCGGCGGTACAGGTTTTTCAGCAAAAACTGCCGCACGCCCAGCTGCGGAATGCGCGGCAGCAGCGCCGCCTCGGCCTGCTGCCGGTTCTGGATAGTGCGCAAATCCACGGCCTGCAAGCCCGCGATAATGTCGTCCTGGTGCTCCATGTCCGAAAAGCGCGGTGCGATGTCGAGCACGATAAGTTGGGCCAGCCGCTCGGGGTAGCCCAGGGCCAGGGTCATGGCCACCTTGCCGCCCATGCTGTGGCCCAGCAGCGTGAGGCGGTCGGCCGCTAGCCCCAGGTGGTCGAAGAGCGCCAGCACATCCTGCGCCATCAGCGCGTAGCTGTGCTCGGGCGCGTGAAACGAGCGCCCGTGGTTGCGCAAGTCCACGCTGATGACGCGCAGGCCGGCCTCGTCGGCCCAGCGGCGGGCCAGCGTCTGCCAGTTGTCGAGCGTGCCAAAGAGGCCGTGCAAAATCACCAGCGGCGGGGCGGCCGGGTCGCCTTGTTCAAGAAAATGCAGCAGGGGAGTAGCCATAGGGAGTGCAGAGTTGAATAGAGCCGCAAAGATGGTAGCCAGCGCCCGGGCTCACCTTTGCCGGCCGCTGCGCCTGTGCACCCTCCGCCCGGCGGAGCCCATCGGCTGGCCCCAGCGTTCACCGCGTTTGGGGGCAGGGGCCGGTAGCACTGGGCATCGGCAGCGAAAAAAGGCCAGCTTTCCCGGCGGGGCAAGTGCGCGGCCCCAGCTTTGGCGAGCACAAAAAAACGCTTTATTGCGCCGCCGCCGCTGGCTTTCTGCCAGCCAAGAGCGGCCTTGGGAGGTTGGCGAATAGTTATTTGGGTAGATGTTAGATACTTGATTTTTTGCTGCCCCAACACCCAACACCCAACACCCAACACCCAACACCCAACACCTCACACCTCACACCCACGCCCAGCCGCGCCGGCGCTCTACCACCACTACCCCGAAGTGGCGCAGGTAGCCCACCAGCGGCTGCATATCGGGCAGCAGCAGGGCGGTGAGCACAATGTCGCCCTGCGGCAGCGGCAGCCGCAGGTACTCGTAGCGCCGCCAGAATACGCCGGGCCAGCGGCAGCGGCTCCATTCGATAGGGCCGGGGCCGGGCCAGCCCTGGCGGGCGGGGTCGTAGGCCAGCACGTCGGCCAGGGCCACTTGCAGGCGGCCCTGGGCGGGGTCGAATACCAGCGTGGTAGCCGCATTGAGGGTGTAGTAGCGCAGGTGCAGCAGTAGCGCCGGGGCCGCCAGCACCAGCACGGCCAGCAGCAGGCCCCAGGCCAGCCAGCGCTCGGCGGCTACGGGGGCCAGCAGGCCCGGCCCGGCCGCCACCAGCCCCGCGCCTACGGCCAGCACGGGCCACGTCAGCAGCGCCAGCTGCCGGGCCACGGTGGGGCGGTACACGGTGGTTTTTTTGCTGAACAGGCCCAGCGCCCAGTGCGCCAAACCCAGCGCCACCACCAGCACCACGGCGGCCTCAAACAACGGGCGGAGAAGTCTCATAAGCTGCGAACCTACGCCCGGCGGCGCCTTGTGGGCGGGGCGCTGGCTGCTGGTGAGAAGGTGGCACTGTTGCTGGCAGCGTTTGGCGGAGTTGAATCGGCACGCTTGCGCGGGGTTTTTGCAGGCTACCCGGCGGCTGGCGCTGCCTGCCGATACAACTGCCCAAACGCCGCTCCTACGGCCGCTGCGCCGCAGCGGGCAGCCGCGTCGGCGTGCAGGCGGGTGGGGGCACACTGGCCAGCCTCTGCCAGCACCTGCGCCAGGGCCGCCGCCAGGGCGGCTTCATCGTCGGGCGCTACCAGTTGGCCAAAGGCTCCGGCGGGTTCGAAAAGCTCGGGCACACCGCCCACGCGGGTAGCCACCACGGGCCGGCCGCTGGCCCGTGCCTCCAGCAGCACGCAGCCAAAGGTTTCGGCCCGGCTAAACGACACCAGCGCCGTAGCCTGCCGCATCTCGGCAGCTACGGCCGGGTGCGGCAGCTTGCCCAAAAACACTACCGTGCCATCGGCCAGCAAGCCCAGCTCGGCGGCGTAGCGGTGCAGGTGGGCTTCGTCGGGGCCGTAGCCGGCCACGCGCAGGCGCAGGCCGGGCCAGGCTGGCCGCAGCCCCGCCACCACCCGCAGCACCCCCGACAGGTTCTTAACGCCATCGTGAAACGCCGACACGTGCAGCAGGGTAGTAGGCCGCACCTCGGCCGCCGGGCCGGGGCTAAACAGCTCCACATCGACCACATTAGCGATAACGGCCGTGCGCGGTGCCCGCGCGCCCAGCCCGCCCAAAGCCTCGGCCAGCGCCCGCGATACGGTGTGCAGCGCGGCGGCCCGGCGCACCACCACGCCCGTGAGCCAGCGCCGCCAGCCTGGCAGCAGCGCCCGCCGCTCGGGCAGGTAGATGGTCCAGTGCTCGGTTACCACGTAGGGCAGGCCTCGCAGCCCGCGCAGCGCCCAGGCCAGCAGGCCCGTGCGCAGCAGCACGTGCACGTGCACCAGGCTGGGTAGCTGGCCCTGCCAGTGGCGGCGCACGGCGCGCAGGCCGTGCAGCACGCAGCCCAGCCACAGCAGCAGCTTCAGCAGCCGGTCGAGCGGCCCCAGGCCGGTGAGGCGGGCGCGGTAGTAGTAGCGCCAGGTGGGTACCGGGCCGCTTAGGTCGGTTTCCTGCTCCACCACGCGCCGCAGCGGCCCCGCCGCCACCGTCGCAAACACGACCGCCGACGCAAGGCCGGGCTGCGCGGCAATCGCCGCCAGGTGCCGCGCCACAAAGTCGCCGTCCTGGTCGTCGTAGCGATGCGGGTACCACTTGGGCAGGTGCAGAATTCTCAAAGCGGCCATCGGCAGGCAGGTAGGGAAATAGCCGCTACGCGGCGGGCGGCGCGGGTAGTGCCTGCCCGGTGCTCAGGTCAAACACCGTGGTATTGGGCAGGCTGAAGGCCACGGCCGGCGAGTGCGTGGCCACGATAAACTGCAAGTTGGGAAACAAGCCGGCGAGCAGCGGCAGCAGCTGGCGCTGCATCTCCGGGTGCAGGTGCGCCTCGGGCTCGTCGATGAGCACGAAGCCGCAGGGGTCGTAGCCGTAATCGCTTACCTGCGTGCGCAGCAGGTCAACCCGCATCAGCAGCTCCATAAAAACACTCAGCAAGGCGGAGTAGCCCGCCGACAGCTCGTTGAGCGTGAGGCGGCGGCCATCGGAGAGGTGCAGGTAGAACTCGAAGTTTTCGCGCACGAACTCCAGCCGGGCACCGGGGTCTTCGAACAGCTGGGCCAGGGTAGCGTCGAGCTGGCGAAAAAAGCTTTCCTTTTGCCGGGCGCTCTCGGTTTTGCCGTCCAGCGCGTCGAACACGTGGAAAACTTTTTTATTAACCAGAAACTGCTTGAAAAGCGCGGTTTTGAGTTGCGTGTTTTCGGGGTGCGACAGCTCGGCCTCCAGGGCATCGGCCCGCACCACCGAGGTTACTTCCTGCACCCGCAGTTGGCGGGTGGCCTCAAAAAAAGCAAATACGAAGCGGCTGCGCAAAATGACTTCGAGCGAGTGCTGCTGGCTGCGGCCGTAAAAGCGCGCCTCTACCTGGCGGCGCAGGGCCGGGCGGGCGTTGGGGTAGGGAAAGCGCATCGCCTCGTTGGCGGCCAAGTCGCGCAGCACCGTCGTTTTGCCGGCCCCGCTGCGCCCCGTCAGCACCAGGTGCCGAAACTCCTGCCCCGGCTCAAACACCGGCACCCGCAGGTGCTTCGCCACGCAGGCGTCGTGAATGAGTAGTTCCTGTAAATAAGGAAATTCCTGGCGGGTTATCATAGCAGCAAAAAAGAGAAGTAACCTGGACAAAGGTAGGCCCGGCCGCCTGGCCGCCCGGCCCAATAAAAAAGCGGCTGCCCCGGTGGAGCAGCCGCTTTTTAGCTGTGCGGTACACGCTACTAAAACGAGTAGCGCACGCCCAGCTGGCCCTGCCAGCGCGAGGCCAGCTGGTCGATGGAGTAGGTAGCCGGCGAGCTGTAGGTGAAAGCCGGGCGGTTGAACGTGCTGCTGTAGCTGTTCGAGATGTTGCCGGCCGCGTCGGCAAAAGCCACCTGCGAGAGGCCGGTGCCGAGCGTCGAGTTGAAGGTGTTGGGCACGAAGTACTGGCGGCCCCAGCTGCGGTTCAGCAGGTTGCCCACGTTTTGCACGTCGAGCGAAATCTGGATGGTGTGGCGGGCGGGCACCTGGCCGGCCTCGTTGGCTTCGAGCTTGCCGAGCTTGGCTTCCAGCATCAGGCGCACGTCGGCCTGGTTGTTCCAGGGCGTGCGGGCGGCGTTGCGCTCGGCATACTGGCCGCGGCGGGTTTTGAGGTAGGCGTCGTTGTCGATGAAATTGCTGAGGGCCGCGTACTGCGCGCCGCTGGCGTCGAGCGTGTAGGGCGAGGTGTTGCTGGCGCGGCTTACGAGGGTAATGTCCGAGGCCGAGCCAGGAATGTACGCCAGCTGCACGTTCTGCTGGCCGTTGCCGAAGAAGTTGTTGTTATACACCCAGGTGTAGGGCGAGCCGCTGGCGTAGGTCAGCACCGAGGTGAAGTAGCCCGTAAAGCGCTGGCCCAGGCCGTGGTGCAGGTTGATGCTGGCCACTACGCGGTGGCGCAAATCAAAGTTGGAATAAGCCAGGCTGGGGTTGTTCACGTTCAGGGCCGGGTTCAGCTCCCAGTTGCTCTGAAACGAGTTGCGGATGCCGTTGCTGATGTCTTTGCTCACGCCGTAGGTGTAGGCCGTGTTCACGTCGAGGAAGTTGCCGAAGCCCTTGCCCACCGAGCCCGTGAGCTGGTAGCGGTAGCCCTGGCTGGTGTTGGTCAGCAGGAAGGCATTCGAGAGCAGCGGGTTAACCCGCGTGGCGGCCGAGGTAGTGCCGGGGAAGGTGTAGCCCGAGTAGCGGGGCGTCTGGGTCGGGCCCTGGCCGTAGTAGGTGGCGTTGTCGACCAGGTTGATGTTCGAGAACTGTACGTCCTGAATCACTTTCGTTACCAGGCCTTCTACCGAGGCGCGGAAGCCCATCGGCAATTTGAAGTCGAAGGCCAGCGACGAGCGCCAGATTTGCGGCAGCTTGAAGTTGGGGTCAATGAGGTTCACCTCGGTCGTATTCTGGGGCGAGCTAGATACCCGGGCAGCGTTCTGGTAAATCTGCGTGGGGTCCTGGCTAAGCAGCACCTGGGGGCCGGCGGCCTGGTTGGTGCTCGGCTGGAGGCCGTTGTAGTCCACCGAGTTGTAGTTCACGCCGTTGTTGTAGTAGGCGTAGCCAATCCAGGCAAACGGCACGCGGCCGGTGAAGATGCCCGTACCGCCGCGCACGACCACGCTACCGTCGCCCTTCACGTCGTAGTTGAAGCCCAGGCGGGGCGACACCTGCACCTTGCCGAAGAGGCGGTTGTCGAAGTTCTGCCAGCTGGTGTGCTGGTAGGTCTGGTTGAGGGTACGCGCGTCGTTAGCGGCCGTGTTCACGAGGTCGGCGCGCACGGCGGGCGGGTTGGGCAGCGAGGTGAGGTCGAAGCGCAAACCGGGCGTGATTTTGAGGCGGTCGCTGATGGCCCACTCATCCTGCACGTAAGCCGAGTACAGGTTGATGTTGAACGTCGCCGACGGGTTGTTGTAGTTGTAAGCGTAGCTGTTGTCGGTCGTGTTATACGTGCCCCGGATGCGGGTTGGCTGGTCGTTCAGGAACTGCGATACGCTGTTGTACTCGATGCGGCCGTTCCAGGAGTTAATAAAGCCGTAATCAATCTTATACAGCTCGTTGTGGGTGCCCAGCGTCAGGGTGTGGTTGCCCAGGAAATAGGTCAGGTTGTCGGTAATCTCGAAGGTCTTGGTGCGGGTGTTGAAGATGCTTGCCTCGCGGTCCGAGCCCAGCAGTACCTGGTTCGAGCCCCGGTAGTAGGTGTCCGAGTACAGCACGCCGTTGCCGATGTTGCCGCCCACGTTGTTAATCTGCACCGACGGAAACAGGTTGCTCTGCCCGCCCAGCAGCGAGCGGTAGTCGTGGATGTTGGTGTAACCCAAAATCAGGTTGTTGGCGATTTTGCTGTTGAAGTTCGACTTCACTTCCAGCACCGTCGAGTTTTGCAGGTTGTTCTGGTTGAAGTCCTGCGAGCCAAACTTAAACAAGCTGCCCGAGCGCTCTAGGTTGGTCGCCTCCGACTTTACGTAGTTGTGGCGCAGGGCAATGCTCGTCTTGTCATCGAGGTTGAAATCGATGCGACCAAACAGCTTGTCGCTGTTAGCGTGAATGTTATAGTCGTTGTAGTCGCCTACGTTGTAGCCGTAGGTGGTGCGCAGCTTGGCCGCGATGAGCTGGGCCAAGTCCGTCGAAACCGGCGAGCCGGGCGTGCCCGCGCCGTAGAACTGCGGCTCCTGGCGGCGGGCTATTTCGGCGTTTACGAAGAAAAACAGCTTGTTTTTCACAATCGGGCCGCCCAGGCGGAAGCCTGTCTGGTAGTCGTGGTAGCTGCTCCCGATTTTCGAGCGGTCGCCGTCCACGCTGGTGCCCGTCAGGGTCTGGTTGCGGCCAAAGCCGTACACCGAGCCGTGGAAATCGTTGGTGCCCGAGCGCGTCACGGCGTTAATCGAGCCGCCCGTAAAGTTGCCCAGCTTCACATCGAAGGGCGCTACCGAGGCCTGAATTTCCTGGATGGCATCGAGCGAAATCGGGTTGGCGCGGGCCGACGAGCCCGGCAGGCCCGAGGTGCCGCCCTGTCCGCCCAGCGAGGGCGAAAAGCCGATGGCGTCGTTGTTCACGGCCCCGTCGAGCGTGATGTTGTTGTAGCGAAACGACGAGCCCGCGAACGAACCGTTTGAGTTGCGCGGGTCGAGGCGCGTAAAGTCCTGAATGCTACGCGAAATGGTAGGTAGCTGCTGAATAGACTCCTTGCCCACGTTGGTGCCCGCGCCGGTTTTGGTGGCCTGTGTGTTGCCCGTAATCACGACCTCATTCAGCGCCTGCGCCTCGGCGGCCAGCGTAAAGTTGAGGCGCGTAGTGTTGCCCAGCGTCAGGTATATATTGTTGACCGTCTGCGGCTTGTAACCTACGTAAGTTACCGTAACGGAATAAGGTCCGCCGGGGGCCAGGTTGGGGATGCTGAAGCGGCCATCCAGTTCGGTGGCGGTGCCGCGCTTGGTGCCGGTGGGCACGTTGGTAGCCACGACGGTAACGCCGATGAGCTCTTCATTTTTGTCGGAAACGACCTTGCCGCCTATCGACGAGGTCGTAACCTGGGCCGCGCCCAGGCGGGCCAGCAACAGCAGAAAAAACAAGGCGACCAGCCGCGTTGCGGGTTGGCCAGGGGTAAGAGTTCGCATAAGAAGGGGTTAAGCCAATGCTGGTGCAAAGTTCCCCCGGTTAAGTGCCAGCGTTGGTTACCGAATTATTGGTAGTCGGTTATGGAATTGTTGGCGGCTGGTTACTGAATTGTTGGCGCGCCGTTCATCGTGTAACATTGGCATAATGCAAGGGCGCGGCGGCCCCGAGCACCCGCCGGCCGGGTCGCGGGCGGGTAGGGGCGCAGTGGGCCGCGCCATTCGGCCAGTTGAAAGCCGCGTTAAGCCGCCAAATACCCGCGCCCGTCGCCAATGCCCGGCGGGGGGTAGTTTTACCGCTCACCTTTGTATCACCTAACCGCTGCGCCAGTGCCGCCGGTGCCCGCAGCTCTGTTACTATGTTACTCTCCATGACTGGCTTTGGCCAGGCCCACCGCGAAACCGAGCGCTACACCGCCACCATCGAGCTGCGCTCGCTCAATTCCAAAACCCTTGACCTGAGTCTGCGCCTGCCGCGCTTTCTGCAAAACCACGAGCTCGAAATTCGTCAGCAAATCACCAAAGCCCTGCTGCGCGGCAAAGTCAATTTCAGTCTCGACTTCGTGCGCTCGGCCGCCGCGCCGGCCGCCGCCGCCACCTTCAGCCGCGAGGCGCTGCTGGCCGCCTACCGCGAGCTGCAAGCCGTAGCCGAGTCGCTGGGCATCCACCCCGGCGAGGACACGCTGCTGGCCGCCCTGCGCCTGCCCGGCGTAGTGCCCACGGCCTCCGAGCAGGCGCAGGCCGCCCAGGCCGATGCCCCCGACGAGCCCACCTGGGCCGAGCTTCAGCCGCTGTTGACCGAGGCGCTGGCCGCTATGCAGCAGTTCCGGCACGACGAAGGCCAGACCTTGCAGGCCGAGATACTGGGCTACATCGCCACCATCCGGCAGCAGCTGGCGGCCGTGGAGCTGCACGACCCGCAGCGCATCGCGCACGTGCGCCAGCGCCTAGCCGCCCACCTCGCCGAGCTTACCCAGCACGAGCAGTTCAATGCCACGCGCTTCGAGCAGGAGGTACTGTATTATATAGAGAAGCTCGACATCGCCGAGGAGAAAGTGCGCCTGGCCGCGCACCTCAACTACTTCGAGCAGGCCATCGGCCAGCCCGACGAGGCCGTGGGCAAAAAGCTGGGCTTCCTGGCCCAGGAAATTGGCCGCGAAATCAACACGATAGGCTCGAAGGCCAACGATGCCACCGTGCAGCACCTGGTAGTGGGTATGAAGGAAGAGTTGGAGAAGATTAAAGAGCAGCTTAACAATATTTTGTAGGCCGCGAAATATTTTCAAAAATAATTACTGCATCTTTTAGGCTAAGTTTTGTATTAATCCAATAATTAAGGTTTGGCGGGTAGTGTAAAAATTGGCTTGATTCATGAATTAGTTATTTTGATTATTATAGGTAAATTACTTATAGTGTGAATAGTAAATAAAATTGCTGTCGCGTTAAATTTTGATTTTGCCAGTATATAGTACCATTTATTGGCTCGCATTGCGGGTTGGATTTTAGGCGTAACTTCGATTCAACAAAAGCAAGCCCCCTATTTCAGCGCTCACTTTTACCTCTTACTCAGTTATGAAGTCTCTTTTACTAACGCTGCTCGTTTCCTTGTCGGGCCTGCTGATGGCCGCCCGCCCTGCCTCCGAGATTGAGCTGATTAAGAAGCGCGTGCTGAGCGAGCGCGTGGAGGTGCTGATTCCGAAGGGCTTTGAGCTGATGACCGAGCAGCAGATGGATTTCATCTACTCGCACGCCAGCAGCCGCCCCAGCGTGGTCTTCACCAACAACAACCTGGTGACGCTGTCCTTCAACTACTCCGACAACGAGGCCGACCAGGACATGGTGGACGTGTACCAAACCAACTTCTCGAAAACCTACCACAAGCAGTACAAGCAAACCACCTGGTTTGGCGAGGGCGTGAAGGAGGTTTCGGGCCGCAAAGTGGGCTACCTCGAATTTATGAAGCCCGAAATGGGCCACGAGGTGTACACGCTCGTGTTCTTTACCGACGTGCAGGGCAAGCTGCTCATCTGCACCTTCAACTGCGCCGACCGCCAGAAGCCCGAGTGGGAGCCGCTGGCCAAGAAGATTCTGAATTCGCTGAAAGCCAATAGCTAAGCCAAGTAATAAGTGGGGGATACTGGTGACTGATTGTTAGTGAGTTAAATTAAGCTAAACGCAGTGTATAGGTAGTTGTTAGGAAAAAGTAAAACTCCGGAAGCCCCGGCCGATTAGCGGCCGGGGCTTTTTGCTTTCTGCGAAGCATGGCGTGCACTACGCCGCTTTAGGCTAAGGCTGGCGGCCCATCTGCCCATCCAGAAAGTCGCGCACCAGCCCAAATGCCCCCGCAAAACCGGCCAGCGAGAGCGCGGCCGGTTGGTCGTTCACGTCGTGGTAGGCAGTGCTGCCGCCGCGCGTGTAGAGAAAAAACGCGGGCACGCCGGCCTCGGAGAAAGGAAAGTGGTCGGAGTTGGCGGCCCGGCCGCGGGCGGTGAGGCGCGACAGGTAGTGGTGGGCGTCGTTGAGGGCGGTAAGGCGCTGGTAGGCGGGCGCGAATACTCTGCCGTTGACGACGGTGGCGCCCTCTTCGCCAGTGCCGAGTAGGTCGAGATTTACCAGGAACTTGATGCGCGGCAGCGGCACCAGCGGGTGCGCCACGAAGTAGCGCGAGCCCACCAGCCCCGCCTCCTCGGCCCCGAACAGCAAAAACACGACCGAGCAGGCGGGTTGGTTTTCGGGGCGGGCGTAGTGGGCGGCCAGCTCCAGCAGCAGCGCAACGCCGCTGGCATTGTCGTTGGCCCCGGGGAAGTAGGTGGCGCGGCCCATCATGCCCAGGTGGTCGTAGTGCGCCGACACTACCAGGAAGCTGTCGGGCTGAATTTTGCCGCGCACCACGGCGGCGAGGTTCTGGGTCTGGTAGTTGCGCAGGAGCTGGGCGTCGAGCTGAATATCAACCGTTTCGTTTGGAAAAGCCGGGATGGCTGTGCCATGACTGCTTACCTGCTCGGGCTTGTAGACAAGCGGAGTCAGTAGTTCTATCTCCACCCGCTGAAGCTGCTCGCCCGCCAGCGAACCGGTAAGCTT
This sequence comes from Hymenobacter sp., assembly GCF_035709525.1. Lineage (GTDB taxonomy): Bacteria > Bacteroidota > Bacteroidia > Cytophagales > Hymenobacteraceae > Hymenobacter. The sequence continues at coordinate 53,928 of NZ_DASTEP010000230.1, read as the reverse complement.
GGGCACACACTTGAGCCAGACTTTAGCTGCATTGAGGTGCTGTTGCAGCGGCAGCGGTAGCGTGCTGAATCGAGCGGCATCGCGGCCGGTTAGTAGCAGGGCTCTATCAGCAAGAGCAATGGCGGCCAAACGCTGCTGGCTGGCCTGGTTGGTGAAGGCAGTGGTATCAAATAGCAGCACGGGTAGCTTTCGGTAATTGCCACCCCCTGAGGCGGGCGCGGCGATGTAGTCGCGCCCGGCTTCACCAAACTGGCGTGCGAGTAATTGCCCTTGTCCGTAATTAAATTTTAGACTCAACTCGCCCGGAAACGTATTCACGTCCAGCCCGAAAGGCTGCGTATAATCGGGCACGAGCGGCTGCACGCCCAGCTGCCGCAGCCGCCCGCGCAGGTAGGTGGCGGCCAGGTGCTCGCCGCCCTGCACGTAGCCGCGGCCGTGCATTTTGGGCGAAGCTAGTTCCTCAATGGTGCGGCGGGCGCGGGTGAGGTCGGGCGCTTGCGCCTGGGCGCGGGGGGCAAAAAAAAGGCTGCTACCGAGGAGTAGCAGCACTAGGAGCAACGGCGTGGCCAGCTGGCGGCGCTGCCACCAGCGCCAGCCGCCGCGCACGAGTAGCAGCGCCAGGGCCGCGCCCACGCTGTCGCCGACCAGGTCGGTCCATTCGGCATTGCGGCCCAGGTGCATGGCGTACTGCGCTACCTCAATGAGGGCCCCAAACACTACGCAGCCCACCAGCACCACCAAGCTGGCGCGCCGCGCCAGCGCAGGCCAGCGCCGCTGCCGGCTCAAGGAAAACCAGCTCAGCGCGGCCAGCACGGCGAACACGCCCGCGTGCGCGGCCGTGTCAAACGACAGGAATTTCCACTCAGGCGTCTCGGGCAGGTTTTTCGACGGGGTGAGGGTGAGCCACAGCATGATGAGCGTCCAGGCGATGGGTAGGGCGGCGTAGGCACGGCGCGGCGCGGGCGAAGTCGTTTGCATAAAAAAGAAAAAAGACCGCACAAAAACGCCATGCCCGCAGCCGGGCATGGCGTTTTCAGGCAAAAGAAAAAACCTAGGCGCCGATGAGCTCGCCGTAGGCTTCGGCCGTCATCAGGCCCTCGATTTCCGACGGGTTGCCGACCGACATCTTGATAATCCAGCCGTCGCCGTAGGGGTCCGAGTTCACGGTTTCGGGGGCGTCGGCCAGCTTGGCGTTCACTTCCAGCACGGTGCCGCTGATGGGGCTGAACAGGTCGGAAACCGTCTTCACGGCCTCTACCGTGCCGAATACGTCGTGCTGGGCAATCTCTTTGTCAACCGTGTCAACGTCCACGTACACGATATCACCAAGCTCACGCTGGGCGTGGTCGGTGATGCCGATGTACGCCACGTCGCCTTCCAGGCGCAGCCATTCGTGGTCCTTGGTGTAGTGCAGAGTGGTAGGGAGCGTCATGTTTAGTTGGATGAGTGGTTTTTTGGATGAGTGAATTCGCCAGGCAGCAAGTGCGCGAATGAAGCCGCCGCAAAAGTACAGCGCAACCGCGCGTAGCACCTATGTTAAAAGCTCCATTCGCTCATCCACTCATCCCAAAACCACTCATCCACTCATCGACCTATTGCAGGCTGTAGCGCAGCTGAATGCCGCCCTCGCTGGTCGAGTTGCGGAAGGCGTTGCTGACGCGGGGCTGGGTGATGGTTTGGGTGAAGTAAAACTGGAGGTTGAGGCGCGAGTTGAGCAGGTAGTCGACGGTGGGGCGCAACTGCACTTGCAGCGAGCCGTTGGTAATCTGCGAGGTAGCGGTGCCCACGTCGCCATTCACCGGGGCCGTGTTGCTGCCCTGGGGCCGCAGGTCGGGGATGGGGTCGGTCGAGTTGAGGATGCTGCGCTGAATGGTAACGTTGTCGCGGATGCTCAAATCGAGGCGGGCTTGCAGGTTGTTTTTGAGGGTGCGCTGCTCGCCGCCTACCCGGAAGGGCAGCTTGAGGCCGGTGGCCGCGTAGCCCAGCCCGATGGTGATGTCGGAGGTGTGCAGCTCGGTTACCTGGGCGTTGGTAGTATTCAGGGCCACGGCGCGGCTGGTGCTGTATTGCAGGCGGCCAGTCACGTTGTTCACGGTCTGGAAGTTGACGCCCAGCAGCGGCGTCAGGCTTTCCAGGAAGCTCACCTGGCCCACCACGTAGTAGGGCACGTACTGCCCGGTAGCGTTGTAAGTGAAGGGTATGCTGCTGTTAAAATCGGGCTCACCGCGCGAATACTGCGTATTCTTGGTATAAGCGCCCAGCGTGTACACCGACGAGTACACGTGGTTGATGGTGAACGAGCGGAACACCTCGCGGATGCCCGGCAAATCGGCAAAGCTGTTGTACTCGATGCGCCAGTTGGGCAGCGGTATCACGCCGAAGGGGTTGAATTTCTTGGCCGTGTAGCCGTCCGACGACTTGCCGTGGTAGGCATCCAGGAAGCTCTGAATCAGCACTTCCTGCGAGTTGTAGCTGTAGAGGCCGGCCGTGGTGTTGGTGTTCGAAGGAGTAGCCGGGTTAGCGGCTTGCAGGCGTTGCTGCACCGCCGCCCGGTTTTGCACGAAGCGCTCGAAGGCCTTGCTGGTTTCGCCGTTGTTGCCCAGGTCGCCAAACATCGTCTTGATGGTAATGGTGGTGGTGCTGAACGTGCCCGTGCCCACTATCTGGGGAGTTATCGGTAGGCTTAGGTTTGGCGATAAGTAGCCGAAGTCGCGGTAGGCCGCCGTGGTCGTATCAATAGCATTGCGGTAGTACGACTCGTCGTTTTTGGTGCGCTGCCAGCGCGCGTCGAGCTGGATGTTGAAGCCCCGGAACGGCTCCAGCGTGGTGCGGGCCGAGATATTATCGGTCAGCAGCGAGCTCAGCGCCGTGTTCAGGTACTGGCTATTGGGGGTGTACCAGTTGCTGGCCACCGCCTGCTGGTACAGCGCTTCGAGGTCGTACTGCCGGCCCAGCACGAAGGGAATGCCGGGGGCTAGCCCATCGAAATTATCGCCCCCAGTGAGCCCGAAAAAGCGGGTTTTGGGCAGGTAGCCCGGTAGCAGCGTGCCGTTGGAGTGGGCGTAGGTGAAGTTGATGGAGCGCGCCGTCATAATGGCGCGCAACGCGGCCTTCACGAAGCGCAGCGGGTCTTTCTTAGCTGTGTCGGGCGCGGCCTCCACCTTGGGTAGGCGCGCGCCCACGGGCGTGCCGGCGGCGGGCAGGGCCGGGCGGGGGCGGGGCTTGGGCTGGGCGTTATTGATGATGTTCAGAAACTTCACTTTGTTGTACAGCTTCACCAGGTCAATCTTGCCGTTGGCCGTAAACTCGGCGTTGTTCTGTATCGTGTTGCCCAGGTTGATAACCACCGTCGAGGTGTCGGTAGGGTCGGGGCTGCCGTCGGGTAGGCGGCGCGGAGTGTAGTTGGGGTTGGGCGTGCGCAGGGCCGTGGAGGCCGCCTGCCAGGTGTAGTGCGCCGCGTAGCGCAGGTCGGCTTGCAGCCAGTCGGTGAGCGGAAACTTGTCAAGCGGCAGCCGGTAGGTGGCCGCAATGGTCTGGTCGAAGTTGGTGGTGCGCCCGCCCAGCAGCAGGTTTTTGCGCAGCAGCTCGCGGTTGGCCTGGGCCACGTCGCTGGTGCCGATAGAGCGGCCCGCGCCCTCATCTACCACGCCGCGGTTGTTGGCCGTGTAGTCGAGAGCCAGCGATTTGAAGATGTCCCAGCGCAGGTCGTACACGCGGTTCACGAAAAACGACTTGTAGAATACGCCCGGAATATCCCGGGTGGTGGGCAGCGTGCCGGGCTCCAGCACGCGCTGCAAAAACCGCTCGTTGTAGCGCCGGTCGAGGTCCATGCGGAACGAAAAGCGCGTGGGCAGCGGCGAGATATTGACTTCTTTGAAAATCTTGAGGTAGGGGTTATCCAGCAGCTTCACGCCGCTGAAGGGCGTGAGGCTGCGCGGCTTGGTCTGGTACACGTAGGCCAGCGCCGCCGTGTACGAGCGCGAGTAGTCGCTCTGGGTGTTGATGTCGGAGTGCTGGCGCTCGGTGATGGCGTAGCTCACGGCCACGTTTTCGATGTCCCAGGGGTGCACCTTGGTTTGGGTGGGGCCGCGCTCCTTGCGCACGTTCAGCACCGAGATGCTGCGGCTGGTGGTGCGGTCTACCACCAGCTTCTGGTATTCGGCCTTGGCCTCCGGGGTCTGAAATTTGCGCAGGCTCTGCTCCAGCTTGGTGTCGGGGTCGAGCGGGTCGTATTGCGGCGTGATGGTCTGGGTGCTGGCCTGCACCAGCACGGGCACCTTCAGGCGCAGGGCCGGGGGCAAGAACTTGTCGACGGCCACCGTGGCGTTGAGGTCGCCGCGCAGCACGTCGCTCGTCGAGCGGGCCTGGGCTTTGTCCTGCAAGCCCCCGAAGCCTACGCCGATAAACGAGCCCGTGGCCGTGATGTTGGCCAGGTCGGCCAGCTTCACGTTCAGGCGGGCGTTGGCGGCCCAGCCGCCCTGGCTTTCAAAGTCAAACACGCGTAGCTCGTCGGCCCACATGCACAAGGTTTTGGCGCGCTTGTCGTCGCCGGGGTTGTCGGTGGTGCCGAGCGGGTTCAGCATGCCAATCATGCAGCCCTGCACCGCCGAAAAGTCGGGGTTGCCCACCACCGTGATGGTGTTGCCGTTGGGCAGCGTCACGGTGTAGGGCTGGTTGAGGCTCGCGGTGCCCGTCGCCAAGGCAATATTACGGGCCGACTTGGCATCGATAAAATCCTGGAACGCCACGTCGATGCGGTTGGCTTCGGGCCATATCTGGTCTACGCCGGTGTCGCCGTTCTTAGTCAGGATGAGCGGCAGCGAATATTGGTAGTAGTTCTGGGTGTAGTCGGTGCCGATGCGGATAAACGCCTGCACGTCCCGGTCCTTGGTGTTGGGGTCCTGCGTGTCGGCGTGCAGGTACATGCGCAGGCGCTTGTAGCGCAGCAGGTTGATGGTGATGTTCTTGTAAGCCGCCTTGGCGTAGCCGTCGGTCAGGTTTTCCACGCACAGGCGCAGGCTCTGCTCGTTTTGCTGGCGCGACACCGACGTGGAGCCGTACTCCACGTCGCGCGTGATGCCCGGCGGCTGCACGTAGGGGATGCCGCCGCCGTTCGACAGGCCGTTTTCTTCCAGGCTCACCGTCGAGATGTTGAAGGCCGTGGCGTCAGTCACCTGCTGGCCCACCGTGAGGGCGGGGTCGGTGATGCGCGTGAGGTAGCGGCGCCACTGGTTGGCCACGAACTGCGGCTGCACCAGGCGCAGCACCACCGGCTGCTGCCAGCCCGTGAGGTACATCCGCATAAAGCGAATGTTCTTGAAGCCGCTGGGCTGGCCCTGCACCGCCGAGGGCTCGCGCACCGGAATGCGGAACTGGTACCACGTCACGTCGTCGCCGTTTATCTTGTTCGTCACCTGGTCGATGACGTAGTTCTGGCCCACGGCCAGGCCGCCCGGCCGCAGGTTCATGGCGTACTCGTAGTAGTTCTCGCTGTCCTGCACTACGTTGTCGCGGTTCAGGTCTTCCTTGTCGGGGTAGGCCGTGGCGCTCAGCTGCGAGCCCTCGGGCGAGTTGCCCTCGTAGTTGTCGTAGTCTTTGTAGCGCCCGATAATCTGGGTATTATTCTGGTCAAACGACGGGTCGAGGTGGTGGCGGAAGTCGTCGCCCGAGGGGTCGGCCAGGGTGCTGAACACGGGTGCGACCCCCGCGTTGGCCGGGGTGTAGAAAGCCTGCTCGTCGATATTTACCAGCCCTTCCAGCCCGATGTCCTGGCTGGCGCGGGCCCCCGGAGCCGCGTTAAAGGCATCGGTCAGGAACTGCTGCGTGGTCACGCGGCCCCATATGGTAGATGCGGTCAGAAGCGCCGGATTAGAGTCGGCGGGCGTCGGCAGGCCGTTTTCAAACTCGTGCTGGTTGCCATCTTTCAGCACGTCCTCGCTCACGTTGCCCAGGTTCAGAATAAGCTGCCCGCCGGTGCTGTTGTCCGTGTAGGGCGGCGTGCCAGCCGGGTTGGCCGTGCCAGGGTCCTTATTCAAGGCATCAGCCAGCCCGTTGGCTCCCTTGATGAAAGGGTCCATCATCCAAAACTCCAGGTACTCAACGTTAGCGTTATCAAAGTCAGTATCGAAGGTGATGGCCCGCGACACGCCCGCGAAGCGCCGCTGCAAGCCCAGCGCTGTGTTGGAGCTGTTGGTAAAACGCCGCCCGTCGCTGCTGACGTCGGGCGAGTAGTTATAAGGCCCGCGCTCGCTGGGGAAGTAGGCCATGTCAAACGAGTACTCGAAGCCGTTGCCGGTCGCGCCCAGGTCTTTGTTAGGGAAAACCTCGTTGCGCTGAATGCCCCGTGTGTAGTGGTTGTTGAGCGTGGCAGTCGAGATGTTGGCCGACACCGCCGAGCCGCCCGTGTAGTAGCTCTGGTCGACGGTGTACCAAGCCAGCTTGCCGCGCTGGAAATTGGTCGCCAGCCCCTGCGTAGCCCCTACAATAGGTGCCGGCGTGGCCGCCAGCCGCCACGCCGGCACCGAGGCCAGCCCGTAGAGCGTGTAGGGCGTGCGGGCATTTTCAAAGTCGTCGATGTAGCTCACGCCGTTTTCGCCGCGCCCGAGCTGTGCCTGGCCCGCGATGAGCTTGGCCACCTCGCCCGTAAATGACACCGTTGAAATCTCCTTGGTCGACACGATGGGCAGCGCATCGACCAGCTTGGTGAGCACCCGGCTGTCCTTGCGGAAGCTCATGTCGGCGCCCAGGATGGTGTTATTGGCCGGCTCGTCGCCCACGTTCACGCGGTTGATGCCGGGGGCCTGGTTTTCCAGAATGTGCATGGCCGTGAAGCCAAACAGCGCGTCCTTGTTCACGGCGTAGTCGAGGCGGGTGCCCAGCAGCTTGCGCGGCTGCACCTGCACCAGGGCATTTTTCTCGAAGGCCACCCGCAGCTCGTTGGCCGCGTTCAGGTAGGCCGTGTTCAGGATTTTAACCTTGGCCTGGTCGTAGAAAACCTGGTAGTCGACGCCCTCCGTCAGCAGCGTGCTGCCCGAGTACACCTTCACCGAGCCCTGCGCCACCCCAATGCCAGGCAGGCTTATCTCATCGGCCCCGGCCGCCCCCTGGAAGCGCCCGCGAATGAAAAACTTGTCTTTGGTCTGGACTTGCTGCGCGTCGCTCTGGGTTTGCGTGTACAGCTCGGGGTACACGTATTTCTGCACCAGCAGCAGCTCGCTGGCCGCGATAGCCGGCGTCACGGGCGGCAGCGGCGGGTTGGTAGTGGCCCCCCGGGGGGTAGTATCAAACTGTTGTTGCAAGTACGAGCCAAACGGCTGCACGCTCGGAAAAATAATCTTGCCCAGCTCGGGGTCGATGGTCACGCCCGGAAAGTAGTCGAAGTTGCCGTCGGCGTTGCGGTCGTTGTTGGCGTTCACGCGGTCGAGCCCCAGCACCTGAATCAGCGGCAGGTTCGTAATGCGGTTGCCCTCCTTCAGCGAAATCAAGTCCACGCCCGTCGCGTCGTCCTTGTAAATAATCTGAAGGTTGAAGTTGTCGCGGTTGAGCTGCGAGGCGTTCAGGGAGTAGATGTTTTTCATCATCAAATCCCAGGTCGGCGAGTTGCCCAGCGTTTGGTACGCTTGGTTCACGTTTTGGAGCGTGGCGCTCACCACGCCCACGCCGGGGTTGGTGGCTTTCAGCAGCTTCAGGAAGATAACCTGGTCGGGCTGCACGCTGCCGTACTCGTTCACGGTTTCGCCCACCGTGTAGGTGCGGCCGTTGTAGATGTACGAGTAGCTCACGCCCAGCACCTGGTCGGGTAGCAGGGCCGTGTTCAGGTTGATGTAGCCGAGCTGGGCGTTGAAGGTGTACTCGCTGGTAGTGAGCTTGCGCGCCCGGATGCGCTCGTAGTCCAGGTTCTTAACCAGGTTCACGGTGCCGGTGCCCCCGCCCAGCGCCAGGTTCAGGTTGCCCAGCGTTTGCTCTATCTGTAGGTTGTCGCGGCTGCTAGTGCCGCTGTTGATAATGCTGTTGTAGAGATAGTTGGCAATATTGCGGGCCGGTGTTTTTACCGTGGGCGCCGTGGCTGGGTTGTAAAGGGCCGTCCGCAAAATGCGCTCCTGGCGCGGCTCGCCCAGGTCTTGCAGGGCCACCACGTTGCGCAGATTGTCGGTGGTGCGGTTGTCGTTGGTCACGTACACCTCGAGGCGGGTGATGGTGATGCCGCTCTGCACCGTGGGCAGGGTGCGCAGGTTCTGGTCGTAGTTGTCGCGGAAGTATTGCGACAAAAAGTAGTGCCGGTCGCGCTCGTACTGGCTGGCTTTCAGCTCGAAGGTGCGGCTCTGGGCACCATTCTGCACCCGCACCTCGTCGGCCGAGCCGCGCAGGGTAGCCGCCACCGCCGTCACGCCCAGCCGCCCAAATTGCAGCTGGGTTTTGATGCCAAACAGGTTCGAGCCGCCTGTTATCAGCGAGTTGTTCAGCGGCATGCTCACGTTGCCGAGGTCCAGCTTGCGCAGGATATCGGTGGGCTGCCCGGCGTAGTCAAACTTCATTTGGTTGTCGAAGTCAAACGCCGCCTTGGTGTCGTAGTTAAACGTGAGCTTGAGCTTGGTGCCCACCGTGCCGCTCAAGTTCAAATTCAGGTTCTGGTCAAAAATAAAGTCGCCCACGCTCTGCTGGCGCAGCGTGAGGGCGGGGTTGCGGTTCACGTTCTGGCGCCAGCCCAGCTTGAGCGTGAGCGCGCCCGCCGGCCGCATGTCGATGTAGCGCCCGCCAAAAATGCGGTCGGCCACCGGCCCCAGGTCGATTTTCGGAATCAGGCGCTGCGCCTGCGCCGAGCCCGGCTGCGCGCCCGGTCCCGCCACGCCGCCCTGGCTCTTCAGGCGGTAGTAGTCGCTGATGGCCTGCCGCTCCTGAAAGCGCAGCAACTCCTCACGCGAGATTTCGGTAGGGTCGCGGTAGTCGACCTCGTTGCCCACCGTTTCGCGCACCTGGTAGCGCTTGCTGCTATCGTCGGGCGTCACGTTCAGCTGCACGCTCTTGGGCAGGGGCAGCACCAGCGGCGAGCGCCGCCGCTGCGGCGAAAAGCGGCTGCCCGCCCGGTCGCGCGTCCGCACCTTGGGGCGGCGGCTGGGGCGGTAGCGGCCCGTATCGGCCGGCACGCCCTGCTGCGGCAACCCCAGGCCGCCCGACCACGTAAACGTCCCAAACGGAGTGCGCGCCCGGCCGGCCGGGCCGGCAGCACCTGCCCACGCGGCCGCCATAAATACCGACGAGACAAACGCCGTCGTCAATATTGTGGCAGGGCTAAGCAGTTTATAACCAGCAGAAAGTAGAGACTTCAAGCAGATGCAAAGGTGCGGCGGCCCCGCGGCCGAGCCGCAGGTTGCCGGGTTTAACTAAGTGAATTTTCAAAGCCTGGGCGACCCTAAAAGCCGCCCAAACCCGGTAAGTGTAGCTGCACGTGCGGCCGATTGCCTAGTGCGACTTGAGGGCAAATTTGATGAGCTCTTCCACGCTCAGGTCGTTGCCGTGCTTGTGCTGAATCTGGTCGAGGGTCTTCTCGGCCGCCGCCCGCGCAAAGCCTAGCATTACCAGGGCCTGCAACGCTTCCTGGCGCTGGGTATTGTGCTGGCGGGCCAGGGGCACGGTGTCCACGCCGGCCTTGGCCAGCAGCTCGTCTTTGCGCAATTTGTCTTTAAGGTCGAGTATGACGCGCTGCGCCGTTTTGGGGCCCACACCTTTAATGCTCTGGATGGCGCGCACGTCCTCGTTCACGATGGCCTGGCGGATTTCGCCCACGCCCATGCTGCTCACCATGATGATGCCCGTGCCCGGCCCGATGCCCGACACCGAAATCAAGTGCAGAAACAGCGCCTTCTCGTTGGGGTCGAGAAAGCCGTACAGCGTCTGCCCATCTTCCTTGATGTGCTGGTAGGTATACACCTTAACCTTCTGGTCTTCAGCGGGCAGCTTGGAATAAGTAGCCAGCGATATTTTAACTTCGTAGCCCACGCCGCCGGTGTCAATAATGGCTTGGGTGGGGTCTTTATAGGCGAGTTTACCGTCGAGGTAGGCAATCATTGAAAGAGGAATTAGGAAGCGCGGGCCGGCCCAAAATGCCCGGTGCAGGCAATTGCCAAATGGGCGGGCGGTTCGCGGCTTTATACTTTCCAAAAATAAGCCCGACCCGCCGAAACTCAAGGCCGCCCGTCAGGTGCCTCCCGGAATCTTACTACGGCGGCGGGTAGCAGCGACGGGCTGGCGTGGCCTGGCTCGCTAGAATACAACTTCACAAGAGCCTAATGAGCGTGAATTTCAGCCTGAACCGGCCGGGCGATGTGTCACCTCAGCCTAGCTCGACCAAACGCGGGGGCAATGCGCGCATTGCCATTCTTTTCAGAAAAGCGCTTGGGCTGAAAGCTCAACCGCCTACCTTTGCCTTGTTTTTAATCGTTCTAAATAAGGTATGCGGAAGTTTTCCCCGTTGTTTTTGCTGTTTTTTCTATTAAATCTGGTTGCCTTCGGGCAGGAAAGCTTGCCGGCCGGCACGGTGCAAGGCACGGTAAAAGACCCCGCTGGCGCGGCGCTGCCCGGCGTGAGCATCGTGGTGGAAGGCACTACCCAGGGCACCACCACCGACGCCGCCGGTCACTATGAATTGCAGCTGGCTGCTGGCCAGACGTATAAGCTGCGGCTGACTTGCGTGGGCTTCGAACCGCACACTCATACTGTGGCGCTGCCCGCCGCCCACGGCCTGCGCGTGGCCTTTACGCTGCAAAGCGCCCACCAAGCCTTGCAGCAGGTGGAGGTGCTGGGCCGCAAGGAAACCACCTACCGCACCAAAGCCACCTTCATCGGCAGTAAGTCGGAAACCGATATCAAGGATTTGCCGCAGTCGGTGGCCTACGCCAGCAAGGAGCTCATCGCCGACCAGGGCCTGATGCGGGTGGGCGAGGTAGTCAAAAATTTCAGCGGCGTCACCCAGTTTTCGTTTTACGACGACATCGTGATTCGGGGCTTTCGCATAAATGGCCAGAGCAATACGCAGCTACTCAACGGCCTGCGCACTAGCACCGGCTTCTGGAAGCAGCCGCTGGCCAACTACCTCGAGCGGGTAGAAGTGCTGAAAGGGCCGTCGTCGGCCTTGTTTGGTAACGCCAGCCCTGGCGGCGTGCTCAACCGCGTCACCAAGAAGCCGCTGGCCGAAAGCCGCAAGTCGCTCAGCTTTTCGCTGGGCAGCTTCCAGAATTTCCGGGCGCTGGCCGACTTCACCGGCCCGCTCAGCAAGGACAGCACCTTGCTCTACCGCCTCAACCTGGGCTACGAAGACGCGCAGTCGTTCCGCGACTTGCAGTTCGACCGCAATATTGTGGTAGCGCCGTCCTTCTCGTTTCTGCCCTCGCCCCGCACCCGGCTCAATTTCGACGTGGTGTACAACAGCTCAAACAGCCGCCTTGACCGGGGCCAAACCACCCGCAAAAACGACCTGTACTCGACGCCCACCTCGCTGTCCCTGGCCACCGGCAACGACTACCTCAACGAGCAAACCTACAATCTCACGGCCTCGCTGAGCCATCAGTTTGCGCCCGGCCTCACGGCCAACGTGGCCTACATCAAAACCGGCTATACCGAAGACCTTTACGAGCACCGCAATGCCAACGTGTACGCCCAAAACGCGGCCGGCCAGGACATTGACAGCAAAGTCGCCATGCAGGTATTTGCCCGCAAGCGCCGCCGCTACATCGACAACCTGTCGGCGTTCGTCAACTACGACCTCACCACCGGGCCAGTGGGTCACCGCTTGGTGCTGGGCTACGACTTCGCCAGCGAAACCCTGCCGCCCGGCGCCTCGCAGCTCACGGCTGGCGGCTACCGCAACGCCGCCAACACCGGCACCATCGCCACTTACGTGGCGGCCAACCGCACCCGCTACCTGCTCGACGCCAGCGGCAACCCCGTGCCCAACGTACCCCATTTCGACCTCACCGACGTGCTGGGCTCGCAGCGGATGCAGGACGACAGCAAGCTCTTCTTCGCGCCCCGCGCCTTCGACCCCACTTACTACCACCTGCACGCTGGCTACGTGCAAGACCAGCTGCGGCTGGGCCGCTTTCAGGCGCTGCTCGGGCTGCGCTACGAGCGCTACACCGACCTGGTGGGCTACAAAACGGCCGCCGAAACCCCCGTGTATCAGCACGCCTTGCTGCCCCGCGCCGGGGTAGTATTCACGGCCAATGACCACGTGAACATCTACGGCACCTACGTGCAGGGCTACAACCCTCAGACGGCCGCCACCATCGCCAACCCCAACGCGGGCGGGCCTTTCAACCCCCTCACCAGCAATATGGTAGAGGTGGGTGCAAAGTCGAGCTGGCTCCAAAATCGCCTCAGCATCACGGCGGCAGCGTACCGCATCGAGCAGCGCAACGTGCTGTACAACGCCAACGATGCCGGCCAGCCCGACCTGCTGCGCCAAGTAGGGGCCGAGGTGTCGAAGGGCGCGGAGGTGGACGTGCTGGGCCAGCTGTCGCTGAACTGGAGCGTTACGGCGTCCTACGCCTACAACGAAGCTAGCATCAGCGAAAGCCCGGTGGCTGCCGAAGTGGGCGCGCAAAAGCCCAACGCCCCGCGCCACCTCGCCAACCTCTGGACGCGCTACTCGCTCGACCAAGGCGCGCTCAGCGGCCTGGGTTTCGGCTTCGGGGCCAACCTGGCCACCGTCCGCACGCTCTCGCTCAATACCGCCCAGACCATACCGGCCTACACTCTGCTCAACGCCGCGCTCTACTACCGCCTGAATCGGGTGAACTTGCAGCTCAACGTCAACAATCTCGCCGACCGCACCTACTGGGTGGGCGGCTACGACTACATCCGGCTGTTTCCGGGCGCGCCGCGCAGTTTTCTGCTCACGCTGGGCTACACGTTCAATTAGCCACAAACGTAAGTCGGGGGCCATAATACGCGGAATATTTGCGTATTATGGCCCCCGATTTGCGTTTAAATAGTGCTTATAGCGCCTTGCCGCCGCGCTGGGCATCGACCACCGCGATGGCCGTCATGTTCACAATCTCGCGCACGCTCGCGCCGAGCTGCAAAATGTGGATGGGCTTGCGCATCCCCATCAGCACCGGCCCGATTACCTCGGCCCCGCCGATTTCCTGGAGCACTTTGTAGGCGATGTTGCCCGACTCTACGTTGGGGAATACCAGCGTGTTGGCGCCCTTCTCGGCCAGCGGCGAGAAGCCGTACTGCTCGCGCAGCAGCTCGGGGTTGAGGGCCACGTTGGCCTGCATTTCGCCGTCGATGAGCAGGTCGGGATATTTGGCTTTGGCTAGGGCCGTGGCGGTCCGCATCTTGTCGGGCAGCACGCCCGAGTTCGAGCCAAAGTTGGAGTAGGAGATGGCCGCGATGCGGGGCTCGGCGTCGAAAAAGCGTACCGCGCGCGCCGTGAGGCCGATAATCCCCACCAGCTCCTCGGCGCTGGGATTGATGTTCACCGTGGTGTCGGCGAAGAAAAACGGCCCGCGGCGGTTCTGGATGATGTACATCGAGGCCACCCGGCTCACGCCCTCAGCCGGCCCGATTACTTGCAGCGCGGGCACGATGCTCTTGCCGTAGTCTTTGGTAAAGCCCGTGATGCAGGCGTCGGCCGCGCCGGTTTCCACCATCATGGCAGCGAAGTAGTTGCGCTCGCGCATCAGGCGCTTGCCCTCGTAGAGCGTGATGCCCCGGCGCTGCCGCTTCTGGTAAAACAGCTCGGCGTACTCGTGGCGCTTGGCGTCATCTTGCAGAATGTCAACGATTTCGCAGCCTTCCAGGTCGATGTTGTTTTCGTGTGCGATGGCCTGGATGCGGTCCACCGGCCCCAGCAAAATAGGGTGAGCGATGTTCTCGTCGCGCACAATCTGCGCGGCCTTGATAATCTTATAGTTATCGGCCTCGGCAAACACCACGCGGCGCGGCCCCGAGCGGGCGGCCGACGTGATGCGGTTCATCAGCTTCTGGTTTACGCCGAGGCGGGCGCGCAGCTCGTCCTCGTAGGCCGCCCAGTCGGTGATGTCGCGGCGGGCTACGCCGCTTGCCATCGCGGCCTTGGCCACGGCCGGCGACAGCGTGGTGATGAGGCGCGGGTCGAGGGGCTTGGGAATGAGGTAGGTACGGCCGAAGGCCAGCGTATTGTCGCCGTAGGCCTTGTTCACCATATCGGGCACGGGCTCTTTGCTGAGCTCGGCCAGGGCGTGCACGGCGGCCAGCTTCATGGCCTCGTTTATCTCGGTAGCGCGCACGTCCAAAGCTCCCCGGAAAATGTAGGGGAAGCCCAGTACGTTGTTGACTTGGTTGGGATGGTCGGAGCGGCCGGTTGCCATGATGAGGTCGGGCCGGGTGCTCATGGCCAGGTCGTAGGCGATTTCGGGGTCGGGGTTGGCCAGCGCGAAGACAATGGGGTTGTCGGCCATCTTCAGCAGCAGCTCGGCGGGCAGCACGTTGGCCGCCGACAGGCCCAGGAATACGTCGGCCCCTTCCAGCGCCTCGGCCATCGTGGTCACGGGCCGCGCGGTGGCAAAGCGCATCTGCATGTCGGCCAGGTTGGTGCGGCCGGCGTTGATAATGCCGTCTTTGTCAAAGACAACCACGTTTTCGAGCTTCACGCCCAGCTCCAGGTACAGCCGCAGGCACGACACGGCCGCCGCGCCCGCGCCGCTCACCACCAGCTTCACCTCGTCCACCTTTTTGCCCACGATTTCGAGCGCGTTCAGCAGCGCGGCCGACGTGATGATGGCCGTGCCGTGCTGGTCGTCGTGCATCAGCGGGATGTTCATCTTGTCGCGCAGTTCCGTTTCGATGCGGAAGCACTCCGGGGCCTTGATGTCCTCCAGATTAATACCGCCAAACGTCGGCTCCAGCGCCTTCACGATGCGAATAAACTCGTCGGGGTCTTCGGCATCAATCTCGATATCGAAGCAGTCGATGCCCGCGAACTTCTTGAACAACACGCCCTTGCCTTCCATCACCGGCTTCGAAGCCGCCGGCCCGATATTGCCCAAACCCAGCACGGCCGTGCCGTTGGAGATAACCGCCACCAGGTTGCCCTTGGCCGTGTACTTGTACACGTCGTCGGGGTTTTTGGCGATGGCTTTGCACGGCTCGGCCACGCCCGGCGAGTAGGCCAGCGCCAAATCGAGCTGGGTGCTCACGGGCTTGGTGGGCACTACCTCGATTTTGCCCTGGGGGCTGAGCTCGTGGTAGTCGAGGGCGTCTTGGGGGTTGATTTTGAGCATGGTGGGAAGCTGAGACCAAACAAAAACGGCCGCGAACCAATCGCGGCCGTTCGGCAAAATTACGTGCTAATCGGTGGGCATTACCCGCCCACTACCAGTTTTTGGCCCAGCTTTACCTGGTCGGAGGCCAAATGATTGAGCCGTTTCAACTCCTCCAAACTCAGCCCAAAGCGCCGCGCTATGCTGAACAGTGTGTCGCCGGGCTGCACCACGTGGGTTGCCAGCTTAGGGCTGTCGGGCAGTGTCTTAGCCTCTGTTTTGGCGCGGCGGGCGGCGGGTGCAGCAGCCACCGGCGTGGCCGTAGCATCGGCCGGGGCCGTGAGGCGCAGCTGCTGGCCGACCATAACGGTTTCGCCACTGAGCTTATTCCAGGCTTTCAATTGCTCCAAACTCACGCCCTGCTCGCGGGCCAGCCGGGTGAGGTTGTCGCCGGGCCGCACGGTGTAGAGGGTAGCCGTGGCTGCTTCCTCCTTAGCCGGGCGCGGCTCGGGTTGGGCGCGGGCGGCCCGTGTTTCAGCAGGCGCGGCCGAGGCTGCCGGCCGCGTCGGGCGGCGGGCGGGCGCAGTTTCTTCCGCATCTACTTCAGCCTTTTCCGGCGCGGGCGTAGCAACAGAAGCTACTCTGGCAGCCAACGTAGCTTTAACCTCGGCCTGCCGGGCGGCCACTACCGCGCTAACCGAGCGGCGCTTGCTTTCGCGAGTAGTAACGGGGCCGGCCGGGACCAACGGAGCCGCTGGGCTCAGGCTAGCCACGGCGGTTTCGGTAGTGGCGCCAGCCTCCGTATTGGTCGAGTCGGCCGGTAGACCCAGGCGGGCGGCGGCAGTAGCCTTGGCCGCAGCTGCCGCTTGCGCGATGGAAAGGCGCTTCTGAGCGGCGGCGCGGGCGGCCATTTGCTTTTGCACGCGGGCCAGTTCTTTAGCCTGGGCCGCCTCCTGGGCAATGCGCAGCTGCGCCTGCTGGGCGTAGCGGGCGTTGGCGGCTTTCAGCTCTTGCCAGGCTGGGTCGTCGTCGGCGGTGCGGCGCAGGGAGGCTACCGTGGTGGGCGGTGGGGTAGGGGCGGTTGGTTGAGCGGGGCGCGGGGCCGGGGCGGTGGGCATAGCCACCAGCACGGTCAGCGCCTTGCCGGGTTTCAGGGGCTGGCCTTTGCGCAGGTTATTCCACTTGCGCAATTGCGTTTGGCTGACTTCGTATTTCTCGGCCACGGTCGCCAGCGTCTGCCCTTTGCGCAGCGTGTAGCTGAGGCGGCGGTAGCGCGGCATGCTGTCGGGCGCGGCCGCCTTTCGGGCAGCGGTGGCCAGCGTAGCATCGGGCCAGGGCTCGATGCCGGGCAGCCGGGCCGGCAGGGGCAGCAGCGGCTGCGGCAGCTCGGCGGCCGGCTGGCAGTAGCCTACCAGCGTCGCGTAGTCAACATCGCCCAAATGCTCGCGGGCCGCGCTTGGGTAGCGCAGCACGTAGGGCCGGTAGCCGGCCGGCAGGCCGGCGTGGCGCAATTCAGGGTTGTAGCGCAGCAAAGCCAGCGAGTCGGCGTAGCCCAGGGCGCGGCTGAGGCGGCGCAAATCAAACGCCTGCCCGCGCAAGGTCAGCGTATCGAGCGGCTCGTAGCGCTGATAGCGCAGCGCGGGGCTGGGCAGGTCGTGCGCCTCGGCGTAGGTCATGGCGTACATGATGGCCGTGAAGGTGGGCACGTAGTTGCGCGTTTCGGCCGGCATGTGCGGGTACATATCCCAGAAGCTACGCTTGCCGGTGCGCTTCATCACGCGCTGCACGTTGCCGGCGCCCCAGTTGTAGGCCGCCAGCACCAGTTCCCAATCGTGAAACATGCCGTAGAGGCCGCGCAGGTATTTGCAGGCCGCCTCGGTCGATTTCTCGGGGTGCATCCGCTCGTCTACCCATTCGTCGCGCTTGAGGCGCATATCGCTGGCCGTGGGCGGCATAAACTGCCAGAGGCCCACCGCGCCTACCTGCGACTTAGCCGTGGGTATCAAAGCCGACTCTACTACCGACAGATATTTCAGCTCATCGGGCAGATTGTACTTGGCCAGGTACTTCTCAAAAATCGGAAAATAAAAATCGCGCCGCTCCAGCACGCGCTGGGTGTAGCCGCGCTGCCGCTCGGTGAAAAGTCGCACGTAGGCCATCACGGCATTATTAAACTGGTGCGGCGCGGCCGTCTCGAAGCAGCTCATGCGGTCGCCCACCAGCTCTTGCAGGGTGGCCGGCGTGTGCAGCCAGGCCCAGCGCACCGAGTCGATTTCAATCTCCAGCGGCTCGGTCGCCAGCGAATCGATGGTAGCGGCGGGCAGGTCAACTACCTGGCGGATGGTGTCTTCCGGCAGGGTCTGCGTGGGCCGGGGCACCTGCTGCGCGGCGGCCGGCAGGGCCCCCAGCGCCAAGCCCCACCTGAGCAATCGGCCCGTCAATTTCCCCCAGAAAGCGGGCCGATTGCCTGGCCCCGGTACTTGGTGCGGTACTTTCATTGAGCTAAGGTAAAATCCATATTCTGAACGGCCTAACCGTTAGCAAGAGTTGCTAAAAAAAATGACTGACTGCGGAGCAGGCAGCTACGCAGTCAGTCATTTTAAGGTTGTGTAACGCCAAGCTCCTGCTTGGCGAGCGAGCGCAGCGAGCAGTTACGTTAGCGGACGCTGGGCGACGTAACCAGACGCCAGCACCAAGCAGGAGCTTGGTGTTACGCCGCAGGCACGGTCGTCAGGGTGTTGGCGAAAGCCAGCAAATCCGCCTCGCGGAACGCGCCGCTCAGCACCTGCACGCCAATCGGCAGCCCTTCGGCATCGGCCCCGGCCGGGATGGAAAGGGCCGGTACGCCCGCCAGCGAGGCCTGCACCGTGAAAATATCGGCCAGGTACATACTCACCGGGTCTTGCTTTTCGCCGATTTTGAAGGCCGTGGTCGGCGTGGTCGGCAGCACCAAGAAGTCGTATTGGCGCAGCAACTCGTCGGTTTTTTCCTTGATGAGCCGGCGCACGCGTTGGGCTTTGGTATAATAAGCGTCGTAGTAGCTGGCGCTCAATACAAACGTGCCCAGCATGATGCGGCGCTGCACCTCGGGGCCGAATCCCTGGGCGCGGGTTTTTTTGTAGAGCGATTCCAGGTCCGTGGCATCGGGGGCGCGATAGCCGTACTTCACGCCGTCGAAGCGCGAGAGGTTGGAGCTAGCCTCGGCCGTAGTGAGGATATAATAGGTCGGAATCATCTCGTCGAGGTACGGGAAGTCCACCGCCTCTACCACATGGCCCTGGTTGCGCAACGTGTCGAGCGTGCTCTCCAGCGCGGCGCGCACTTCGGGCTGCAAGCCCGGCCGGTCGATGGCCTCCTTGAGGTAGCCCACGCGGTAGTGCGCCTGGGGCTCCAGCAGGGCGCTGTAAGCGGGCACGGGCTGCTCGCTGGCGGTGCTGTCCATGCCGTCGGGGCCGGCCATTACTTCGAGCAGGCGGGCGGCATCCTCTACCGAATGGGTGATGGGCCCAATCTGGTCAAACGACGAGGCGAACGCCACCAGCCCGTAGCGCGAAATGCGCGAGTAAGTCGGCTTCAGGCCTATTACGCCGCAAAACGCGGCCGGCTGGCGCACCGAGCCGCCCGTATCGGAGCCAATGGACGCCAGGCACATATCGGCCTGCACTGCCACCGCCGAGGCGCCCGACGAGCCGCCCGGCACCCGGCTCGGGTCCTGCGCGTTGCGCGCCGGGCCGAAAGCTGAGTTCTCATTCGAGCCGCCCATCGCAAACTCGTCGCAGTTCTGGCGGCCGATGAAAATGGCGTCTTCGGCCAGCAGGCGCTGCACGGCCGTGCCGGTGTAAAGCGACTTAAACCCGTCGAGGATGCGGCTGCTGCTTTGCAGCGAGTGGCCCTGGTAGGCCAGCACGTCTTTGAGGCCGATGACCATGCCAGCGAGGCGGCCAGCGGTGCCGTTGGCGAGCTTTTCGTCTACGGCGGCGGCTTGCTGGCGGGCTTCGTCGGCCCATACTTCCAAGAAAACGTTGAGCTCGGCGTTGCGGCGCTCGATGTTATCCAGGTAATACTCAACGAGCTGGCGGCAGGACGTGGTGCCCGCCGCCAGCTCGCGCTGAATTTCCGAAAGGGAAGAATACTGTGGTTTCAATGCTTAGGCGTCAGGTGAAGACTGGTCGAGGCGCGGCTTGGTACCGGGCACGCCGTTCGACGGCGGCAGGGGCGTGTCGTGCGAGTGGGGCACCGGCGCAGCGGCCGGCGAATTTACATCATCATTGGCATTGTACACCGGGGGCACGGGCTCGTAGCTGGTAGTAGCCGGCGGCACGTGGCCGTACTGGGGCTGCTGGTAGGGCGGCTGCGAAGCATCGTAGGGGGCTTGCTGCGGCGGGTACTGGTTGGGGTACTGCTGCTGATTCGCGTACTGATTGGGCCGATTCTGGCCCGCGTTCTCAAACTCGTTGCGAATCTCGCTGCTGGCGTCCTTGAACTCGCGAATGCCTTTGCCAAGGCCGCGCGCCAGTTCGGGAATTTTATTGGCCCCGAAGAAAATGAGAATGACGACCATAATCAAAATCAATTCGGAGCCGCCGATGTCACCTAAAAAAAGCAGGGAAGAAGTCATAACCAGAAAAATGAAAAACTAAAAAATACCAAACTGCCAGCCACCGGCTAGGCAGCCGGGTGGTTCGGGTTGTAGGGCGCGGCCGGGGGCGTGGGCAGCTGGCCGGGCTGGCCCTGGTAGCCGGAGTTCGGCTGGCCGTAGGCCTGGCCGGGCTGCTGCGGCTGGCCGGGCGCCTGGAACGGCGGGCGCGGCTGCTCGGTGCTGGCGTCCTTAAACTCGCGCACGCCCTGGCCTACGCCCCGAAACAGCTCGGGAATGCGCTTGGCACCGAAAAACAGCACCAGTACGAAGATGATGAAGATGATAGTCTTCGGGTTGCTGAGAAACAAAAGCGTGAGAAGCATGGGCGAGTAGAAAGCGGTGGCGAATGAAGAAGGTGATGTTGAAACCAGCTATACGATAAAACCGCCGGCTTGGACTGCCGCAAAGGTACCGGTTCTGCTGGCTTTGCCCGGCCTGGGGCGGTTAGGTAGCCTGGCCAGTCGCTCAGCACACCCAGGGCTAACTGCTTTAGGTGGCCCGGCCGGCGCAACCAACGGATAACAAATAAGTAACCTATAAATAGTGTTGTGAAAATATACTAACAGTCTTTTTGGCCCTATTTATCGAGAAGAAGAGAGATTTCGGCGAAAAAATTCAGGCGTAGCGCGCATATATGACTCAAATATGCCAACTTTGCAGAGGTTAGCAACCTGACACTGTAATCGGCCCATGGCTGATTCAGGAAAGGGAAGTTGGCTAAGTTTGTTTTCATAGCTCAGAAAGACGCCGGGTATTGCCTGGCGTTTTTTTTTGCTAGCTACTTCTTAGCCAGGGCAGTAGGCCGCCGCAATTGCCGGCCCTCCACCGCATAAACCAGTGCTACGAACCCCAGCGAGAGCCCCAAACCCAGCGCGTAGCCCGCACCTTTGGGCATTGCCGCGATGCTGGCTTGCCCGGCCGCTACCAGCGCCGCCGCGCCCAGCAGCCACGCTAGCAGCCGGCCCACGGGGTAGGGCACCGGAAAATGTCGCTCGCCCAGCCACCAGCACAGCGCGGCCATCACGAAGTAGCAGGCCAGCGTGGCCCAGGCACTGCCCATGTAGCCGAGTAGGGGTATCAGCACAAAGTTGAGCGCGATGGTGAGCACCGCCCCGGCCGCCCCGATGTAGGTGCCGTAGTAGGTTTTGTCGGCGAGCTTAAACCACACCGATAAATTGAAATAGACGCCCAAAAACAGGTTGGCCATGAGCACGATGGGCACGATGCCCAGCCCCGTGCGGTACACGGCACTCCGCAGAAAAAGCGGCGCGAGCCAGCTCAAATTCAGGCTAATACCTACGAAAATAAACGCGCAGCACAAGGTAAACCACTTGAGCACCAGCGCAAACGTGGCGGGCGAGTTCTTATCAGTGCTTTGGGCGAAAAAGAACGGCTCGGCCGCGTAGCGAAATGCCTGCGTGACGAGCGACATAAAAATGCTGAGCTTGTAGCAGGCCGAGTATACGCCCGTGGCCCCTTCGGCGCTAAGGCCGGGGTAGAAGCCCGCCGGCAGCCAGGCCGGCAGCATAATGCGGTCGAGCGTCTCGTTTATCATGCCGGCCAGGCCCATCAGCATGAGGGGCAGCGAGTAAGCCAGTACGGGGCGCAAAAACCTCAAATAAGGCCAGCGGAAGCGAAAATCGGATAGCTCGCGCCACAGCAGCAGTAGCGTGAGGGCCGAGGCGGCGAGGTTAGAAAGGAAAATGTAGCCGATGCCCAGGCTGGGGTGATACACGGCCGCCACCAGCGGCTTGAGGCTGGCCAGTAGGCTACCGGGCGCGCTCGCCAGCACCGACGGGCACAGCGCAATAAAAAACAAATTAAGCACCACCGTGGCCACGATATTGACCAAGCGAATGGCGGCAAACTTGCGGGCTTTGTTCTCCAGTCGCAGCCGGGCAAAGGGCAGCGCCGCAATGGCATCGAGCCCCAAAACGAGCGCCAGCCACACGGCATAAATGCCGTTGCTGGGCGGCCGGTGCAGCAGCGCCATCAGCGGGCGCACCAGCACCACCAGTAGCCCGGTCAGCAGCACGCTGCTGACAATGAGCAAGCTCAGTACGCGGCTGTAGAGCTCGCGGCGGTCTTCGCCGGGGCGGTTGGCAAAGCGTAAATAGGTAGTTTCCAGGCCATAGGTAAACACTACGTTCAGAAACGATACGTAGGCGTAGAGGCTGGTCATGATGCCAAACTCGGCCGGCAGCAGGTGTGCCGTGTACACCGGCGTGAGCAGGTAGCTGAGCATCCGCCCCACTATGCTGCTCACACCATAAACCGCCGCCTGCGAGGCCAGCTTTTTCGCAATACTCATTAGGTCGAAAACAAAAGCTGCGGAAGCGCGCCGCGAGGACCGGCTGATGCCGCCCCTTCCGCTCGTGCGCTTCCGCAGTTTTCAATAAAGTTATTTTCCGGTAAAATTCGCCGCCCGTTTTTCCAAAAAGGCCGTCGTTCCTTCGCGGAAATCGGCAGTGCCAAACGCCTCGCCGAAGGCCTCGGCCTCGGCCGTGTAGCCGGCCTCGCCGCCTTGGTCGAAGTAGGTGTTAACGCAGGCGATGGAGAGGGCCACGGCCACGGGTGCTTTGCTTAGTATTTTGGTTAATAAGGCTTTGCTGAAGTCGAGTAGCTCAGCCTGCGGCACTACGTGGTTGGCCAAACCCAGGCGCAGGGCCTCGTCGGCCTTTACTTGGTCGGCGGTGAGTAGCAGCTCCAGGGCCTTGCCCTTGCCCACTAGCTGCACCAGCCGCTGGGTGCCGCCATAGCCGGGCAGCAAGCCCAGGTTGACTTCGGGCTGGCCAAAGCGGGCGTTTTCCGAGGCTACCCGGATGTGGCAAGCCATGGCCAGCTCGCAGCCGCCGCCCAGCGCAAAGCCATTCACGGCCGCTACCACGGGCTTGGGGCTGGTTTCAAACTGCCGAAATACCGCTTGTCCTTTGGCCGAGGCCTCCTGCGCGCCCGGCCCGTCGAGCTGGGCCAGCTCCGCAATGTCGGCCCCGGCCACAAACGCCTTCTCGCCGCTGCCCGTGAGCAGAATGCCACGCACGGCCGCATCCTGCCGCGCCGCGGCAATGGCTTGGCCCAACTCGGCGATGGTAGCCGCGTTCAGGGCGTTGAGCTTGGTAGGCCGGTTGACGGTGAGGGTGAGGATGCCAGTGGCCGCATCCAGGTCGTAAAGCAGATTCTCGAAGGTAGGAGCCATAAGAAAAGAGGGGTAGCGTAATACTGCGCCAAAGGTACGGCCAGGCCAATGGCGGCTGCCTTCATAGAGTAGTAGCGAGCGGGCAGTGTTAGCCCGAGGCCTCCCCTCAACAGTCAGCAATAGGATATTGCCTATCTATTGTAGTATAATTGAGGCTACTTAGCGGTGGCGCGGCGCAGCTTGGGTTGCTATAGGCAGCCTTGCTACCGCTTCGGGCCTGCTTGCTTACACCCTTTCACATTTTTCTTTCTTTCCCCATGAGTATTGTTTCGGAGTTTAAGGAATTCATTTCCAAGGGCAATGTTCTCGATTTGGCGGTCGGTGTTATTATCGGCGCGGCGTTCGGCAAGATTGTGTCGTCGCTGACCGATGATATTATTATGCCTCTGATAGGCTTGGCTACGCCTAATTTGGACAACTACACCAAAATGATGCTTGGCCCAATGAAAATCGGTTTGTTTCTTGGCGCGGTGCTCAATTTTTTCATCATCGCTTTCTGCGTATTCCTGATTGTGAAGGCTGCCAACCGCTTCAAGCGCCCGGCCCCGGTAGTAGCGCCGCCCGCGCCCGTAGCTTCCAAAGAAGAAGTGCTGCTAACTGAAATCCGCGACGCGCTACGCGCCCGCAACTAAGCCAGCTCGAAAGTGCCCTATCTTAGTTGCCCGGCGTCCCGCTCGCCTAGCCGGGCCTGGAACTTAGCACCCCGGGCGGGCAGTTGGGGGCTTATCTTCAGCGTCATTTCATTTTCTCTTTTTTCCGCGTGAAAAATATCGTTTCTGCCACGCTGCTACTTGGGGTGGCCAGCCTGCTCTCTACTCCTGAAGCTCAGGCGCAAAGCCGCAAGGAAAAGCGCGCCGCCGCTATCCTCACGCAGGCGCAACCTACCAAAGAGAAAACGCCCGAGGAAGTGGCCCAGGAGCAGCAGCTCCGCATTCTGGAGGCCCGCGCCGGCAACACCAGCTTTGGTGATGGCAACGGCGGGGCGTTTCGCCAGCTCGATAAGAACAGCGGCGGCTTTACAGTGCGCAAGTTCAAGTCGCTGCGCGGCCAAGAGAATAAGCGCGGCGAAGGCCACCAAGCCCCCGGCATCGACCCCAAAGGTGAGCCCCTAACCCAGCGCAAGCACAAGAAGAATTTCTTCTCGTTGTAGACCGCAGATTCAAACGGATTTGTAGGATGTAACGGATAGGCCTGCTGCGCAGGCTGACTAACTGTTTGAGGTTTGGTTGTGATAGGATAGCAAACAAGAAAGGCCACCCATTTGGGTGGCCTTTCTTGTTCCTGCTTTGATTCAATACGATGACTAACGCTCTTGATAGCCAGCCTGCGCAGCAGGCGTATCCGTTACATCCTACAAATCCGTTTGAATCTGCGATTAGAGCTTGCGCTTGATTTCCTGTTCCTCGAAGCCCTCAATGTTGTCGCCCTCTTGCAGGTCGTTGAAGCCTTTGATGGAGATACCGCATTCGTAGCCTTGGCGCACCTCCGACACGTCGTCTTTGAAGCGCTTGAGGTCCTGAATGTCGCCGGTGTATTGCACGATGCCGTTGCGCACCACCCGCACTTTGGTTTTGCGAGTCAGCGTGCCTTCCGTCATCATACAGCCGGCGATGGTGCCGACTTTGGTGATGTTGAACACCTGGCGTACCTCGGCGTTGGCGGTTACTACCTCGTGCAGGGTCGGGGCCAACATGCCTTCCATGGCGTCTTTTACCTCGTTGATGGCGTTGTAAATGATGCTGTAGAGGCGAATGTCAATCTGCTCCTGCTCGGCAAGGCGGCGCGCGCTCTGCGACGGGCGAACCTGGAAACCGATAATGATGGCGTCGGAAGCCGAAGCCAGCAGTACGTCGCTTTCCGAGATGGCACCCACGCCTTTGGTCAGGATGTTCACCTTCACTTCGGGCGTGCTCAGCTTCAGCAGCGAGTCGGAGAGTGCTTCTACCGAGCCGTCCACGTCACCTTTCACCAAGATGTTGAGCTCCTTAAACGAGCCGATAGCCAGGCGGCGACCAATCTCGTCGAGGGTGATGTGCTTCTTGGTGCGGATGCTTTGCTCGCGGGCCAGCTGCTGGCGCTGAGTGGCCAGTTCGCGGGCTTCGCGCTCGGTTTCCATCACCTGGATGCGGTCGCCGGCCTGCGGGGCACCCGTGAGGCCGAGCACCTGCACCGGGGTAGCCGGGCCGGCAAGCTTCTTCTTCTTACCGCGGTAGTCGGTCATGGCCTTTACGCGGCCGTAGTGCGGGCCAGCCAACACTACATCGCCCACGTTCAGGGTGCCGGTTTGCACCAGCACGGTGGTTACGTAGCCGCGGCCTTTGTCCAGCTCGGCTTCGATAACGGTGCCGATGGCGTTGCGGTCGGGGTTAGCGGTAAGCTCCAGCAGTTCAGCCTCAAGCAGCACTTTCTCAAGCAGCTCCTCTACGCCGAGGCCCGACTTAGCCGAAACCTCCTGGCTCTGGTATTTACCGCCCCATTCTTCCACCAGGATGTTCATCTGCGAAAGCTCTTCGCGGATTTTCTCCGGGTTGGCCGTGGGCTTGTCCACCTTGTTGAGGGCGATAATAATCGGCACCCCAGCCGCTTGCGCGTGGTTGATGGCTTCCTTGGTTTGCGGCATCACTGAGTCGTCGGCCGCTACCACGATAATGGCAATGTCCGTCACCTTGGCACCACGGGCACGCATGGCCGTAAAGGCTTCGTGACCAGGCGTATCAAGGAAGGTGATGGGCGAGCCCGATTTAGTCGTAACCTCGTAGGCACCAATGTGCTGCGTAATACCGCCGGCTTCGCCTTTGGCCACGCTCGCACTCCGGATGTAGTCAAGCAGCGACGTTTTGCCGTGGTCGACGTGGCCCATGATGGTCACGATAGGCGCACGTGGCTGCAAGTCCTCGGGGGCATCGCTCATGTCGATGGCTTCCTCGTCTTCTTCGGCCGACAGGAACTCCACGTCGTAGCCAAACTCGTCGGCAATCACCGTGATGGCTTCGGCGTCGAGGCGCTGATTAATCGACACGAACATGCCCATGCTCAGGCACACGCGGATTACCTCGTTCACGTTCACGTCCATGAGGGACGCAAAGTCGTTGGCCGAAATAAACTCGGTGATTTTGAGCGTCTTGGCATCAAGCTCGTTCTGGGCACGCAGGGCTTCGCGCTCTTCGGCGGCCATACCCCGCTTGTCGCGGCGGTACTTGGCGCGGTTGGCAGCAGCGTTGTTTTTGCCGCCGCTCAGCTTGGCCAGCGTAGCCTTGATTTGCTCCTGAATCTGCTTATCGTTCTGCTCGGGTGTGAGCGGCACCTGCGGCGTGCGGGGTGCGTTCTGGCCGGGGCGGTTGCCTTGGCCGGGGCGATTGCCACCTTGGCCTTGGCCGCCGGGGCGGTTGCCACCCTGGCCCTGGCCACCACCGGGGCGGTTACCCTGGTAGCCACCACCTTGCTGGCCCGTGCCAGTGCCCGTGTTGGCACCGCCGCCCGGCTGGCCGGGAGCGGGCAAACGCTGACGCTTCTTCTGGTTGTTATTATTGTTGCCAACGCCGCTCTTGCGAACATCGGACGACGCCACCGGGCGCGCGCCACGGCCACCCGGCCCACGGCGGCTAGAGTCTACCGGCAACTGGATTTTGCCCAGCACCGTCAGACCTTTCAGCTGGTCGGCCTTGGCCGTAATCGTGCCTTCCTCGGCGGCCGGGGCCGAAGCTTCCGGTGCAGCAGGTGCCGAAGCCTCAGGAGCAGCGGTAGGAGCTGGCGTCGCCGTTGGGGCCGCCGCTACCGGAGCAGCAGCAGCCGGCGCAGGAGCCGGGGTGTACGAGGGCTTGGCCGGAGCCTGGGCCACGGGCGCGGTGGCCGGCGCTGGCGTAGCGGTTATCGGCGCGGGCTTGGCTGCTGGGGTAGCTTGTGCCGGGGCAGCGGCTACCGGAGCCGGCTGGGCTTCGGGCTTGGGTTGTGCTGCCGGCGCGGGCTGCGCAGCTGGCGTAGCAGCTACGGGCGCGGGAGCCGGCGTCGGCTGGGCCGGACGCGGCGGTACCACGCGGCCCTTGCTATCGAGCTCAATCTTACCCAATACCTTCAGGCCCGGCGTTTTAGGCGCTTCGGCAGCGGGAGCGGGCAAAGGCGTAGTAGCTACCGGCGCAGGCGCAGGGGTAGCTGCTGGGACAGGAGCCGGCGCGGCGGCCGGGGTTACGGCTGGCTGGGCTACGGCAGCAGGAGCAGCCTGCGGCGCAGCGGGCACTGGTGCCGCCTGAGGCGTAGCAGCTGGCGCGGCAGCCACTGGCTGCGCTACTGGGGCCGGAGCTGCCGGCTTAGGAGCAGGCGCGGCGGGCTTGGCTGCCGCGGCTTGCGCCTGGGCGTTGAGCTCGCTTTGGCGGCGCGCCTGGGTGTGGCGCTGCGCTTCCTGCTTGTCCTGAGCCGAGGCGGCGAATTCTTTTTCTAGGAGAGCCACCTGCTCGCCGGTGAGCTTGGTGGTGGGCTTGTTTTCGACTGCAATGCCCTTGCGGGCAAGGGTCTCGACTGCCCGGTCGATACCAATATTCAGGTCTTTGGCTGCCTGTAAAAGCCGTTTCGGGGTTGCTTCCGCCATTCTATGAAGTTGCGAACGATACGTTCTGGAGTGCAAAGGTAAAGATTAAATCTGGCCAGCAGGCTATAAATCAAGCCTGCTGGCTTGATTTAATAAGTTACCTGCGGGCAGCTGGCCCCGGCCCTCATTGGGCGGCCGGAGCGCTGTCGGGGTTGGCCGGAGCGGCGGGTGCCGCTTCGTCGGTAGTAGCAGCGGCCCGCGGAGCCGTTTCCTCGGTGGGGAGGTCGTCGTCATCCGCAAATTCCTGGCGGATAATACGGTACACGTCGTCTACCGTTTCTTCCTCCAGCTCGGTGCGGCGCACGATATCGTCTTTCTTGACGGCCAGTACGGCGCGGCCGGTGTCGAGGCCGATTTTCTTGAGCTCGGCGATAATCCAAGGCTCGATTTCGTCGCTGAACTCGTCGAGCGAGATGTCTTCCTCGTAGTCAGTGGCTTCGCGGAAGACGTCGATTTCCATGCCTACCAGCCGCGAGGCCAGCTTGATGTTGGCCCCGCCCCGGCCGATGGCCAAACTCACCTGGTCGGGCTTCATGAACACGGAAACGCGGCCCGTTTGTTCACTGATTTTCATCGAGCCAACCTTAGCCGGGCTCAGCGCCCGCGAGATGAACAGCTCCAGGTTGTCGGTGTAATTGATGATGTCGATGTTCTCGTTCATCAGCTCGCGCACCACGGGGTGAATGCGGCTACCCTTCATGCCCACGCACGCGCCCACCGGGTCGATGCGCTCGTCGTAGCTTTCTACGGCTACTTTGGCGCGCTCGCCGGGCTCGCGCACCACGTTTTTGATGGTGATGAGGCCGTCGAAAATCTCGGGTACTTCCTGCTCAAACAAGCGCTCCAAGAAGGCGGGCGCGGCGCGGCTCAGAATAACCTTGGGCGTGCCATTTACCACATCTACGCGGTGAACCACAGCGCGCACGGTGTCGCCCTTGCGGTAGCGGTCCTTGGGGATTTGCTCGGCCTTGGGCAGCACCAGCTCGTTTTCGTCCTTGTCTAGGATAAGCGCCTCGCGGCTCCACACCTGGTACACTTCGCCGGTGATGATTTCACCGACCAAGTCCTTGTATTTCTGGTACAAGTTGTCGCGCTCCATGTCCTTCACGCGCTGAATCAGCGTCTGGCGGGCCAGTAGCACGGCGCGGCGGCCGAAGTCGTCAATCTTAATCGGCTCGGCCACCGACTCGCCAATCTCGAAATCGGGCTCAATCTTCTGAGCCTCGGCCAGCGGAATTTTGTCCAGGTCCCAGATGTCCTCCGAGTCGTCGTCCACGATTTCGCGGTTGCGCCAGATTTCAAGGTCGCCGTTGTCGGGGTTGATAATCACGTCGAAGTTCGAGTCGTCCTCAAACTTCTTCTTAATCATCGTCCGAAACACGTCGTCGAGAATCGACATCATCGTGGGCCGGTCGATGTTGCGGCTCTTGGCGAACTCCTGAAAGTTCTCGATGAGCATCCGGGCGTTGAGGTCGGCCGCCGCGGCGGCTACTTCCTGCGGGCTGGGGCCTGCTGCTTTTTTAGCCATGAGAGGTGAATTGCTGAATGGTTGGATGGTCGGATTGTCGAATGGCTAACTTGCTGACTGAGATGCTAACAACGAGCTGCGAGCTACAGCTTAGCAATTCAACCATTCACCAATTCGACAGTTCAACCTTACTTAAACGATATAACAACCTTGGCCTCCTTAATGTCCCCGAACGGGAAAAAGGCGGCGGGCAGGGTCGTCTTCTTGGTTTTTACTTTGATAACTTCCGTCAGCTCAATGCCTTCGTCGGTCACGGCCGTGAGTGGGCCGGTTTTCTCGGTGCCGTCTTGCAGCTTCAGCGCCAGGCTGCGGCCGATGTGGCGCGGGTACTGGCGCGGGTCGGTGAGCGGCTGGTCGGCCCCCGGCGAGGTTACTTCGAGCGAGTAGGCGGCCTCCTCGCCGTAAATCTCCTCCATGCCGCGGTTGAGACGGCGCGTGATGGTCACAATTTCGTCGATGCCCAGGCCGTTGGGCCCGTCGAGCGTGACGGTGATTTTGGGCAGCACCGAGTCGGACACGGTGAGGCTAACCACGAACAGCCCCGTCTCGCCGATGGCCTCGGTGAGCAGCTGCTGAATGCGTTGGCGGTCAAATTGAGCCATAATAGGCGGGGTGTAGGGCAAAAAAAGAGGGGACTGCGCGTCCCCTCTTTTCAGATTAGATACCAATTCTGGTGCAAAGATACGAATATTTTGAGGGCATTGCAAGTACCGTAAGCTTTAGCTTGCGAGCGAGCGTAGCGAGCATCTGCGTCTGTTAACGTTCGCTTACGCACTGCTCGCTGCGCTCGCTCGCAAGCTAAAGCTTACGGTACACACGCTCAATACCCCACCGAGGCATCGTCGCCGCGCGGGTCGGCTCCGCCCTCCAACTGCCCGCCGGGCAGCACCCGGATGGCATCGAGCCGCCCCCAGCCGGCGCGGGGCCTGGGGTTGAAGCCTTTTTCCTGCAAGGTTTGCTCGGCGGCGGGGGTGAGGGCGCCGGCTTCTACATCGAGCTGGTCAGGTAGCCACTGGTGGTGCAGGCGCGGGGCGGCCACGGCCTGCTGGGCGTTGCCGCCATAGTCTACTACGTTGAGGATGGACTGCAAGACGCTGGTAATGATGGTGCTGCCGCCCGGTGAGCCCGTCACGAGGGCCAGCTTGCCGCCTTTGGTGAGGATGGTGGGCGTCATGCTGCTGAGCATCCGCTTGCCGGGCGCGATAGCGTTGGCGGTGCCGCCTACCAGGCCGTAGGAGTTGGGCACGCCGGGCTTGGCGGAGAAGTCATCCATCTCATTATTAAGCAGAAAGCCCGCGCCGGCCACGATTACCTTGCTGCCGTAGGCCCCGTTGAGAGTGGTGGTGCAGCTCACGGCGTTGCCTTCGGCGTCTACCACGTCGTAGTGGGTGGTTTGGGGGCTTTCGTAGCCGGGCAGGCCGGGGCCGGCGGCCACCTGGGCGCTGGGCGTAGCCCGGCCATCGGCCGGGATGGTGCTAGCCCGCTGTTTGTTATAGGCCGCAGCCAGTAGCTGCGCCACCGGTACCTTGCCAAAATCTGGGTCGCCGAGGTAGGTGGCGCGGTCGGCGTAGGCGCGGCGCTCGGCCTCGGTGATGAGGGCCACGGCGGCGGGCGTGTGGTAGCCCATTTTGGCGAGGTCGTGCGGCTCCAGCATTTGCAAAATTTGCAGCAGGGCCACGCCGCCGCTGCTGGGCGGCGGCATCGTGATGACTTCGTAGCCGCGGTACTGGCCTTTGAGCGGCGTGCGCCACTTGGGCTGGTAGCCGTCGAGGTCGGCCTGGGTGATGAGGCCGTTGCTGGCACGCATTTCTCCCAGCATCAACTCGGCCGTGAGCCCCTCATAGAAGCCAGCCCGGCCTTGCTCCTGAATGCGCTGTAGAGTCATGCCTAGCGCCGGCTGTTGCAACAGGTCGCCGGCGTGCCATAGCGAGTCGGCCCGTTCGACGTGTTCGGTGCGGCCGGTTGCCCCGTAGTCTACCACGGTAGTAGGGTGGTCACGAACGAAGTCCGCCACCGAGCCAGGATTATAGCGCACAAAGGCATAGTGGTTCTGATTAAGTCCCGCCGCCTCTTTTTCGGTGAGCTTTACTCCGCCTGCCAGTTTCACGGCTGGCTCTACCAGCTTGGCCCAGGGCAGCTTGCCGAATTTCTTATGTAATTCAACCATGCCCGCTACCGTGCCCGGCGTACCTACCGATAGCACGCCGGCCGTGCTTAGATTGGGCACTACATTGCCCTGCTTATCCAGATACATATCGCGGCTGGCAGCGGCCGGCGCGGTTTCCCGAAAATCCAGCGCGCCCACCGCCCCTCCTTTCCCCCGGTATACGAGGAAGCCGCCGCCGCCGATATTGCCCGCCGACGGATGCACCACGGCCAGCGCAAACTGCACGGCCACGGCCGCGTCGTAGGCGTTGCCGCCCTGCTGCATGATGTCGCGGCCGACCTGCGAGGCCAGCGGGTGGGCCGATACTACCAGCGCGTGGCGGGCTACGACGGGCGCGGCGGCGGGCGGTAGTTGGTCGCGGGTGGCGGGGGCGGAAGGGGCTTTGGCGGGGCGGGCATGGGTGGCGCGCTGCCCTAGCGCGGGGCCGGCCAGCGTGGCCGCCATCAAACCAAGTCCCAGAAAACGAGTAACTGCTTGCATCCTGCAAAATAGGCACCGCCGCCCGGCTATCGGGCGGCTGCCTACCTTTGGGCACCCCAATTTTCCCTTCGCCCCATGTCTGCCGACGCCTTAGTTACTGCCCCGGCCCCGGCCGCCCCCGCCCTGATTCTCACCCAGGAAGACACCTGGCTCCAGCCCTTCGAGCCGGTGCTGCTGGCCCGCCAGCAGCGGCTGGCCGACCGCCTTGCCATCATCACCAAGGAATACGGCTCGCTCAGCAAATTCGCCACCGCGCACCAGCGCCTAGGCCTGCACTACGATGCCAAGCGCCGCGGCTACGTGGTGCGCGAGTGGGCGCCCGGCGCCGAGGCCGTGAGCCTAGTCGGCGACTTCAACTACTGGAACCGTCAGGCCGACCCGCTCACCAAAGACGAGACTACCGGCGTGTGGGAAGGCTTCGTGGCCGACGACGAAAGCGGCCGCCGCCCGGCCGCCAACTCGCGCTATAAGCTGCACGTGGTGGCCCACGGCCAGGGCAAGGACCGCCTGCCCGCCTACCTGCGCCGCGCCGTGCAGGATGAGGAAAGCAAAGACTTTTCGGCCCAGCTGTGGGTGCCCTCAACGCCCTTCGAGTGGACCGACAAAACCTTCCGCGTAGCCAACGCCACCAAGGGCCAGCCGCTTATCTACGAGGCGCACGTGGGCATGGCCCAGGAGGAAGGCCGCGTGGGCACCTACCGCGAGTTTGCCGACCTCATTTTGCCGCGCATCCAGGCCGAGGGCTACAATACCATTCAGCTGATGGCCATCCTGGAGCACCCGTACTACGGCTCGTTTGGCTACCACGTGGCCAATTTCTTTGCGCCCAGCTCGCGCTTCGGCACGCCCGAAGACTTGAAATATTTGGTAAACGAAGCTCATAATCGTGGCCTCGTGGTGCTACTCGACCTTGTGCATTCGCACGCCGTGAAAAACGAGGCCGAGGGCCTGGCCGACTTCGACGGCTCGGGCAACCTGTACTTCCACAAAGGCGAGCGCGGCAACCACCCCGGCTGGGACTCCAAGCTTTTTGACTACGGCCGGCCCGAGGTGCAGCAGTTTTTGCTCAGCAACCTGCGCTACTGGCTCGAAGAATTTCACTTCGACGGCTTTCGCTTCGATGGCGTGACCTCGATGCTCTACCACCACCACGGCGAGGGCCACGCCTTCGGCGGCTATGACAGCTACTTCGGCCCCGATGCCGACGACGACGCCATTCTGTACCTCATGCTGGCCAGCACGCTGGTGCGCGAAATCAAGAAGTCGGCCCTGCTGATTGCCGAGGACATGAGCGGCCTGCCCGGTTTGTGCCGGCCCATTGCCGAGGGCGGCGTGGGCTTCGACTACCGCCTGGCCATGGGCGTGCCCGATTTCTGGATTAAAACCCTCAAGCACAAGCGCGACGAAGACTGGGACCTCGGCGAGCTCTGGCATCAGCTCGTGAACCGCCGCCAGGGTGAAAAAACCGTGGCCTATGCCGAAAGCCACGACCAGGCCCTGGTAGGCGATAAAACCTTGTCGCACTGGCTCTACGACGGAGCCATCTACACCAACATGGGCGTGCTCGACGGCAACATGCAGGCCGCCCGCGCCACGGCGCTGCACAAGCTCATCCGACTCATCACGATGAGCGCGGGCGGCGAAGCCTACCTCAATTTCATGGGCAATGAGTTTGGCCACCCCGAATGGGTGGACTTCCCCCGCGCCGGCAACGACTGGAGCTACCACTTCGCCCGCCGCCAGTGGAGCCTGGCCGACAACCCCGACCTGCGTTTTTCGCAGCTACTGGCTTTCGATAAAGCCATGCTGCAACTAGCTCGCGAGCGCCAGCTGCTCATCAAAGGCCCGGCCGCACTGCTCAACATCGACCATGGCAACAAGGTCATCGCCTTCGAGCGGGCCGGGCTGGTGTTCGTCTTCAATTTCAACCCCACCGAAAGCTTCTTCGGCTACGGCATTCCGGTGCCCAAGGCCGGCCGCTACCGCCTCGCCCTGCACTCCGACCGCGGCGCGTTCGGCGGCTTCGAGCGGCTCGATGAAAGCGTGGTGTACGATACCGTGGGTGGCGGTGGCACCGCCGAAGCCCCGCGCCTCAGCCTCTACCTGCCCAACCGCACGGCGCTCGTGCTGGTGGCTGGTAAATAGCCGTCCGGCCGAGTTTTTGGCGCATTAGCGCGCGCCGCTGAATAGCCTCCGCTTCTCCCGCCTGTCGGTGGGGGAGGTGGAGGTTTTTTGTAGAAATACCAGTGGCGGCCAGCAGCGCCTACAGCTGGCTATGCGCGCGCCCGGCTGCGGGCTTAAAGAAATATCGGCTTAGACCGATGCGAAGCTTAGCGGGTAGCTATCAAGGGGTATTGGTAGGGTAAGGCAGGGGTTAAGGAGAGGTAAGGCGCTGAGCTACTGACCGATTATTTTGCCGGTCAGGATGGCGGCTATACTTTTAGCCATCAGTATTTCCATTCCCCTACATCTTCTGCTCACGCATGAAAAAACCGTTTACTAGTGTTCTAAAGCTATTGACGCTGGCTTTGGCCTGCGGCGCTGGCCCCGCCTGGGGGCAGACGACCTATACCCCGGTCGCCCTCACGGGGTTTACCCACGACATCATCGCCAACGGGGCGGGCGCGGTGAGCGCCAGCACTACCGCTGACATCGACGGGGCTGCGGCTACCGGCGGCACCGGCTACTGCCTCATGGCACAAGACTATGTGGGGCCCACCGGCCAGGTGCCCAACACCCCCACCTACCCGGCCACTACCCACCCAGCGCTCGAAACCTCGGGGCTGATTACCAGCGCCCTGAACAGCGCCATTACCTACCAGTTGGCCTCGTACTCGGCCAACAACGCGCTGCGCCTGTTCGGCGCGGGGGCCACTGGCACGCTGAGCTTTGCCACGCCGCGCGCGGCCAACGAACTGTACGTAATTGGCACGTCGGGCAATGCGGCTAGCGTGCTCACTGTCACCGTCAACTTCGCCGATGGTACTACGCAGGTATTTACCAATCAGACCATTGCCGACTGGTTTGCCACGGGCCAAACCAACGTGGTGCGCGAGCGCCTGGGCCGCGTGAGCCGGGGCGACAACTCGGTGCAGTACACCGGCTCGCCGGCCGGGCCACGCTTCTACCAGCTGCGGCTGGCGCTCGATGCGGCCAACATCGCCAAGAACATCACGGGCATCACGTTTCTGAAAGCCGCGGCGGCCGGCAATACCGTGCTGCTCGCCGCGACGGCTGGTAGCACGCCGGCGTGCGCGGCGGCGCCCACTGGCCTCACCACGGCGGCCACTACCACCAGCGGCGGCACTACTACGCTCACAACGGCCTGCGCTTCTACCAGCATCTACTTGTCGCTGACTGGCCTAGCGGTGCAAACGGGCTATACCTTCCAGTGGCAGTCGTCGCCGGACGGCACTACCTGGACCAACATCGCGGGCGCCACCAGTGCTACTTACACCGCCACGGGCCAAACGGCCGCTACCTCGTACCGCGCCCAAGTGGGCTGCGCCGCCGCGGGCACCACGCTGGCTACCTCGGCCCCCGTGCAACTAGCCCAGAGCCCCTTTTTCAATTGCTACTGCACGCCCGTAACCTCGGGCACCGGCAGCGATGGCATCACCAACGTGACGCTCGGCACCCTCGTTAGCAATTCGTCGGCTACCAATACGTCGCCTTACTACACCGATTATTCGGCCGCGCAAACCGCTGGCACGCTAGCTATTCCGACCGTATTCAGCGGCGGCACGGCTACCGTTTCCGTCACGATGGGCTCCGACTCGCGGCAATTCAGCGGGGTGTGGGTGGATTTTGACCACAACGGCACCTTCGATAGCGGCGAGTTTTTCACGCTCGGCACCAATGCGGGGGCCAGCGGCACGTCGGTTATTCCGATTGCCATTCCGGCCACGGTCCTCACGGGCCAAACCAAGATGCGGGTGCGCGGCGGCAACGACGTAGCGCTGCTGAATACGCAGTCGTGCACGGCGGCCAGCAGCACCTCCAACTACGGCGAGGTAGAAGACTACCTACTCAACATCGCGGCCCCGGCGGCCTGCACCGGCACCCCGCCGGCCATCACGGTTACGTCGTCGGCCACTACGGCTTGCGCGGGCGGCACCATTACCCTCACGGCGGCGGGCGTGGCCGCGGGCACCACTGGCCTCAACTACCAGTGGCAAAGCAAGCCGGCTACCGGCACCACTTTTGCCAACCTGGGCACCGCCCAAACCGGCAACACCTACACCGTGGCCAGCCAAACGGCCGCCACCGACTACCGCGTGGTCGTGACTTGCACCGCCAGCACCCAGTCGGCCACTTCGAATACGGTATCGGTGGCCCAAACGCCCTTCGCCAACTGCTACTGCGCAGTTATCAGCACGGGTACCAATGAGTACATCAAGAGCGTAACGCTGCCCGGCGCGCCCGGCTTCACCAACGCTACCGGCGCCAACTCGACCAACGGCTACGGCGACTTCACCACCAACACCGCCTACACTACTACCCTGAACCGCGGCGCCACCACCAACCTCAGCATCACGGTGCGCTCGAACAACACCGGCTCGCAGGGCGGCCTGTGGGTTGACTACGACCAGAATGGCGTGTTCGACGCCAGCGAATACACGCTGGTTGGCAACTCCAGCCTCACCGGCACCGACGTGGTGTTCCCGGTAGCGCTGGTAGTGCCCGCCACGGCGCTAGCCGGCCCCACCCGCCTGCGCGTGCGCTGGCGCAATGGCGCCCTCACCGCTGCCGATGCCTGCACCACCAATACCGCCACCGGCTGCACCACCGGCTGCAACTGGTACGGCGAAACAGAGGACTACCTCGTCACCATTTCGGCCACGCCGCTGGCCACCACGGCGGGTGCGTCGGCCGCCCGGATAGCCTTATTCCCTAACCCCACGCAGGCCGCTACCACGCTCAGCGGGGCTGAGGCCGGCGCTACGGTGCAGGTGCTCGACGTGCTGGGCCGCGCCGTGCTGTCGGTACGCGCCGATGCCACCGGCAAGGCTACCCTGTCGCTACCCACCAGCCTCGCCAAAGGCGTGTACGTGGTGCGCGCCGGTCAGCAGTCGGCTCGCCTGGTGCTGGAGTAGTTGATTTTAAGTGAATGTAAAAGGCCGCCGGATGCTTCATCCGGCGGCTTTTTTGGCTTTGAGGCTGTTTAGGGAATCAGTGATACAGCTGTCATGCAGCGCGCAGCGAAGCATCTCGTGTGCTGACGTTTGCAAACGTTATTGATTACTGCGCCACGCGAGATGCTTCGCTGCGCGCTGCATGACCAGATAGGCTCACGATACTACCCGTTGCCGGTGTCGCGCTTGCGACCCACGCTGAGGCGGTACACGGTTTCGGTGAGGCGCTTGGCGCGGGCCTCGGGGCTGCGGCCGCCTTTGAGGTAGCGCACGTAGGCGCGCTGGTCGGGCTTGTCGAGCTTTTTGAAGAACGCCTGGGCGGCGGCGTTTTCGGCGAGGGCGGCGGCCAGGTCTTCGGGCAGGTCTACTACGCGCTCTTCGCGGTCGTGGCGCAGGGCCACGTGCAGCACATCGCCCACGGTTTTGCCCACGGCGCGGCGCACCTCGCGGGGTATCACCAGGGCGTGGTAGCCATCGCCGATGGCCGTGAGCTCGCCCCGGTACGGGAAGCCGTCGATGGCCGTGGCCACGGGCAGCGTTTCCTTGGTGCCGTAGGTGTCGGCCACCGAAAAAGGCGCTACCACGAATACGTCGCCGGTGCGCGGGTCGTCTTCGAGCGCCGCGTCAAATTCCTGTTCAAAGTCCGTCATGGGGCGCAAAAGTACGGGTACTACCCGTCATGCTAAGCGGAGCTGAAGCATCTCTGCCGCTTCGTGGTTAAACCGTAGTGGTTAGTTCACCGATAGAGATGCTTCGACTCCGCTCCGCTGCGCGCAGCATGACGGACGGATGCAACCAGAAATTACTCCCTCACCACCCCGCCCAGGGCCAGCGCCACGGCCGCCGCGTCGGCGGCCGGCACGGCGCGCACGCGGTGGGCAGGCAAGGCCAACTCGTGGCGCAGGCGCTGGGCCAGGGCGGGCGTTTCGGTGAGGATGAGGTCGGCGCGGTGCAAGGCCTGGCGCTGAATTTCGGCCACCCAGCCGGCGGCCAGGTCAATGAGCTCATCGTCGGCGGCCGCGAGCTGGGCCAGGTGCAGCACCAGCGGCTGGCCGCTGCGGTGGCGCAGCTCCTGGGCGGCCAGCCAGGTAGGCCAGGCCGGCGCATAAATAACACCGAATGGCTGCTCGGCCAGCGCCTGCGACACGGCCCGGCGCGCGTACTGGATAATCTGAAAATTGAGGTCGGGCGCGTCGAACGGCCGGCCGGCCGGGTGCAGTGCGCCCGAAGTGGCAGCCGAAACTGCTGCAACTCCGGGCGCTGGCAGCAGTGACGTTTCGGCTTCTACTGGCGTAGACGCAGTGGCTTCAGCGGGCGCGGCAAGCTGGGCAGGCTTGGCTTGCACCGGGCTGACATCAACGGCGAAATCGCTCGAGGGGTCGGACGCTTCTTCGCCGAGCTCGGTAGTCGAGGCTTCGATGCCCAGTAGCGGCTGGTCGGCACTGGCTGCGGGCGTGGCATCTGCCTCGGCGTCGGGGGCGGCGGGCAGCTCGGCGGGCGGGTAAACTGGTAGCGACCTAATAGCCGGCGAGTCATCTGGCGCCTGAGTCAGTCCGCCGCCGGGCAGTTCTGGCTCGCGTAGCGCGCCCAACGCCGAGGCCGCGCTACCCGCGCCCGCCAGGTAGGCGGCTGCCACGGCCGAGTGACCAGCTTCTGAGGTAGCCGGGGCGCTCAGACTATGTGCCGAGTTGCCGGTATAAGGCGCGGCGGGCGTGGCGGCCACGCCTGCCCACACCAGCATCGGCTCAACCAACGTGGCGCGGGTAAAATGCAGTATGCGAACCTCCTGCCACACTAGCGCCGGCTTGACTAGCGCGGCCGTCGTGGCAGCGGGTAGGGAAGGGGCAACAGCTTCAGCGGTGGCGGGCAGCGGGTTTGTATCGGGTGCTTCAGTGGCGGCTGGGGTTGTTGGGGACGGCGCTTCTTCGGCTGCTTCGGTAGCTGGGGCTGCTGGCTCGCCGTTGGTGGCGGTGGCTCCTTCTGCCTGGTAGTTGTTCTCGGTGGGGTGAGCTTGGTGCGCGTTGGTCGTGGCCTCTGCCGCTTCGGCAACTGGGTATTTTTCTTCGGTAGCGACTACTTCGGCTGGCAGCTCGGGAGCCAGCAGTTCCAGGCTGGAGGCGAGGGGCAGGTATTCTTCCGTCGTGAGCGCGGCCGTGGCGGGGCCGGCCGGCACCAGCACCGCCACCGAGGCCACGGCCGGCGCGGCGGTTTCGGGGGCTTCTACCAGCACGCGGGCGGCGGGCGTGGTTTCATCCCAGGCTAAAACCAGGACGGCAACGGGAGGGGTGGCGGGCAAACTCATGGGCAGGGAATACGCCCACGAATAACGGGGCCAGGTGCCGTAGGTTGGTTGCAAAATCCAAAAAATAACCTCCACGCCACGGCGCTAAACTGGTTTCAGCTTGTCTTTTTGCAAGTTGATAAGCTGCGCAAAAGCTAAATTATCGGCCGTACTTTCGGGCGGTAGCCTTTTCTTATCGCCCTAGCCGGGCGTGCGGCCCCCTGCCGCGCGCCGCCCCGTTTTATGCCCAATTTTCTCCAGGAAAATAACTACATGCTCAACGACCTGGCCGCCCACGGCCAGCGCGAGCAGCGGCCCGGCCCCGTGGCGCACGCCGCCCAAACCACTGATTTCAGCTTCACCTTCACCACCCAAAACGGTACCCGCCTGCTGCTGCACGCCGTGGCCGATGGCATCCTGCGCTTTCGCTACCTGCCGCCCGGCGCCCCGGCCGAGCCCGATTTCAGCTACGCCCTGCCCGGCCCTGACGAGCCGTATCCTACGCGCCCATCCGTGCCTACTTTCTTGAATTTCAAGGAGGAAGCCGACCAATACCGCCTCGCCACGGCGCAGCTCGTGTGCGTGGTCGAAAAGGCCACGCTGCGCACCCGCGTGCTCGACCACGCGGGCACCGTGCTGAGCGCCGACGAAAAGGGCTTTCACTGGCGCTACGACGACGACACCGGCAACGACCACGTGCAGCTAAGCCACCACGTGCCCGCTGGGGCGGCCTACTACGGCCTCGGCGACAAGCCCACCAGCCTCAACCTGCGCGGGCAGCGCCTCGTGAACTGGGGCTCCGACACCTACGGCTATGAGCGCGGCCGCGACCCGCTGTACAAGAACATCCCGTTTTACTACGTGCTGCACCAGGGCCGGGCGCACGGCATTTTCTTCGATAATACCTTCAAAGCGCACTTCGACTTCGCGGCCGAGCGGCCCGACGCTACCTCTTTCGGGGCCGAGGGCGGCGAGCTGAACTACTATTTTATCGCCGGGCCGGCGCTGCTCGACGTGGCCGAGGCCTACACCTGCCTCACCGGGCCGCCGCCGCTGCCGCCGCTGTGGGCGCTGGGCTACCACCAATGCAAGTGGAGCTACTTCCCCGACAGCAACCTGCGCGAGATAGCGCAGGGCCTGCGCGCGCGCCGCATTCCGTGCGATGCCATGTACCTCGATATTGACTACATGGATGGCTACCGCTGCTTTACCTGGCACCCCGAGCACTTCCCCGAGCCCCGGCGGCTGGTGCGCGAGCTGGCCGAGGATGGGTTTAAGCTGGTGGTGATTATCGACCCCGGCATCAAAATCGACCCCGATTATGCCGTGTATCAAGAGGGAGTAGAAAACGACTACTTCTGCCGCCGGGCCGATGGGCCGCTGATGCGCGGCTCGGTGTGGCCCGGCCCGTGCCACTTTCCCGACTACACCCGGCCCGAGGTGCGGGCGTGGTGGGCCGGCCTGTTTGAGGGCCTGATGCAGGACGTGGGCGTGCGCGGCATCTGGACTGACATGAACGAGCCGGCCGTGTTCGAGCGCGGCACCTTCCCCGACGACGTGCGCTTTGGCTACGACGGGCAGCCGGGCTCGCACCGCAAGGCCCACAACATCTACGGCATGCAGATGGCCCGCGCCACGGCGGCAGGCGCGGCGCGCTTCGGCCACCCCAACCGGCCGTTTGCCATCACGCGCAGCACCTACGCGGGCGGGCAGCGACACGCCTGCGTGTGGACCGGCGACAACGTGGCCACCTGGGAGCATCTGGCGCTGGCCAATGTGCAGTGCCAGCGCCTCAGCATCAGCGGCTTCAGCTTCGCGGGCTCCGATATTGGCGGCTTTATCGGCACGCCGGGCGGCGAGCTGTATGCCCGCTGGGTGGCGCTGGGAGCTTTTCACCCATTTTTCCGCACCCACAGCAGCGGCGACCACGGCGACCAAGAGCCTTGGAGCTTTGGCGAGCCGTTTACGAGCTTGGCGCGGCAGTTTATCGAGCTGCGCTACCAGCTGCTGCCCTACGTGTACACGGCCTTCTGGCAGTACAGCACGCGCGGCACGCCCATGCTGCGCCCGCTCACCTTCCTCGACCAGCACGACCCCGAAACCTACCTGCGCCAGGCTGAATTTGGCTTTGGCGATAATCTATTAGTCTGCCCCGTGACGCAGGCCGGGGCCGAAGGCCGCTGGCTGTATTTGCCTCGGGGCGAGTGGTATTACTACTGGGACGACGCGCCCACGGCTGGCGGCCGCGAAGTGTGGGCCGCCGCCGACCTCACCCGCATTCCGCTCTACGTGCGGGCCGGGGCCGTGCTGCCCATGCAGCCCGTGCTGCAATACGTGGGCGAAAAGCCAGTAGAGGAACTCACGCTGCACGTCTATTTCAAAAACGGCACCCACCAAAGCGTGCTATACGACGACGGCGGCGAGGGCTACGGCTACCAGCAGGGCCAGCAGTCGGTGCGCCGCTTTACGGTGGTAGGCGATGAAAATTCGCTGCTAATCAGCCAGGAAATCGAAGGCGACTACCAACCCAGCTACGCCACCTACCGCGTGGTAATGCACGGGTTGCCCGCTGCCATTGGGACCGCTACTGCCGATGGGCAACCACAGGTGCTAGTTGAGTATTTTGCCCCCGCCGCTCCCACGCTGGTGATAGCAGTAAATTTCGAGGAAATATGCATTGAACTCACAGGAAGCAACAGTCATGATTTGAAATAGTGATTGTCTTCTAGTCATGCACTTTACAAATAAGTATAGATTGAGGTCAGAATAGCAGTAATATTCCGTTAGTTCAAAGAGCTACCGGGACCATCAAAAAAGGCGCGGCAGAAACTGCCGCGCCTTGCGCTTTTGGGATGAGTAGAAACTACTTACGCCAAGTTGTTAGAAGCCACTTTAGCCGTCAAAAACTCGCGGTTCAGAATAGCGATGTTCTCCAGCGAAATGCCCACCGGGCACTCGGCCGCGCACGAACCGATGTTAGAGCAGGCACCGAAGCCTTCGATGTCCATCTGGGCCACCATGTTTTCTACGCGGGTCTGGGCTTCTACCTTGCCCTGCGGCAGTAGCGCGAGCTGCGATACCTTGGCCGATACGAAGAGCATGGCCGAGGCATTTTTGCAAGCTGCCACGCACGCGCCGCAGCCGATGCAGGTAGCCGCCTCAAAGGCGCGGTCGGCAATTTCTTTCGGAATCGGAATCTCGTTGCCGTCGGGCGCGCCGCCGGTGTTCACGCTCACGTAGCCACCGGCCTGAATGATGCGGTCGAGGGCCGAGCGGTCTACGCTCAAGTCCTTGTTGACCGGGAACGAGGTGGCGCGCCAGGGCTCGATGGTGATGGTGTCGCCATCCGAAAACTTGCGCATGTGCAGCTGGCAGGTGGTCGTGCCTTTCTCGGGGCCGTGCGAACGGCCGTTGATGAATAGGTCGCACGAGCCGCAGATGCCTTCACGGCAGTCGTGGTCGAAGGCCACCGGGTCTTGCCCTTGGTGCAGCAAGTCCTCGTTGAGCACGTCGAGCATTTCCAGGAACGACATATCGGGCGAAATGTCTTTTACCTGGTAGTCTACCATGCGTCCTTCCGTCTGGCGGTTGGGCTGGCGCCACACTTGCAGCGTCAGGTTCATGGGTTTAGCGTTGGGGTTACTTCCAGCCATTATAGTAAAACGTCATGCTGAACGCAGTGAAGCATCTCGCTCGCGCCGTGGTGATAGTAGGTAATTACTGCTGCCCGCGAGATGCTTCACTGCGTTCAGCATGACAATCAAGTTATTATTTGTAGCTGCGCTGAGTCAGCTTCACGTTTTCGAACACCAGCTCTTCCTTGTTGAGGCGCTCGGGCTGGTTTTCGCCCATGTACTCCCAGGCAGCTACGTAGGCGTACTCATCGTCGCGGCGCATGGCCTCGCCATCTTCGGTGGCGTATTCCTCGCGGAAGTGGCCGCCGCAGCTTTCGTTCCGGTCGAGGGCGTCGTCTACCATCAGCTCGCCGAGCTCGATGAAGTCGGCCACGCGGCCGGCTTTCTCCAGCGCCTGGTTCATCTCCTCGCCGGTGCCTACCACTTTCACGTCGCTCCAGAACTCCTTGCGCAGCTTGGCGATTTCGCCTTTGGCGTAACGCAAGCCTTCAGCATTGCGGGCCATGCCGCAATACTCCCACATGAGATGGCCGAGCTTTTTGTGGAATTCATCGGGCGTGCGGTTGCCTTTGATGGCGAGCAGCTGCTCGACGCGGGCCTGCACGCCGGCCTTCGCCTCAGCAAAAGCCGGGTGGTCGGTGGTCACCGGCTTGGGGGCCGTGTTGGCCAGGTAGTCGCCGATGGTGTACGGAATCACGAAGTAGCCGTCGGCTAGGCCCTGCATCAGGGCCGAAGCGCCGAGGCGGTTGGCACCGTGGTCCGAGAAGTTGCACTCGCCCGTGGCGTAGAGGCCGGGGATGGTGGTTTGCAGGTTGTAGTCAACCCACAGGCCGCCCATGGTGTAGTGCACCGCCGGGTAAATCCGCATTGGCAGCTTGTAGGGGTTTTCATCGGTAATCTTTTCGTACATCTCGAAAAGGTTGCCGTACTTCTGGCTTACCGCTTCGGCGCTGGTGCGCTTGATAACGTCGGCAAAGTCGAGGTACACGGCCAGGCCCGTCGAGCCCACGCCGCGGCCTTCGTCGCACATTTGCTTGGCATTGCGCGAGGCCACGTCGCGCGGCACGAGGTTACCAAAGGCGGGATACTTGCGCTCTAGGAAGTAGTCGCGGTCGTCTTCTTTGATGTCGGTCGCCGTGATTTCGCCTTTGCGCAGGCGCTCGGCCATCTCCTTGGTCTTGGGCA
This sequence comes from Hymenobacter sp., assembly GCF_035709525.1. Lineage (GTDB taxonomy): Bacteria > Bacteroidota > Bacteroidia > Cytophagales > Hymenobacteraceae > Hymenobacter. The sequence continues at coordinate 9,858 of NZ_DASTEP010000230.1, read as the reverse complement.
CCCACACGCGGCCGTCGTTGCGCAGCGACTCCGACATCAGCGTCAGCTTCGACTGGTAGTCGCCCGATACCGGGATGCAGGTGGGGTGAATCTGGGTAAAGCAGGGGTTGGCGAAGAACGCACCCTTCTTGTGCGCGCGCCACGGAGCCGTCACGTTGCAGTACATGGCGTTGGTGCTCAGGTAGAACACGTTGCCGTAGCCGCCGGTGGCCAGCACCACGGCGTGGGCCGCGTGCGTTTCTACCTCGCCCGTGATGAGGTTGCGCGTGATGATGCCGCGGGCCCGCTTTTCCAGCTTGCCGTTGACCTCTTCGTCAACCACCACCACGTCGAGCATTTCCGAGCGGGTGTACATTTTCACTTTGCCGTAGGCTACCTGCCGGCTCAGAGCCGAGTAGGCACCCAGTAGCAGCTGCTGCCCGGTCTGGCCGCGGGCGTAGAACGTGCGCGATACCTGCGCGCCGCCAAACGAGCGGTTGGCCAGCAGCCCGCCGTACTCGCGGGCGAAGGGCACACCCTGGGCCACGCACTGGTCGATGATGTTCACCGACACCTGCGCCAGGCGGTACACGTTGGCTTCGCGGGCGCGGTAGTCGCCGCCCTTGATGGTGTCGTAGAACAAACGGAACACCGAGTCGCCGTCGTTCTGGTAGTTCTTGGCAGCGTTGATGCCGCCCTGCGCCGCGATGGAGTGCGCCCGGCGCGGCGAGTCGTGGTAAGTGAAGGCCTTTACGTTGTAGCCCAGCTCGGCGAGCGAGGCGGCGGCGGCCGCGCCGGCCAGGCCGGTGCCCACCACTATCACGTCGTACTTCCGCTTGTTGGCCGGGTTTACGAGCTTAACGTTGAACTTGTGCTTGTCCCACTTCTCGGCTAGGGGGCCGGCGGGCGCTTTGGAGTTCAGTACCATATCTTAATTGGGTGGTTAGGTAGTCGAAGGGATAGGTGGTCAAGTAGCAAGCAACTTACCGAAAAGCCTGCCTACCCAACTGCCTACTAGCGTAACACTTAGTTGAAAGCCAGCGTGAGGTGCTTCACCGTGAGCGCCACGCCGTCTTTCAGCGCGCCTTGCTCGTTGGTGAAGAAGTAGAAATACAGCGGCATCGAAGCGAAGCCGGCCGAAACCACGACAGCGAAAGCGTAGCCAAAGTTCTTGATGAGCGGCATGTATTTGCGGTGGTTCAGGCCCAGCGTCTGGAAGCCCGAGCGGAAGCCGTGCCACAGGTGGTAGCCCAGGCTGGCCTGCGCCGCCACGTACAGCACCACATACCAAAGCTGGTGAAACGACGTTACCACTACTTTGTAGAGGTTGTCGTTGTGGTTGATGTCCGGGTCGGGCGTGCCGAAGCGGGCGCGCCAGAAGAAATTGTAGAGGTGGACAATCAGGAAAACCAGGATGATAGAGCCCAGAATGCCCATGTTGCGCGAGGTCCACTCCGAATTTTGCTTGGCTTCCCACTTGGCGTAGCCGTGCGTGCGGGCCTTCTTGTTGCGCAGCGTCAGCATCAGCGCCTCGTAGATGTGGAAGCCGAAGCCCAGCACCAGACCCCACTCCACGGTGCGGATGATGGGGTTGTGGCCCATGAAGTGCGAGTACACGTTGAACGCGACCCCGTCGTCGTTTTTGAAGAGCTGGAGGTTGCCCACCAGGTGTACTACCAGGAAGGTGCAGAGAAACAAGCCCGTCAGGGACATGATAATCTTGCGGCCGATGCTGCTAGTGAAGGTTTTGGTAAACCAATTCATACAATTATTAACAAAGAAAGAACTTACTTAATCCGCCCAAAGGTAGCGCCGGGCGGGGTGCCTCCCAAGCGCGGCCGCCCGGCGGCGTGCTATTTAGAATGGTTAAATATTGCATTAATCCCGACTTGCGGCCGGGCATGAATCAATATAGCGCCGTTGCCGTTAAGCCTGAAACTTCCCACCCACAACTAACTTCTGCAAAAAAGGTTGTTCTGCTAGCCGCCTGGCTATGAAGGAATCACCCGCAACGCGCTTACTTTAGTTTTATGAAAATTCTTTCCTCTGCGAAGCCTCCGCGCCGGCCCGGCGCGTGGCTGTTGGGTTTGCTACTGCTGGCGCTGGGCTGGCTGGTTCCGGCCACGGCCCACGCCACCCACCTGCGGGCTGGTGACATTCAGGCTAAGGTGGATACTACGCCTACGCGCAATCCCAACCGCATTTTCTTTAAGCTGACGCTCTACCGCGACCCTACCCAGGCGCAGCAGCCCAACGCCACGCTCTACTTCGGCGATGGTACCAACTCGGGGCCGGTAGCTAAAACCAGCGAGGTAACGCTAACGAATAACGTCGCACGGTTGAATACCAGCGTCTTGACGTTCTACTTCGACCACACCTACCCCGGCGGAGGTATCTACAACGTGTCGTTTGTGGAAGCCAACCGGGTGGCCAACGTGGTGAACATGGTGGGCTCGGTAGGGCAGACGTTCTACCTCAATACCACCATCTCGACGCTGCCGGGCATCGGCTTCAACCACCTGCCGGTGCTGAAAGCGCCCGCCATCGACATCGCGGCGGCGGGCCAGGTGTTTTTGCACAACCCGGCCGCCTTCGATGCCGACGGCGATTCGCTGGGCTTCCGCATCACGGAAAGCCGGCAGGTAATCAATTACCCCAGCAACCCGCCGGCCAACTACACGCCCGTGCCCAGTATCACGACTGGGTTCCAATTCCCTAACAACCCGAGCATTTTCGTAAACGGTCCGCCTTTGACGGTACCCTTCCAAGGTGCGCCGGGCGGGGCCCCGGCTACATTCTCAATAGATAGAAATGGGCAGCTAACTTGGAACGCCCCCGTGCGGCTGGGCGTGTACAACGTGGCAATAGTAGTGGAAGAATGGCGGCGCACGGCCTTGGCCCCGGCCTATAAGATAGGGGAGGTAGTGCGCGACATGCAGATAAACGTAGAGGCGACCAACAACCTGCCGCCCATCATTACCATTCCGCGAGATACTTGCGTAGTAGCTGGCTCGCAGATTATCAAGAACGTGACGGCCGTGGATGGCAACAGCGCGGCCTCGCCGGCCACGGCGGTGCAGCTGTTCGCCTACGGCGGCATGCTGCCCTCGGCCACCGGCTCATTTACCCAAAGCACGCAGGGACCGCCCCGCGCCGTGGGCACCTTCCGCTGGACGCCTAACTGCACCAATGTGGCGGCGCTACCCTACCTGGTTGTGTTTAAGGCGCAGGACACGCCCCGCGCCCCCGACCCGCCTCTGATTGACGAGAAGACCTGGCGCATCACCGTAATCGGGCCTGCGCCGACCAACCTGCAAGCCGCACCCAACGGCAGCGGGGCCATCTTGCTGAGCTGGAATCCTTATGGCTGCCAAACCACCAGCGTGGCCGGGCAACTACCAACCATCCGCATTTACCGGCGCGAAGGCTGTTTCCCGTACACGCCCAGCGCCTGCGAAACGGGCATTCCGGCCGGGGCGGGCTATCAGCTCATCGGCAGTGTGCCGGCCAACGTGACAGCCTTCAACGATACCAACGGCGGGGCTGGCTTGGTGCGGGGCCGCACGTATTCGTACCGCATCTATGCGGAATTTCCGCTGCCGGGGGGCGGCTCCAGCATCGTGTCCAACGAGGCGTGCATCACGTTGGGCGGGCGCTCGGCGCAGATTACCAACGTGGACGTGCTGAGCACCAGCCCTACCGGCCAGATTTCGGTGAAGTGGACCAAGCCGCTGCCCAGCACCGGCACTAGCTTCAACGCGCCGCTGGGCTACCGCCTCAGCCGTAGCGCCACGGGCGCGGCCCCCTTCACGCTGGTAGCGACCAAAACCAGCCTGACCGACACTACCTACGTCGACAACGTGAACACGCAGGCCGCGCAGTACACCTACCAGCTGGTGTTCTTCAGCGCGGCTACCAACCAGCCGGGCAGCCCCGAAACTACCGAAACTGCCCCGCTGGCCAGCAGCGTGCGCTTGAGCTTGGTGCCCAACGGCCTCACCAACACCAACGCCCTCACCTGGGCCTACCAGGTACCCTGGGACAATACCAAGCAGCCTACCCGCATTTTCCGCCGCACGGGTACTACCGGGGCCTACGCCCAAATTGCGACCGTAACGGGCGGCACGGCCAGCGGCAGCTATACCGACCAGGACCCCACGCTGGTGCGCGGCCAAACGTATTGCTACTACGTGCAAACCAATGGCCAGTACGCCACGCCGGTGAACTCGCTCAACCAGCTCATTTACACTAACCTTATTAACAACAGCCAGGAGCAGTGCGCGGCCCTCATCCCCACGCCCTGCACGCCGGTGCTCACGCTGGCCCCTACCAACTGCGACAGTCTGGCAGGGCTGAACCTGGGCTCGAACTTCCCGCTGCAAAACCAGCGCTACCAGAACCGCCTGCGCTGGACGGTGGGCAACACGCCCACCGGGTGCAGCACCGATATCGCCTACTTCCGCCTGTTCTACCGCACCACGGCCGATGGCCCGCTGGCGCTGCTCGACTCGGTGGCCGGCACGCAGTTTACCTACCTGCACCGCAACCTGACCAACGGCGCGGGCTGCTACGCCGTGCAGGCCGTGAGCCCGAGCGGCGTGCGTAGCGCCGTCAGCAACATTGCCTGCCAGGATGAGTGCGTGTTCTTCATCCTGCCCAACATCTTCACCCCCAACAACGACGTGCAGGGCCTGAACGAGAAGTTCCGCCCCAAAACCAGCAGCCCCATCACCCGCACCCATATCCAGATTTTCAACCGCTGGGGCCGCAAGGTGTACGAAAGCGACCAGGACCCCTACATCAACTGGGATGGCGGCGGGGCCTACGGCGAAGCCGGCAGCGCCACCAAAGCCTCGGATGGCGTGTACTACTACCTGGCCGAGGTCGAGTTTGCCGACTTTGCCCGCACCAAGCGCACCTTCAAGGGCTGGGTAGAAATAGTGCGCTAGCCCTACCCAATAGCGTTTTCAGAGAAAGCCGCCCCAGACAGGGGCGGCTTTTTTTGCGCTAAGTTTGCCCGCGAAAGGGCAGATTTTGCTGCCCGACTAGCCAGGGTTTTACCTGAAAACCATTTGGCCAGACTCAAAACTCCTAACTCAAAACTCTCCACTCCCTTGACACCTTCCGACCCCACCGCTGGCGCTACGGCCGTTGTTTTTCCGGGCCAGGGCAGCCAGTTTCCGGGCATGGCCCGCGAGCTGTTTGACCAAAGCGAAGCCGCCCGCGCTCTGCTCACGCAGGCCAACGACATTCTGGGCTTCAGCCTGACGGACATCATGTTCAGCGGCACCGAAGCCGATTTGCGCCGCACCGACGTCACGCAGCCCGCCGTGTTCGTGCATTCGGTGGCGCAGTTTATGGCCCAGCGCGAGGTGCAGCCCGCCATGGTGGCCGGGCACTCGCTGGGCGAGTTTTCGGCGTTGGTGGCGGCTGGCGTGCTATCCTTTGCCGATGCGCTGCCACTGGTGGCCCGCCGCGCCCAGGCCATGCAAGCCGCCTGCGACGAGCAGCCCGGCACAATGGCCGCCATCCTGGGTTTGGCCGACGACGTGGTGGAGCGCGTGTGCCAGGAAATCTCGGCTGGCGGCGACGTAGTAGTGGCCGCCAACTACAACTGCCCCGGCCAGCTCGTTATTTCTGGCTCTGTCGAAGGCATTAATAAAGCCTGCGAGGCCCTGAAAGCCGCCGGCGCCAAGCGTGCCCTGCCGCTGCCCGTGGGCGGCGCCTTCCACTCGCCCCTGATGCAGTCGGCCCAGGCCGCGCTGGCCGAGGCCATCGAAAAAACGACCTTCCAGCCCGCCCGCTGCCCCGTGTACCAGAACGTGGACGCCGCCCCCCACACCGACCCCGCTGCGATTAAAGCCAACCTGCTGGCCCAGCTCACGGCCCCCGTGCGCTGGACCCAGAGCGTGCAGGCCATGGCCAAAGACGGCGCTACTACCTTCCTGGAGTGCGGCCCCGGCAAGGTGCTGCAAGGCCTGGTGAAGAAAATCGAGCCTGCGGCCACGGCCGGCCTGCTGGCCTAGCAACGCAACCGACAACGCGCTTGTCGGCAGCCCACCGGGCGGCGTAGCCCAACGCATCGGCGGGGCGACTCTGGCTGAGTCGCCCCGCCGATGCGTTTAGTGCGCTTGGCTACCGCAGTTGTGGTATCGCTGGGCCGCTCGCCCAGTTGAATTCTGCGCAGGATACTATTCTGTTGCTCAGGCCGTGCAACGGAGGGCAGCCCCGCCGCGTCACTCGCCCGAAGACCTTAACTCACCGGCCGAAAGCCCTACCGCCGCCTCGATGCAAAAAATACTTACGCTCATTGTGGTGCGCTGGTGGTCGAGCGCCCGCTACTGCCCGATACGGGCTGACTGAAGGAGTGCCGCTGGCTTGCGATAGCGGCCTTGGTGCGCTACGTACCGGTGCCCTTTACCAGTTAGTATAGCCTGTTTCAGCTACTTTTGCACGGCTACCACTGGGTTTTGGCGGCCAATTAATTCGCGGGTCAAACCTGCTTTTTTAACTTGATGCCGCCCTCCCTAGCCACTGGGTAGTAACAGGTATCTTACTAATTAGTAAGTTTTAAGCAATACTTTTTTTGAATAACTAGGCAGTCCATTTCCTGGCAGGCTCCAAAGGACTGCTTTCGCGAGGCAGCATTTCTTACCTGACTTCTTGCTTTGCAGGCAGCAAGTCGGTCAGTCTCTACATTTCTTACTTCATGCAAGCTTTTCGTAAAAAAAACAACATTGTAGGCTGGCTGGTGTTCGCCATTGCCCTGGCCACCTACCTGCTCACGCTGGAGCCCACGGCCTCGTTCTGGGACTGCGGCGAGTTCATCGCCTGCTCCTACAAGCTGCTGGTGCCGCACCCGCCGGGCGCGCCCACCTTCCTGCTGCTGGGCCGCCTCATGTCGCTCTTCAGCTTCGGCGACGTCACCAAGGTAGCGGTGCTCGTCAATGCCCTGTCGGCCTTGAGCAGCGCGTTCACGGTGCTGTTTTTGTTTTGGATTATCACCCGGCTGGGGCGCAAGCTGCTGCTGGCGCGGGGCGAGTTTGAAGTCGAAACGCCCGCCCCGACCGGCGGCCAAACGCTGCTCATCCTGGGTGCGGGCGCTATTGGGGCGCTCAGCTTCGCGTTTTCCGACTCGTTCTGGTTTAATGCCGTGGAGGGCGAGGTGTACGCCATGTCGAGCCTCTGCACGGCCGTGGTGGTTTGGATAATGATGAAGTGGGAAGAGTACGCCGACGAGGCCGACTCCGACAAGTGGCTCATCCTCATTGCCTACGCCATCGGCCTCAGCATCGGCGTTCACTTGCTGAACCTGCTGGCCGTGCCGGCACTGGCTTTCATCTACTACTACCGCCGCGCGGCCAAGCCCAATCTGGTGGGCGGCATTATTACGCTGGTGGTCAGCCTCATCATCGTGGGCTCGGTGCTGGTGGGCATCATTCCGGGCCTGCCCACGCTGGCGGGCTGGTTCGAGGTGTTCTTTATCAATAATGTCAGCCTGCCCTACGGCGCGGGGCTGATTATCTTCCTGCTGCTATCCGGTGGGCTCATCTGGTTCGGCTTCCGGGTGTCGTACCGCCGCCGCAGCCAACTGCTGAACACGGCCATGCTGTGCTTCGTGTTCATCTTGATTGGCTACTCGACCTACCTCGTGGTACCGATTCGGGCGTCGTTCCTGCCCACCATCAACGAGAACAACCCCAACGACGTGCTCTCCTTCGTGAGCTACCTCAAGCGCGAGCAGTACGGCTCGCGCCCGCTCATTTACGGCCCGCAGTTCACGGCCGACGTGGCCCGCGACGAGGAAGGCCGGCCGGTTACGCTGCCCGCCAGCCCGCGCTACGTGCGCGAAAATGGCAAATACAAAGAGGTGCCGACCCAGGGCGAATACGCCTACGACTCGAAGGACAAGGTGCTGCTGCCGCGCATCTACAGCCCCGACCCGGCCCACATCGAGGAGTATAAGAAGTGGGGCGTGGACATCCGCAGCTACACCGACCCGCAAACCAACCAGCAGGTGTACTACCCCATTTCGGCGGCCGACAACTGGGGCTTCCTCTTCAAGTACCAGATGGGCCACATGTTCTGGCGCTACTTCGGCTGGAACTACATCGGCCGCGAGTCCGACATTCAGCAGGCCGGCGTGGTCACGCCTATGAGCGCCTCGGTTAATTCGCTGCCGCCGCGCATTGGCCAGAGCTTCGCGCACAATAACTTCTTTGCCATCCCGCTCATTCTGGGGCTCATTGGCTTATTCTTTCAAGTGTACAAGCGCGGCAACGACGCGCTGGTAGTGGGCCTGTTGTTCCTGTTTACGGGCCTGGCCATCATCGTGTACCTCAACCAGCCGCCGCTGGAGCCGCGCGAGCGCGACTACACCTTCACGGGGGCCACGTTCGCGTTTGCCATCTGGATAGGGCTGGGCGTGCTGGGCATTGCCGAGCTCATCAAGTCGGCCGTGCAGGCTGATGGGGCGCGGGCCACGGTAGCTATTTTGCTGGGCGTGCTTGCGCCGGGCATCATGGCGGCGCAGGGCTGGGACGACCACAACCGCTCGGGCCGCTACAACTCGGTGGACTCGGCCAAGAACCTGCTCAATAGCTGCGCGCCGAACGCCATTCTGTTCACCAACGGCGACAACGACACCTTCCCGCTCTGGTACGCCCAGGAGGTAGAAGGCGTGCGAACCGACGTGCGCGTAGCCGTGCTCTCGTACCTGAACACCGACTGGTACATCCAGCAGATGAAGCGCCGCGCTTACCTCTCGCAGCCGCTGCCCATCTCGATGAGCGACGCCAACTACATGCAGGGCAACAACGACATCCTGTACTACAACCCCAACGCGGCGGTGAAGGAGCTTGACCTCAAGCAGTTCATCAGCCTGCTGGGCCAGAACAGCCCGCTGCTGCGCCAGCAGTACGGCGAGGGCGGCCCCGAGGTATCGACCTTCCCGACCAGCCAGTTTTACCTGCCCGTGGATACCACGGCGGTGAAATCGCTCGGCATCATCCCCGAAGACCGCAAAAACCAGCTTGTCGACCGCCTCGACTGGAGCATGGGCAAGCGCGCCATCGAGAAGAAAAACCTGGTGATTCTGGATATGATAGCCACCAACAACTGGAAGCGGCCCATCTACTTCAGCTCCACGGTGGCCCCGCAGGACTACATGAACCTGCAACCCTACTTCCAGCTCGAAGGCATGGCCTACCGCCTGCTGCCCCTCAAAGACCCCAACTACAGCCCCCGCGGCAATGAAGGCTACGTGGAGAAATCCATCTGCTACGACGACCTGATGAAGAAATTCGCGTACCGCGGCCTCGACAACGCCAACATTTTCTACGACGAAAACAACCTGCGCTTCCCGGCCAACTACCGCGATAAGTTTGCCCGCCTGGCCGACGCCTACGTGGCCGCCGGCGACCTCGCCAAGGCTAAGGAAGTAGCCAACAAGTGCCTGGCCGTGATGCCCGACGAGGCCATCCCCTATGACTACTACACGCCGCAACTGGTGCCCGCGCTCTACGCCGTGGGCGAAAAGGACAAGGCTAACGCCATCCTCGACAAGCTCACCGCCCGCAGCATCCAGATACTGAGCTACTACCAGACGCACGACGGTGCCCTGTTCGACGATGCCCAGCGCGCCTACCTGCTTACGCTGCAAAGCGTGGCCCAGGCCTCGCAGCAAATCGGCGACCAGGCCCGCTACCAGAAGGCAATGGCCGTGCTCAGCCCGTATCTGGGCCAGCAAGGCCAGTAGCAAGCCTAGGCACCGGGCAGTAGCGAACGTGGTGTTCTCGGCTGCCTTTGAGCTAGTCTTCCGGCCAGCCGGGAGCTAGCTCAAAGGCAGCAAACCCGCAGCCCCAGTGGGGCGGCCCCGCC
>NZ_DASTEP010000229.1:0-4031 GCF_035709525.1 Hymenobacter sp. | reverse complement strand
CAGCCAAGGCCAAAACCTGTCCCAAAGGTATTAAGTACGGTGTGCCCTACAGCACCAAGCGCCAGCTCGACGAGTCCATTGAGCAGGTGAAGCACACGCTGATTGAAGCCTTCGTGCTGGTGTTCGTGGTGGTGCTGCTGTTTTTACAGGACTGGCGCTCGACGCTGGTGCCGGCCCTGGCCGTGCCGGTGGCGCTGGTGGGCACGTTTCTGTTCATGCAGCTCTTTGGGTTTTCCATTAACCTGCTCACGCTCTTTGCCTTGGTGCTGGCTATCGGCATTGTGGTCGATGATGCCATTGTGGTGGTAGAGGCCGTGCACGCCAAGATGCACGACGAGCACCTGGCCCCGCGCGAGGCCACCGTGTCGGCCCTAGGCGAGATTACCGGGGCCGTGCTCAGCATCACGCTGGTGATGGCGGCCGTGTTCGTGCCGGTGGGCTTCATCGAGGGGCCGACGGGGGTATTTTACCAGCAGTTTGCCTTCACCCTGGCCATTGCCATCGGCGTGTCGGCCCTCAACGCCCTGACCCTGAGCCCGGCCCTGTGCGCGCTGCTGCTCAAGAACCCCCACGGCGCGGACGCCGGCCAGCCCCTGACCTGGCGGGCGCGCGGGGCGGCGGCCTTCAACGCGGGCTTCGCGGCGCTGACCACCCGCTACGTGCGCGGCCTGCGGGCGCTGGTGCGCTACCGCTGGCTGAGCCTGGCGGGCCTGGCCGGGGTCTTCGGCCTGACGTTCTGGCTGCTGCAAACCACCCCCAAGGGCTTCATCCCCGACGAAGACAAGAACTTCGCGTTATTTGCCTTGAACATGCCCGCCGGGGCCTCGCTGCCCCGCACCAACGCCGCCCTGGCCAAGGCCAACCGCCTGCTGGCCAAAGACCCCGCCATCGCCAGTGCCAGCTCGGTGTCGGGCTTCGATATCTTGAACTCGGCCGTGACGCCCAGCGGCGCGCTCGGACTGCTGGAGCTCAAGCCCGCGGCCGAGCGCGGCCCGGTACAGGAGGTGGGCACTGTACTGGCCCGCATCAACGCCACGCTCAGTACCATCCCCGACGGTTCGTTCTTCGTGTTTGCCGACCCCACCGTGCCGGGCTTCGGCAACGTGGGCGGCCTGGAGCTGGTGCTGCAAGACCGCACGGGCGGCGCGCTGCCGCAGTTCAGCAAAGTGGCCCACGACTTCGCGGCGGCCTTGCAGCAGCGTCCGGAAATCGGGCTGGCCACGGTCAGCTTCCGGGCCGACTACCCGCAGCTGGAGTTACAGGTCGATGCCGTGAAGGCCAAGCAGCTGGGCGTGAGTGTGCGCGAGCTGCTGGGCACCGTGCAAGCCTACTATGGCAGCGCCCAGGCCTCGGACTTCAACCGCTTCGGCAAGTACTACCGCGTCATCGTGCAGGCCGACGTACCCAGCCGGGCTACCGCGCAGTCGCTCGACGGCGTATTCGTGCGCAACCAGGCCGGGGCCATGGTGCCGGTCACCACCCTGCTCACCCTCAAGCGCGTGTACGGCCCCCAGACGGTGGCCCACTTCAACCTCCTGAACGCCATTACGGTGAATGCCCAGGCCCGGGCGGGCCGCAGCAGCGGCGAGGCCATCCGGGCCGTGGAGGAAGTGGCCCGGCAGCACCTGCCGGCCGGCATCAGCTACGAGTGGACAGGCATGACGCGCGAGCAGATTGCCGCCGGCAGCCAGTCGGTACTGGTATTCGGGCTGTGTCTGGTGCTGGTGTATTTCCTGCTGGCGGCCCAATACGAGAGCTACATCGTGCCGCTGGCCGTGCTGCTTTCCATCCCGACCGGCGTGCTGGGCGCGCTGCTGGCCGTGCGGCTGGCGGGCCTCGAAAACAACATCTACGTGCAGGTAGGCCTGCTGATGCTCGTCGGCCTGCTGGCCAAAAACGCCATCCTCATCGTGGAGTTTGCCCGGCAGCGGCGGCACGCGGGCCGCAGTCTGGCCCGGGCTGCCCTCGAAGCCGCCCGCCTGCGTCTGCGCCCCATTCTGATGACCTCGCTGGCCTTCGTGGCGGGCCTCATTCCGCTGATGCGCGCCACCGGGTCGTCGGCCATTGGCAACCGCTCCATCAGCGTGGGGGCGGCCGGGGGTATGCTCTCGGGCGTGGTGCTGGGGCTGCTCATCGTACCGGTGCTGTTCGTGGTGTTCCAGGGCTTGCAGGAGAAAATCAGCGGCCCGCCGAAGGTGGCGGGGCGGCCGGCTCTCGCCGACTTGCAGCCCGTGGCCGCGCAGTAAGGCCGGGCTATTCACTTCCTGCGGAACCGGGCCTAGGGCCTGCTTTTCACCTGCTTTTGAGATTGTTTTAGGGTTTTACATTTTCTATTAATTCGTCATGCTGAGCGCAGCGTAGCGGAGTCGAAGCATCTCTACCGGTGAACTAACTCCTAACGTCAGCAACGAAGCGATAGAGATGCTTCGACTTCGCTGCGCTGCGCTCAGCATGACAACCTGGACAGGTTTTAGCCAAGCCTGAATAGCCTCTCTATTTCAATTATGACCTTCCGCCTGCCCCTTTTTCTCTTGCTCCTACTGCTGGCCAGCGCCTGCCGGGTGGGCCAGCACTACACCCAGCCGGCGCTGCCTGTGCCGGCGCAGTACCGCGCCGCGTCCGGTCCGCTGACTACGACCGACACTACCACCCTAGCCGACGTAGCCTGGCGCAGCCTGTTTCAGGACCCCGCCCTGCAACAGCTCATCGATAGCGCGCTGGTACACAACTTAGATTTGCAAGTGGCGATGCGCAACCTCGAAAGTGCCGACCAGCTGCTGCGCCAGGCCCGGGCGGCCTACGTACCCACCGTGGCAGCGCAGGTGGGGGCCACCTCCAACACGGCCTCGCGCAACAGTCTGGGCGGCATCAGCGCCGAGCAGTTTGTGGGCACGCGCACCGTGAAGGATTACAACGCGGGCCTCACGGCCGCCTGGGAGCTGGACGTGTGGGGCCGCCTGCGCCGCCTGCAAGAGGCCGCCCGTGCCGACTACCTGCAAACTACCGAAGCCCGCAAAGCCGTGCAAACTCAGCTGGTGGCCCAGGTGGCGCAGGGCTACTACGAACTGCTGCGCCTCGATGCCCAGCTCGCCATTGCCCACCGCAACACGGCCCTCAACGACAGCACCCTGCGCTTGCTGCGTTTGCAATGGACGGCCGGGCTGGTCACCACGCTGGCCGTGGACCAAGCCACCGCCCAGCGCCAGACCGCCGCCCTGCTCGTGCCGCAGCTGGAGCAAGGCATCGTAGAGCAGGAAAACGCCCTGCGCGTGCTCACCGGCCAGGCGCCCGCTGCCGTGGCCCGCGCCGCCACCGATGCGCCCCTCGCGCCGGCCGGGCCGCTGGCCGTGGGCGTGCCCGTGGCCCTACTCAGCCGCCGCCCCGATGTGGGCGCCCGCGAGCTGGCCCTGGTGGTGGCCAACGCCCGCACCGGCGCGGCCCAAGCCAGCCTCTACCCCGCCCTGACGCTGACCGGCACCACGGGCCTCAACTCCTTCGTGCTCAGTAACTGGCTGGCCGTGCCGGGGGGCGTGTTCACCGGCTTCGGAGTGGGGCTGGCGCAGCCCCTATTGCAGCGGCGGCAGCTACGCACGCAGCTGGAGCTGGCCCGCCTCGACCAGGAGCGCGCCGCGCTGGCCTTCCGGCAGGTGGTGCTCACGGCGGCCGGGGAGGTGTCGAGCGCCCTGGTGCGGGTGGAGAAAACCCAGCAGCAGGCCATCCTGGCCGCCGCCCGGGTCGATACGCTACACCAGGCCACCCGCCACGCTACCCTGCTGTTTCGAAGCAATCTGGCCAGCTACCTCGAAGTGCTCACGGCCCAGGGCAGCGCCCTGCAAAGCCAGCTGAGTCTGGTTGATATCCGCCGGCAGCAGTCGGGGGCCGTGGTGGAGCTGTACCGGGCGCTGGGCGGCGGCTGGCGGTAGGGTTTTCCGATGCCCCCTAGGCCGTCATGCTGAGCGGAGCGCAGCGCAGTCGAAGCATCTCTACCTCAATAATAACTTCTGACGGCTAGCAACGAAGCGGTAGAGATG
>NZ_DASTEP010000228.1:0-6110 GCF_035709525.1 Hymenobacter sp. | reverse complement strand
CCAACGCGGCGGTGGCAGCGGCTACCGCCAGCAGCAGGCGCAGCAGCCCGCGCCGGGCACCATCAAGACCAAGAAATACCAGTTCGACACCAACACCTACACCCGCATCGCGATGGCCGACGTGTGGCGCAAGGAGTGGTGGTATGCCACCATTCCGTTTGCGGTGGGGCTGCTGCCGGCGCTCATCTGGCATTCGTGGTGGTGGCTGGCCTTGAGCGTGGTGCTCACGGTGTTATACGTGCTGCTGCGCTCGGCCCAGATTACGGGCGTGACGCAGATGGAGCAAAGCAAGCCTCTGTTTGAGCGCATGAACTACGAGATGGACCAGCGCCAGTTCATCATGCGCCAGAGCGAGCAGCGCGCCATGGCGTTGCCCTGGGACCAGATTGCCCGCGTGCGCCGCGAGCCCGACGCCTACCTCATTTACCTCAAAACGCCCGCCGAGGCCCTGGCCGAGCTCAAGCCCTGGCGGCAGTGGCTGGCGCGCACCTTTGATGTCCCAGTGTTTCTACATTTGCCCCTGCGCTTGTTCAACAACGACAACGACCGCAAGCTGTTTGAGAGCCTGCTGCGCCGCAAAAACCTGCTGCCCGACGCTGCGCCGGCCGCTTAGTATCTGCTAATCACTTGACTACCCTTTTTATGAAAAAGTCGTTTCTCCTGCTGGCCCCCGCTGCCTTGCTTTTCCTCGCCTCTTGCAGCAGCGAGCCCTCCGACTGGCGTCCCGAGCAAAAAGTATCGCTCGACACGGTAGACCCCGGCACCCGCGCCAGCGAAAACTTCGACAAGAGCGATGACCCCAAGCCCGGCGACAAACACGACGCCATCGGCGAGCCCGCCAGCAAAGTGCTGCAAGGCAACCTGACCCGCCGCGCCGCCCCCGAAGCCGGCGCCGTGATGAGCGCCGACACCAAGCCCGAAAACGCGGCCAAAGCGCCCGAGCAAGCTACCTCGTCGCAGCAGGCCGACGCCAAAGCGGAGAAGGAAAGCGAGTAGCGCTGCCCAAGTGCGACTGGTGGCTTGCCACCAAAACCTTTTTGATGGAAGTGCAACAATGTTGTGGAAGCGTTCACAACCTTGTTGCACTTCTGCGTGTTCAGGCCTTCTATGTGGGTTGCTATTTTACTTTTGACCGCGACGGTGCTGGGGGCGGGGGCGGTAGTAGGCGTGGTACCAGTGGCGCGCACTACGCAGTGGCTCAAGCCGATGCTGGCATTTAGCGGTGCTTACTTGTTTGCGCTCACCATCACGCACCTGCTGCCCGAGGCGTTGGCGCTGCTACCCGCACACCCGCACCGCGTAGGCTACTGGGTGCTGGCGGGTTTCTTTGGGCAGCTGCTGCTGGAGGTGCTTTCGCAGGGTATCGAGCACGGGCACGTGCACGCGCCCGAGGCGCAGGAGCGCGGCCAGGTGCCACTTCTGCTGCTGGCGGCGCTGGTAGTGCATTCGCTGCTGGAGGGCAGTATCTTGCTGAAAAGCCAGGCCGGGCTGGTGAGTGAGAATTTTTATGCGCTGGTGCTGGGCGTGGCGTTGCACCACATTCCGGCCGCCGTGGCGCTGGCTACGCTGCTGCGGCTGCGGCTGGGCAGCCCGCGCCGGGTGTGGCCCTGGCTGGGGGTGTTTGCGCTGGCCTCGCCCATCGGGCTGCTGTTCAGCAACTACGTGGTGCTGGAGCAGCTGCTGAGCACCGATGCCTACGCGGCGCTGCTGGGCTTCGTGGCGGGCACGTTTCTGCACGTGTCCACTACTATTTTGTTTGAAACCAGCCCCGAGCACCGGCTCAACTGGCCCAAGCTGGGCGCTACATTGGGCGGGTTGCTGCTGGCGCTGGGCGTGGGCAGCTAGCAGGAAGTTGGGTAGCGGCCGAAGTGGCGAAGTGTCCTTTACCTTCGGTTACCTTTTCCTCTTCACCCTGCCCTCATGCGCCTGCTTTCTACCCCCAAAGTGCTCCTGCTCGGACTAGGAGTACTTGCCTTAAATGCCTGCCGCAAAGACCAGCCCGAGCCCGGCCCGCCCGAATACGCCGACTGGTATGCGCTGCGTGCGCCGGAGGGCCGCGCCATCCAGGCAGTGGCTGGCAACATCGACAGCACGTTGGTTATTTCCACCCGCTTCGCCATTTACCAGACCAAGGACCGGGGCAAAACCTGGCTGAAATCCAACTACACCGATAGGGTTGGGATAGAAGGCTTTGCGCAGCGGGGCGACACCCTGCTGGCGATGACGGCCACGGCGGGCGCGGCCACGCCGACCAATATCGCTTATGCGGTGAGCCCGTACTATTGTAGCCTCGATAAGGGCGCTACCTGGCAGAAGTACTTCTGGCGCTGGCAGCCCAGTCTCGACCCAAAAACCGCGCTCAACCGGGCCACCTCACCCGCCGGCGTGGCCTACGAAACCGAGTTTCGCCTGACGCCTATGCAGCCAAGCGCGGCCACCAGCTACGTGGAGACGATAGGGATTAAAAATGCTTTAGGAACGCATCTGACGCTGCCGCACGACCACACTATCACCAGCATTGCCTTCGATAGGCAGTCGCGGCTATATGTAACCGCTTCGGCGGCGCTGTGCGGCCAGCGCGAAAACTTCGCCTTTTGCGGCGAGCAAAACGGTATCTTGTACGTGTCGAAAAAGCCGCAGCCTTAGCTACCAGGCAATGCGAAATAACGCAGCTTGCGCTACCCCTCCAGTAGCGGCCCGCCGCCCGTGATAAACCGCTCAAGCTGCCGCGCTCGCGCCGTCTCGCGGGCCAGGGCATCTTGTAGGCGCAGCACGCGCTGGCGCATCAGCATCACCACGTCGATGGCCTCGGGGGCCAGGCCCAGGCCGTGGTGCAGGCGGGCCAGGCGCGGCAGTAGCTCGTCGGGCTCCTCTACCTCGATGGTATCGGGCGCGGGCGCGGGGCGCAGCAAGCCCAGGTCCAGAAACTGGTGAAGCTCGGCCCGGCCCAGGCCGTAGCGGGTATCGACTTCTTGGAAAGTGAGAATTAAGACGCGGGTTTCCATTTATGTTAGTGCTTGGTTGTTAGTGCTTAGTGCTTGGTTGTTAGTGCTTGGTGCTTAGTGCTTGGTTGTTAGTGCCTCGTTGTTAGTAGTTAGTGTTTGGCGTTGTGTTGAGAGGCAATGTGCCAAGTACTAAGCACCAAGCACTAACAACCAAGCACTACTCTTCGCCGCGCAGCCGCGCCAGCTGTTTGATGAGTTCTTTTTCCGGCTCGGTCAGGTTTTGGGGTAGCTGCACGTTGAGGCGCAGGTAGAGGTCGCCAAACTTGCCGTCTTCGCGGTACACCGGGAAGCCCTTGCCGCGCAGGCGCAGGCGGGTGCCGTTGGTGCTTTCGGGCTTGATGTTGATTTTGACGGAGCCGCTCAGCGTATCCACCGTTTGGGAGCCGCCGAGCAGGGCGCGGTACAGGCTCACGGGCACGTCCTGGGTCAAGTCGTCGCCGGTGCGCACGTAGCGCGCATCGGGCCGGATGCGGAAGGTGATGAGCAGCGAGCCGTTGGGGCCGCCGTTGCGGCCGGCGCCACCCTGGTCGCGCAGCCGAATGGTTTGCCCGTCGGCCACTCCAGGGTGGATGGTAATGCGCAGGTTCTTACCGTTTACCGTGAGGGTGCGCGGCCCGCCGTGGTAGGCTTCTTCCAGGCTCAGCTCCAGCTCGGCCTGGTAGTCCTGGCCCGCGCCGGGGCGGGTGCTGCGGCCACCGCCCGCGCCACCCATGCCGCCGAACATCGAGCTGAAAAAGTCGGAAAAATCCTCGCCCTCAAACGACGCCCCGCCGCCGCCGAAGCCGCCAAACGGGTTGCCGCCCTGGCCCTGCGTGTACTGGCTCCAGTCGAAGCCGTCGGGGCCGCGCCCCGCGCCGCCCGCGCCCTGCTGCTCGTAGCGCTGGTAGTCGGCCCCAAACTGGTCGTACTTCTTGCGCTTCTCGGGGTCGGAGAGCACCTCGTTAGCCTCGTTTACCTCTTTGAATTTCTGCTCGGCCGTCGCGTCGTTGGGGTTCACGTCGGGGTGATGCTGGCGCGCGAGCTTGCGGTAAGCCTTTTTAATCTGGTCGGCGGTAGCGGTTTTCTCGACGCCGAGTATTTTGTAATAATCCTTGTAGTCCATGACGGTGGGTTTTGAGTTTTGAGTCGTGAGTTCTGAGTCTTGAATGGCATCGTGTTGAAAAGCAACTCAAAACTCAGAACTCAAAACTCCTAACTATTTCAGCGGGTCGTGGCCCCAATTCATGAGCGAGTAGCGCCAGCGCGAGTGCTCGACGTCGCCGTGCGGGCGCTGGGCCGAATGGCGGCTCACGTAGGAGTGTACTTTGTGCATGTGGGCCTCGTCGTCGGGGGTGATATCGGCCTTTTTCTTGTGCAGAATGCGCACAATGTGCTCGCCCGACTGGTGGCCGATGCTTTCGCCGCCGTCCTTTGCCTGGCCCACCGACTTCGACTCGTCGGTTTTCAGCCAGCGTTCCAGCTCGCTGGCCGTCATGTTGACGTCTTTTTTAAACTCAGCCTGAATGTCGGATTTAGAAGAAGCGGTGCTCATGGTGGGAAAGAAAAAAGCCGAAAAAAGCGTAGGGTTAATTCAACGGTAGCCGGCCGCTAAACGTTGGGCGCGGCATCTGGGAAATTTAGCTTAAACTTGTACTTCGGAAAGAATATGGCCGGGCTATTCAACCGCTTGGCACGGTTTTCTGTATGCTAGTTCTGTTATCCTGACTCTTTACCAAGTTTTACCTACCTATTTTATGAAAAGTATCTCCCGCATTCTGCTGGTTGCCTGCTGTTTATTCACTGCCTACGGCGCGCAAGCCCAGGCGCGCCCCGCGCCGCGCGGCCGCGTGGCCCCCAAGCCCCGCGTAAAAGCCGGCGCGGCCATGATGAAAGACGGCGTGATGATGAAAGACGGCAAGCTCGTGGCCACCGAAATGGGCATGACCAACCCGCTCACCGCCGATAAAACCCTGCGCAACGGCACCGTTATCACCGCCGCCGGCGTCGTGACCGGCAAAGACGGCACCACTACCCAGCTCAAAGAGGGCGACTACGTGTCGCTGACCGGCCGCATCGAAACCCGCGCCGAAATGGCGGCCCAGGACAGCATCCAGAAGCTGCAAGCCTACGACCTGAAGCACCCCGGCAAGCGCAAGGAAATGGAAAAAGCCCGCGAAAAAGCCGAGAAAGCCAAAGAAAAGGCCGACAAGGAAAAAGAAAAGGCCAAGGCCAAAGCCGAGAAAAAATAAGCTGAAATAGCTCAGCTTTAAGAGTAAAAGCCCGGCCGTTGCGATGCGCAGCGGCCGGGCTTTTTGCGTTAGCGGGCGGTGTAGTCGGCCAACACGGCGAGGCCGGCCGCGTCGTCGTCAGCCTCTACCACCTCGTCCATCACTTGCTGGATTTCGGCGTCGGTCCAGCCTTCGTCTTCGGCGGCTTGCACGAAGCTCGACAGGGCTACGAAGCGGCCACCGGCCGGAGCCGCCCAGGTTATTTTTTTGCGGATGTTGTGTTGCTTGGGCATAGTGTAGCGTAAGCTTTAGCTTGCGAGGCGTCGGGGAAAATTTGCCCCAACGCGCCGCAAGCTAAAGCTTGCGCTACATTTATTTGGCGGGCACGGCTTTCACTACCTTGAGCTGCACGGGGGCCACGCCGGCTTCGGTGAGGCCGATTTTCTTGGCCGCTTTCTTCGACAAGTCCACGATGCGGCCCTTCACGTGCGGGCCCCGGTCGTTGACGGTGACTTTGACCGAGCGGCCGGTTTTGGCGTTCGTGACTTTGATTTTGGTGCCGAAGGGCAGCGTATTGTGGGCGGCCGTGAGCTTGCCGGGGCGGTAGGGCGTGCCGCTGGCCGTGCGCTTGCCGGCAAACTTATCGGCGTAGTACGAGCCCTGGCCGCTTTGGGTGAAGGCCGATTTGCTGCCGCCGCAGCTCGTGATGAGTAGCGCTAAAGCGCTAGCTAGCAGCTTTAAAAAAGAAGGTGTTTGTTTGGTGAGGTGCATAATTTGGGTATTCATCTTCAGCTCATTGGCCATCTCAAGCTAAAAGCCCACCTTGCGGCCGAAGTTTTTTCTTCTCCCATTTTCCCTCTCCCAACCCCCATGAAAAACGCCTGTAAACTCGTGGCCG
>NZ_DASTEP010000227.1:0-13544 GCF_035709525.1 Hymenobacter sp. | reverse complement strand
ATCAATTTTCGCTGACGTCCGCTGGCGGTCGGCTCCCCCTCTTTTTTGGAGAGGGGGCCGGGGGGTGAGGTGCTCCGCGCTAGGGTGCGTTATTTCAACAACTCATGGAGTACCGTCTGCATCGAAAATGTGCGGTTGCCCGCCTCCTGAATGATGAGCGAGCCCGCCGAATCCAGCACCTCGTCGGATACTTCCACGTTGCGGCGCACGGGTAGGCAGTGGATGAATTTAGCGTCGTCGGTCAGGCGCATGTGCTCATTAGTGAGCATCCAGCTGGGGTCGTTGCTGAGCACTTGGCCGTAGTCGCGGTAGCTGCTCCAGTTTTTGGCCTGCACGTAGTCGGCGCCTTCCAGTGCCTTGCGCTGGTCGTATTCAATGGTCGCGCCCTTCGTAAACTTAGGGTCCAGTTCGTAGCCGTGGGGGTGAGTGATGACAAAATCCACCCAGTCGATTTCCGAAAACCAGTCGGCAAACGAGTTGGGTACGCACTGCGGCAGGGCGCGCACGTGCGGCGCCCAGGTCAGCACCACTTTCACGCGCTCCTTTTTCTTCGTCTCCGCCACCGTAATAAGGTCAGCAAACGACTGCAAGGGGTGCAGCGTGGCGCTTTCGAGGCTGATAACTGGCACCGTGGCGTACTGCAAAATCTTGCGCAATACTTCCTCGCTGTAGTCGGCTTCCTTGTCCTTGAGCGTGGGGAAAGTCCGCACGCCCAGCACATCGCAGTATTGGCTCATCACCGCAATGGCGTCCTTGATGTGCTCCTGGGTGGTGCCGTTCATCAAGGCGCCGTCGGCCATTTCCAGCGTCCACGAGTCGGCCCCGGCATTCAGTACCCAAGCCTGCGCCCCTAGGTTATAAGCCGCCTTCAGGCTGCTCAAGCGCGTGCGCAAGCTGGGGTTGAAGAATATCAGCCCCACCGTTTTATGCTTGCCCACGTGCTGATAGCCGTAGGGATTCTGCTTGATTTCCAGGGCTTGCCGCAACAACGCCTTATAGTCGCCCGCATCGGCGAAGGAGAGGAAGTTTTTCATCCTGCAAAGGTGGCTTGCAATGCCGGTACCCGCCGCTCCGGCTCGCAGCAGTAGCAACGCCCCCGGCCGCCCCCGCGTACTGCGTACCCGGCCGCGCCGCACCATTTTTAAGCTGGCGAGGCGGCGGTTCCGGTAGCCGCTAGACCCAGCGGCTGGCCCCCTTCCTTTCTCCAAAATGCTAGACCTGCTCGTTAAAAACGCCCACCTCGACGACCACCCGGCCGGCGTGGACATCGGCATCGTGGCCGATAAAATCCAGCTGCTGGAGCCCGGCATTACGGCCCCGGCCCGCGCAGTGCTCGACGCCGAGCACCAGTTTGTGTGCGCCGGCTTCTTCGAAACGCACATTCACCTCGACAAAGCCTGCATCCTGAACCGCTGCCCGGCTGCGCACGGCAAGGAGGAAGCCGCCAAAATAACCAAGGAAGCCAAGGCCGATTTCACCGAAGACGACGTATTTGCGCGGGCCAGCCGGGTAGTCGAAATGGCCATCAAAAAGGGCACGATGGGCTTGCGCACCTTCGTCGAAACCGACCCTAGGGCCGGCCTGCGCTCGCTGGCGGCCCTGCGGCGCGTGCGCGAAACCTACGCCGCCGCCATCGACATAGAGCTGTGCGCCTTTGCCCAAGAGGGCCTGACCCAGGAAATGGCCACCTACGACCTGCTGCGCCAGGCCCTGCACCAGGGGGCCGACCTGGTGGGCGGCTGCCCCTACACCGACCCCGACCCCGACCGCCATGTGGAATTGATTTTTGACTTGGCCGAGGAATTCAACGTCAACGTAGATTTTCACCTCGACTTTGACCTGGAGCCCGGCCAGTTGGGCATCCCCAAAATAGCCGCCGAAACCCGCCGCCGCGGCTACCAGGGCTGCGTGTCCATCGGGCACGTCAACAAGCTGAGCGCCATGCCCCCGCCCCAGCGCGCCGAACTGATGCTGCTGCTGCAAGCGGCCGACATCGCCCTTACGGTACTACCCGCCACCGACCTGCTGATGATGGGGCAGGAGCACACCCACCTCATTCCGCGTGGGGTGGTGAATGCCAACGAGCTGGCGCAGCTGGGCATCACTACCACATTGTCCAGTAACAATATCCTCAACGCCTTCACACCCTACGGCGACGCTTCGCTGGTGCGCCTGGCCAATATGTACGCCAACATCGCGCAGCTCGCCACCGATGCCGAAATCCGGGCCACGTATGAGATGATAACCACCCACGCTGCCCGGCTGCTGGCCCGCCAAACAGGCCTGCGCGTGGGCGGCCCGGCCACCTTCGTGCTGCTGGAGGCCGGTAGCGCTGTCGAGACCATCCGCACCATCGCCCAGCCGCTGCTGGGCTACAAAAACGGCCGCCCCACGTTCAGTAATCCTAAAGCCATTCTCCACCCCCAGCCCTAGCGCGCCATCATGCCTCCCAGCCTCACTTCCGTCGATTTAGCGTACCTGCGCCGCTGCCTCGCCCTGGCTACCGAAGCCCTGGCCGCCGGCGATGAGCCCTTCGGCTCGCTGCTGGTCGGGGCCAATGGCGAGGTGCTGGCCGACGCCCGCAACCGCGTGAACGAGCTCAACGCCCTGGCCCACCCCGAGCTGGCCCTGGCGCAGTGGGCAGCGGCCCACCTCAGCCCCGCCGACTGTGCCGCCACCACGCTCTACACCAGCGGCGAGCACTGCCCCATGTGCGCCGCCGCCCACGGCTGGCTGGGCCTGGGCAAAATCGTGTACCTCAGCTCGGGCGAACAGCTCACCCAATGGCTCGCCGACTTGGGCGCGCCGCCCGCCCCCGTGCGCCTGCTGCCGATACGCACCATCGTGCCCGGTGCCGAGGTAGCCGGCCCCGCCAGCGGCGAGCTGCTGGCAGCCATTAAGGATTTGCAAGTCACCTACCACACCCGGCGGCTGGCGGCTGGGCAGTAGCCGTATTGCTCGTAAGCTACTAAAAAACAAGGGGCGGAGCCCGTCGGCCCCGCCCCTTGCCACCCGTTAGCCTATCCAGTGCCGGGCCGCCGCAGCTAACGCTACTTTGGCTGCTTCCAGCATCAGCCACCACCAGAAACCTTTTTCAGAACTAGAAAAAGGTGAATTTTAATTTTCAAATTGCTCTACTTTTTCTTCAAGCCAGCCCATAGCTCCTCTGAAGGAAGACATATCATAATCTTTGACTTCACTAGCATGGGCATCAGCTTCTCTAAGCGAATTTATAATTGTCATCTTCGCGCTAAAATTATTTACGTCAGTATCAAATATGTGCCGAAAGCAGTCTTCCCAAGAAGCTTCCATTAGGTTTTTTAGCTTAGAAAAATAAAGTTTTATCTCAGAGTTAGAATTATCAAATAAATCGTTGTATCTAAATCTATTGAATTTGGTGATATTGCCTTCGTGCAAATGTTTAATTACCTTCTTTTTCGCGGTTTCCTCTCCGTAATTAGCTTTTAATTGATTGCGTACTATTCTGCGTAGCTTTACCTCAATAGAATTTCTACGAGCACTGATTTCGGCAATCTTTTCAGCATTTGTTTGAATAAGTTTTTTAAACTTGTTTTTTTCTGCTAAATAGGTTTTAAGTGTATCAATTTTAAAATCATAATCATTGCCGCTCTTGTATATTACGCCATATCCGATTAGGTGGCCAGTGTAAAAATTACTGTCTTCTAATGCATGTTCTAAGAAGAAATCCTTGTCTCCACGTGCGAGGTGCTCCAGCATTTCAAATTCTATATCATAGTTAGTGCGAAGAACATCCAATATCATTGCGGAGTACTCTCTTCCCAGTTCTGATTCAAATTTAGATTTAGCTCTCTCGTATATTATTCTATTGATAGTAATAGGGCGCGTGTTGTCTTTTTGCAGCGCATTAATAACGCTACAGACCTGTCTCATAAGAAAAGGGTGCCCACCGTAATCCTGGGTTATACTAGCACATACAACATCTTCAAACTGCATACCCATATAGCCGCCTAGTTTATTCAGCATGATGCGCGTTTGCTCAAAACTGAATTGCTGAATATAATATGGCGCTATCTGCTGATAAATAGGATTGTCAGACCCATTTATAGTTCTGGTCTCTACGCACAGTGGGTTTGTACTCGATATCAAGTAGGAAAACAAGTCCTGATTTTTCTGAAAATTCCCACGTAATGACCTCCAAAAATCTTTGAAATCAACCCCTGATTTCCAGTGGGGCTCATCTGAGA
Organism: Hymenobacter sp.; assembly: GCF_035709525.1. Lineage (GTDB taxonomy): Bacteria > Bacteroidota > Bacteroidia > Cytophagales > Hymenobacteraceae > Hymenobacter. The sequence continues at coordinate 9,318 of NZ_DASTEP010000227.1, read as the reverse complement.
TATCAAAGGTTATACGTTCTACTTCATCGAATACTAATAGTATTCTTTTCTTTCCAATCTTAATGTAAATATGTTTTAAATCCTCTGCAAATTTCTCTGATGCCGATTCTTCAGAATAATCATCGATTTTTGAATTGAGTTTAATGCTGTATTTTTGTGATAATTCAGATATAATATAATAAAGTAATTTATTCCATCTTTTCTTATAAACAGCTGTGTCTTGGCAGTCAATAAAAATAGTAGGATAACCTTTGGCTTTAAGAACTCGTGATAGGCTGAATAGGATAGATGTTTTTCCAGTCTTTCTGAGTCCAAATATTCCAGAGCATTCACTAGACATATGCTTGTCAACTAGCTCTTGAACGAAATCCCTTCTTCCGAAGAAATACGACTCTTTTTGTATAGGAGAATTAAATCCAAATAAATCCCTATTATAAAAATATTTTCTAAATCTGTTTTCAATAAAGTAGTCATTACTTATATTTTTTAATAATTCTTTATAGCTAAAGGGGACTATGACTTTGGCTTCCTCATTGTTTATTAATAATTTATTGATTTTGCTTTCAATATTATCATCATTGCTGATGATAACACTGCATATCTCCTCTGTGCGTAGGCTAGCTAAAGTTGATGAAATAGAATCAAATGCTCTATCTATCGCATCAATACTGCGTGGTTCAAATATTTGGTATGGGCTAAATACTACAATTACTTCTCTGTCCAGATTAAACATTTCTCTGAATTGAGACGTCGGCTTAATCAGTATAGCTTTGCATGTGCTGTTGCTCAATTGTACCTCTGTTCCACGAGTAATCAGCCATTGATTTGAAAATAAATCAATTATGTTCCTTTCATTTTTGTCGAAGTAAGACAGATTAGCGTCTTTACCAAGGCCTACGTAGTTATGCTCTTTCATGGCTTGCAGTTATGGGCGAGAAAATTAGCGGCGTATACCTAAGTCTAAGTATACGCCGCTAATATATGCTACATCGCCTTATACTCGTTCCAGCTCTTAATTTTCAAGTCCTTCATTTCCAGCGAGCAGAAGGCCCGGATGAACTTCGAGGCTAGGCGCGCGTTGGTCAGCAGCGGGATACCGAAGTCGATGGCGGTGCGGCGGATTTTGTAGTCGTTGTCCAGCTCGCCCTTCGACAGGTTTTTGGGGATGTTGATGACCAGGTCGATTTTCTTTTCGCGCAGGTAAGTCAGCACGTTGGGCTCCTGGTGGTCGTCGGGCCAGAAAAGCAGGCTGCTCGGCACGTTGTTTTCGGCGAAGAAACGGTGCGTGCCCTGGGTGGCAAAAATCTGGTAGCCCTTTTTCACCAGCAGCTGGGCCGAGCTGAGCAGGGCCACTTTCGAGGTGATGGGGCCGCCCGAGATGAGCACCGTCTTCGTCGGGATTTTATAGCCCACGCTCAGCATCGACTTCAGCAGTGCCTCCTCGGCGGTGTCGCCCAGGCAGCCTACTTCGCCGGTGCTCACCATGTCGACGCGCAGCACCGGGTCGGCGCCGGGCAGGCGGGTGAAGGAGAACTGCGGGGCCTTCACGCCCACGAAGGGTAAGTCGTACACGCGCTCGCTGTCGTCGCGGGTCACGGGCACCCCTAGGAGCACCTGCGTGGCCTTGGTTACTAGGTTGTGGCCCGAAATCTTCGACACGAAGGGGTAGCTGCGCGAGGCGCGGATGTTGCACTCAATCACCCGAATTACGCCGTTCTTTTCCAGGAACTGGATGTTGAAGGGACCGCTGATGTCGTAGCGGCGGGCGATTTTCTCGGCGATGTTTTTGAGCTTGCGGATGGTGCCCACGTACACCCGCTGTGGGGGATAGTACATGGTGGCGTCGCCCGAGTGCACCCCGGCAAACTCGACGTGCTCCGAGATGGCGTAGCTCACGATGTCGCCGTGGTTGGCCACCGCGTCCAGCTCTATCTCCTTGGCTTCCTGGATGAACTCCGACACCACCACCGGGTATTCGGCGCTCACCTCGGTGGCCGTTTGCAGGTATTCTTCCAGCTCCTGCCGGTTCGAAACCACGTTCATGGCCGCGCCCGACAGCACGTAGCTCGGCCGGATGAGCACCGGGTAGCCCACCTCGCCCACGAAGGCGTGCATGGCCTCCAGCGAGGTCAGCTCGTTCCAGCGGGGCTGCTCGATGCCCAGCTCGTCCATGATGCTCGAAAACTTGTGGCGGTTTTCGGCCATGTCGATGCTCTTGGCCGAGGTGCCCAAGATGGGCGCGCCGGCGTCTTCGAGGCGCGTGGCCAGGTTGTTCGGAATCTGCCCGCCGGTGCTCAGAATTACGCCCGTGGGCTGCTCAAAGTCCAGAATGTCCATCACCCGCTCGTAGCTCAACTCCTCGAAGTAGAGGCGGTCGCTCACGTCGTAGTCGGTAGATACGGTTTCGGGGTTGTAGTTGATGATGAGCGTTTTGTAGCCCTCAGCGGCGGCTGTTTGCACGGCGTTCACGCCGCACCAGTCAAACTCTACCGACGAGCCGATGCGGTACACGCCCGAGCCTAGCACGGCAATCGACTTCTCGGTTTCGGGCGCGAGGTCGTTTTCGGTGCCGTGGTAGGTGAGGTACAGGTAGTTGGTTTTGGCCGGAAACTCGGCGGCTAGGGTATCAATCTGCTTTACCACCGGCAGCACCCCTAGGGCCTTGCGGTGGGCGCGCACGCGCAGCTCGTCGGCCTTCACGTCACCCGCGCCCAGCAGTTGCACCGCCAGTTGCTGGTCCGAAAAACCGGCTTTTTTGGTTTCGCGCAGCAGGTCGATTTCCAGGCCTTCCAGACCTTTTTCGCGCTGGCCGGCCAGCTGCTGGCCCAGCTTGAAAATAGTGTACAGGCGCTGCAAAAACCAGAGGTCAATCTTGGTCAGGTCGTGCACGCGCTCGATGGTGTAGCCCGCCTCAAACGCCTGGTTGATGGCGAAGATGCGCTCTTCGTTGGGCTCGCTCAGCAGGCGGTCAAGAGTTTCGTTATCAGTCGTTTCGGGAGTATTGCCCACGAAGCCGCGCTTGCCGGTGTCCAGCATCCGCAGGCCCTTCTGAATGGCTTCCTCAAACGACTTGCCGATGGCCATTACCTCGCCCACGCTCTTCATGGCCGAGCCAATCTGGCGCTGCACGCCCGCAAACTTGCCCAGGTCCCAGCGCGGCAGCTTCACCACCACGTAGTCGAGCGCCGGCTCAAAAAACGCCGTCGTGGTCTGCGTCACGCTGTTTTTCAGCTCGGCCAGCGAATAGCCCAGGCTCAGCTTGGCGGCCACGAAGGCCAGCGGGTAGCCCGTGGCCTTGGAGGCCAGCGCCGACGAGCGCGACAAGCGGGCGTTTACCTCAATCACGCGGTAGTCTTCCGAAACCGGGTCCAGCGCGTACTGAATGTTGCACTCGCCCACGATGCCCAGGTGGCGGATGGTCTTGATGCCAATCGAGCGCAGCTTGTGGTACTCGCGGTTGCTGAGCGTCTGCGACGGGGCCACCACGATGCTCTCGCCGGTGTGGATGCCGATGGGGTCGAAGTTCTCCATGTTGCAGACCGTGATGCAGTTATCAAACGCATCGCGCACTACTTCGTACTCCACTTCCTTCCAGCCCTTAAGCGACTCTTCCACCAAAATCTGGTCGGAAGTCGTGAAGGATTTTTCAGCCAGCGCCCGTAGCTCGTCCATGTTGTTGGCGAAGCCGCTGCCCAGGCCGCCTAGGGCAAACGCCGCCCGCACGATAATCGGGAAGCCGATGCGCTCGCCGGCCGCCAGGGCGTCGTCCATCGTCGTCACGGCCACGCTGCGGGCCGTGAGCACGCCAATCTGGTCGAGCTTTTCCTTGAAAATATCGCGGTCCTCGGTGTCGATAATCGACTGCACCGGCGTGCCGAGCACCGGCAGGTTGTACTTCTCAAATACCCCGGCCCGGTACAGCGCCACCGCGCAGTTGAGCGCCGTTTGGCCACCAAACGCCACCAGAATGCCGTCGGGCTTCTCCTTCTTGATGACTTCCTCCACGAAGTAGGGCGTCACGGGCAGGAAGTACACGTCGTCGGCCATGCCCTCCGAGGTTTGCACGGTGGCAATATTCGGGTTGATGAGGATGGTGCGGATGCCTTCCTCTTTCAGCGCCTTCAGCGCCTGCGAGCCGGAATAGTCAAATTCGCCGGCCTCCCCGATTTTCAACGCGCCGGAACCGAGGATAAGAACTTTAGTGGGTTTGTTCATTCTAGGGGGATTCGTATTCAAAAAAAAGAACGTTACACAAAGCAGAGTCGAAGCAACTTGGCGAATTAGTCAAGTTGCTTCGACTCTGCGACCTTTTACAAATCACTTTCTCTTGCCTTCTTTGCTTTATTCTGCAAAGCATTATCAGCACCTTTTTTCTTTGCAAGCATTGGGATGCTTAAGTATCTCACAAAATATGATGGCGGCTCATTCTTGTCATTTGAAGAGATGCTGCCACGATAAGGATTTTTACAGATTGAAACAGATAAATTTACCTTGCTTCCTTTCCATAAATAAGTCGTGACATTTGCTCCAAGAATATTGTCTGCATCTACAATTGTAGGACCACCGTACAAGCTTCTGTAAAGTGTAAGTAATTCTTTGCCTACTCTGTTATCAACGTAGAAATCGACTCTAAGCAGTCTTTTGTTGAAAAAATAGTACGTTGGTTTACCGATTTCTAGGTCGCCTATCTTATTTGCACTATTGTTTTGGGTATAAGACTTAATGTCAAAATCTAGATACCCGTCAAAACGCTCAACAAATTCTTGATTGTATTTTGCAAACAATGAACCGCTATAAACTAGATTATTATATTCACTTACGTTAGAGCCAAACAAGAAATTCTTAAAACCATTCTTTTCATCAAGCTTAAGAATACTCTGTGCTTTTGATACAAGGCAGACAGAAGAATTCAACATTACTGCGAAAACAGTCTTTCGAACTAGGTCAGAAAATAATGAAGAGTTTCCCATGCATGTCGAATGGAGACTTGACCTAAAAGTATCAGTAAAGGATTGGGCTTAGAGACCTAACGAAGCGATAGAGATGCTTCGGCTGCGCTGCGCTCCGCTCAGCATGACGGTTAGTTAGGCTGAGCTTGTTAAAAAAAAGGCAACTAGCTTTAGTTGCTAGTTGCCTTGTGCTTCTTAACTGCTTCAATAAAATCATCGAACATGAACTCCGTGTCCTGCGGGCCGCCGGCGGCCTCCGGGTGGAATTGCGTGGAGAAGAAAGGCTTGGTCTTGTGCTTGATGCCTTCGCAGGTGCCGTCGTTGAGGTTCTCGAAGAGCATTTCCCACTCGGCGGGGAGCGTATCGGTATCGACGGCGAAGCCGTGGTTTTGGCTGGTGATGTAGCTGCGCTGCGTGCCGGCCAGGCGCACGGGCTGGTTGTGGCTGCGGTGGCCGTATTTCAGCTTGAAGGTGTCGCCGCCCGCCGCCAGGCCCATGAGCTGCGAGCCGAGGCAGATGCCGAAAATCGGCTTGTCCTGCTGCAAAGCATTTTGCAGGTGCTGGATGGTCGCCTCGCACATCTTGGGGTCGCCGGGGCCGTTGCTCAGGAATAGGCCGTCGTAGTCGAGTTGGCTGTAGTCGTAGTCCCAGGGCACCCGAATCAGTTCCACGTCGCGCTCCAGGAAGCAGCGGATGATGTTGGTTTTGGTGCCGCAGTCCACGAGCACGATTTTGTGCTGGCCCTGGCCGTAGTGTTTTACTTCGGGGGGGCTCACCTGGGCCACCAGGTTGTCGAGGTTGGGGTCGTGCAGGGGCACGTCTTCCTCGGCCACGATTTTGCCCAGCATGGCACCTTTCTCGCGCAAAATCTTGGTGAGCATGCGCGTGTCCACGCCCGCAATGCCGGGGATGTTGTATTCTTTCAGCCAGTCGCCCAGGCTCTTGGCGGCGTTCCAGTGGCTGTGCTCGTCGGAGTAGTAATTCACGACCAGCCCGGCAATGTGAATTTTGTCAGACTCGAAAATCTTCGAAATCGACTCGTACAAGTCCTCGCCGGGCACGCCGTAGTTGCCCACGATGGGGTAGGTGAGCACCAAAATCTGCCCCGCAAAGGAGGGGTCGGTGAGGTTTTCAGGGTAGCCCGTCATGGCCGTGCTGAACACGACTTCGCCCGCTACCGAGCTATACGCGCCAAACGACTGGCCCTGAATCTCGGTGCCGTCTTCGAGGATGAGTTTTACTGTTTTCGAGTTTTCCACTGTGCTAACTAAATGCCTGTCAGGTATGTAAGGGTAAGAAAAATCAAAGCCACTCGGCCAGTGCCCGCGCCGTTAGTCCAGCGCGCTAGGCTCCTGAATAACGGCCACCGCTTTTTCGGTGAGGGCATACAGCGCCTGCAAAAATACGTCAACCTCGGCCTTCGTTATGTTCAATGGCGGCAACAAACGCAGCACCGTGGGGTCGGAGGCGTTGCCCACGAAGATGTGGTGCTCGGTGAGCAGCTTGTCGCGCACTTCCTTCACGGGGAAGTCGTACTTGACCCCAATCATCAGGCCGCGGCCGCGGATTTCTTCGGCCCCGGAGTGGGCCAGCAGCTCGGTGCGCAGGTAGTCGCCCAGGGTGCGGGCGTGCTCCACGAGGTGCTCTTGCTCAATGACTTCGAGCACGGCCAGGGCGGCGGCGCAGGCTAGGTGGTTGCCGCCGAAAGTGGTGCCTAGGAGGCCATAAGAAGCCTTCAAATGGGGCGCAATGAGGATGCCGCCGATGGGGAAGCCGTTGCCCATGCCCTTGGCCACCGAGATAACGTCGGGCTGAATGCCGGCCCACTGGTGGGCAAAAAACTTGCCGCTGCGGCCGTAGCCGCACTGCACCTCGTCGGCGATGAGCAGCGCGCCGTACTGCTGACACAGCGCCGCCAGCCCGCGCAAAAAGTCGTCGGAGGGCATGATGATGCCGCCCACGCCCTGAATGGGCTCGATGATGGCCGCGCACACGTCGCCGGCTTGCAGGGCTTGCTCCACGGCCCCTAGGTCGTAGTCGAGGAAGGAAACGGCGTGCCCGGCGTTGAAGGGGGCCACGATTTTGGGGTTGTCGGTGGCGGCCACCGCGCCGCTCGTGCGCCCGTGAAACGCGCCCCGGAAGGCCAGCACGCGAGTTTTGCCGGTGTGGAAGGACGCCAGCTTCAGCGCGTTCTCGTTGGCCTCGGCCCCCGAGTTGCACAGAAACAGCGCGTAGTCGGGGTAGCCCGACACCTCGCCCAGCTTCGTGGCCAGCTCGCGCTGAATCGGAATCTGCACCGAGTTGGAGTAGAAGCCGATGTTTTGCAGCTGCTCGCTGAGGCGCTGCACGTAGTGCGGGTGGCTGTGGCCGATGGAAATGACGGCGTGGCCGCCGTAAAAATCTAGGTACTGCTGGCCCTTGTCGTCCCACAGCGTCGCGCCCAGCGCCCGCACCGGCGTGATGTCAACCAGCGGATAAACGTTGAAGAGGTTCATGGTTTCTAGGTGGTTATTCTGATAGTTCGTTTGGCTTTAAGTCCTTATTCAAAAAGGGAGTTAGGGCATTATGATTTTTTAAGTCATTTGCCTCTAGCTATTTCAGCATCAGTCTCAATCCAATCCCAAAACTTATATTCGGTGTACTCGTCCATCAAATCAATAGCTTCTTTTCTCATCTTCAAGGCTTGCGCAAGATTGTTCGAAAAATGAACGTTGCCCTTGTACAAATCAGGATGAAGCTTATTAAATACTGTTGGGTCATTAAACTCCTTAAAGTTGGACGTCACGAATAATAAGTCTGTGGCGATTTGATTATTCTGATTTACGTGGTCTACTGCACCGAAGTACAGAAGTGCATCTGCCATGTTATTCTTGTTGTTATGGAATGGAGCCTGCTTTGTTAAAGCACGATTAGCCATGTCAACTTTTATACTATCACTAATACTGAAAACCTCAGAGCCTTTCAGTAACTTTTCTATCCTGTCAAAGAACACTTCTGCAAGCCGCTCTTGCTCAGATTCAATTTTGGTGTACTTTTCTACAATGCTGATGAGGGTTGCTTTTTCGGCTTCTGGCAAAAGCTCAGACATTTTCAATGCGCTTTTTGCATGAGCCCGAATGCTAGCAACAACTTCTTTAAGAACTCGTGTCTTATTTCTATCCCACTCATCAATAATAATGTCGCATGTTAGAAGAATAGTAATGCCCTGCTGAACCTGCTCTTCAAGTTCTGCTAAGACTTCTTCTACTCGTGGTTTGGCTATGTCAAGCCAAGTGCTAGTATCAAGAATCAGCTTTGCCATTCTATTTATCTGATTAAAAAATCTAAAAAAACGCAGCCTTTATTCCAAGGCCCGCCGTTTCCTCGAAGCCGAAGAGTAGGTTCATATTCTGAATAGCCTGCCCCGATGCGCCTTTCAGCAGGTTGTCCAGCGCCGTGGTGATGAGCACTTGGTCGTCGTGCTTAGCCACGTGCACCAAGCATTTATTGGTGTTCACCACTTGCTTGAGGTGAATTTCCTTGTACGACACGAGCGTGAACGGCGCGTCGCGGTAGTAGTCGGAGTACAGCTTTTGTACTTCGGGTATTAAAAGTTCGCAGGTAGTATAAACCGAAGCGAAGATGCCCCGCGTGAAATTGCCGCGGTAGGGGATGAAGCGCACGGGCTGCTTAAAGCCTGGCTGCAAGCCCACTAGCGTTTCGCCAATCTCGCCCAGGTGCTGATGCGTGAAGGTTTTGTAGGTCGAGATGTTGCCGGTGCGCCAGGTGTAGCCGGTAGTTTCGACGAGGCCACGCCCCGCGCCCGTGCTGCCCGTGATGGCCGACACGTGCACGGCATCGTGCAGCTGCCCGGCGGCGGCCAGCGGCAGCAGCGCCAGCTGAATGGCCGAGGCAAAGCAACCGGGATTGGCGATGCTGTCGGCCGTGCGAATCTGCTCGCGGTTGGCCTCGGGCAGGCCGTACACGAAGTGCCGGCCGGCTACGTCGCGGTCGGCCGCCAGGCGGAAGTCGTTGCTCAGGTCGATGACTTTGGTGCTGGCGGGCAGGTTGGCTTCGAGCAGCCACTTACGCGAGTTGCCGTGACCTAGGCACAGAAATACTACGTCCTCGTCGCCGGTCAGCTCGCTGGCAAAGGTGAGGTCGGTATCGCCCAGCAGGTCGTCGTGCACGGTGTGCACCGGCTGCCCGGCCTGGGTCGAACTCACGACGGTGGCTACGCTGGCCTGCGGGTGGTGCAGCAGCAGGCGCAGCAGCTCGCCGGCCGTGTAGCCCGCGCCGCCCACGATGCCGACGGTGATTTTTTGGTTTTGCATGTGCTGACGTGGCGCCTCACCCCCCGGCCCCCTCTCCGAAAAGGAGAGGGGGAGCC
>NZ_DASTEP010000226.1:0-3156 GCF_035709525.1 Hymenobacter sp. | reverse complement strand
CCTTAAGAAAAATTAATTCGCGGTTCAGGTGCTCCTAAGGTGGGGCCGGCAATTTTGAATCAGGAAAGCGGAACGAACCGCCGCCCTTACGCAACTTTTCCCATGTCGTATTTCAAAATGCCCGCTGCCGTTGCCCTGGCAGCCCTGCTGCTCGCTGGCCCCCTGGCCCCCGCCCAGCAAGCCCCCACCACCAGCACCGGCAAAGTAAAAACCAAAACCAAGCGCACCCAGTCCGCCGCTACTGCCGCCCCAGCCCCCGCTGCCGCTGGCGCGGCCCTGGCCCCGCCGCCCCCGCCCGCCGAAGGCCCCCGCCCCGGTATGCTGCCCGGCGGCCCTGGCCGCCCAGGTGCCGGCCCCGGCCGCCCCGATGGCCCCGGCCCCCGCAAAGGCGGCGCGCAGGCGCTCACCGATTTCAGCGGCACGCTCACCGGCTACACCGCCGACAATGACGAGCAGGTGTACGATGCCTTCACCCTGAAAACCAGCACCGGCACTGAAACCGTGCGCTTCCCGCGACACCAGGCCCAGGCCCTGATGGCCGCCGCCAAAGCCGGTAGCCAGGTTACCGTATCGGGCTTTCGCGACACCGACCCCGAGGGCCGCACCGCCCTGCACCTGGTAAGCCTCACCGCCGGCGGCCAGACCGTGCGCGACACGCCGCCCACGCCGCCCACCACCCCGCCCACCGAAGAGGCTACTACCGTGCGCGGCACCGTGCAGCGCCTGCTGCAAGGCCCCAACGGCCGCACCCACGCCCTGGCGCTGAATGATGGCACCATCGTGCGCCTCTCGCCCGACGCTGCCGAGCAGCTGGCCGACAAGCTTAAAGTAGGCGCTACCGTGGCTGCTGCCGGCACCCTGCGCGCCGCCGCCCCCGGCGAGGTAGCCGCCAAGCCCGTGCGCGTGGTGCGCGCCCAGACCATTACCCTCGACGGGGTGCAGTTTCTGGTGCGGTAGGCTACTGGGTCAGCCTCGGCATCCGTCATGCTGAGCTTGCCGAAGCATCTCTACCGCCTCTTTGAACGGTGCGGTAGAGATGCTTCGGCAAGCTCAGCATGACGGACGTAGTTGACGCACTTTTACCTCGGCCTTACGTAGTGCCCCCATGCGAATTCTGGTAATTGAAGATGAGCCCCGGCTGGCCGAGTTTGTGCGGCAGGGGCTGACCCAGGCCGGTCACCTGGCCGACGGGGCCGACAACGGCGCGACCGGCCTCGAAATGGCCGCCGCCACGCCCTACGACGTCATTTTGCTCGACCTGATGCTGCCCGGCCAAAACGGCCTCGACGTGTTGCGCAACCTGCGCGAGTTTGGCATCAGCACGCCCGTTATCATTGTGAGTGCGCTAAGTGGTACCGAGCACGTTATCAAGGGGCTTGATGCTGGGGCAGTCGATTATTTGCGCAAGCCCTTTGCTTTTGAAGAACTGCTGGCCCGGCTGCGCACCGTGCAGCGCCGCTCGGCCTCGGCCGAAACGCCCGTGCTGCGCCTCGCCGACCTGGAGCTCGACCTCGTGCATCGCCGCGTGAGCCGCGCCGGCCAGCTGCTTACGCTCACCAACCGCGAGTTTGCCTTGCTGGAATTGCTGCTGCGCAATCCTAATCGGGTCGTCACCAAAACCCGCATTGCCGAAAAGGTGTGGGAAGTTGATTTTGATATGGGTTCCAACGTGATAGAGGTACACATCTCGCAGCTGCGCCGCAAACTCGACCGCGCCTTCCCCAGCCTGCCGCCGCTGCTCGAAACCGTGGTGGGCCACGGCTACCGGCTGCACGACCCCGCCGCCGCCCGATGAAGGCGCTGCGGGGCCTGCGGGGGCAGCTGGCGCTGGCTTTCGCGGTGGTGTTTGGGCTGGTGGTGGGGCTGGCCGGCTTCTACCAGTACCGGCAGGTAGGCCGCGTGCTGCACCAGGGCAATGAGCTGCGCCTGCGCGCCCGCGCCGAGGCCCTGCTGGGCCGCGTGGAGGTGAGCGGGGCCGTGCCCGTGGTGCCGCTGCCGGTGCGCGGCGAGCAAATGCGCGTGGTAGTCGAGGCCACGGGGCAGCCCGCCCGCGAGCTGTTTCACTCGCCAGGCTTTGGGATGTTGGCTGCTGAAAAAGAAACTGATACGCTGAGCGTGGTGGAGGTGCAGCAAGCCGCCACCGACTACGCCGGCCGCTCGGTGCAAGTGCGGCTGTGGCTGGCGCACTCGGCCGCGCCGCTGCTGGCCGACCTGGGCCGCGTGCGGCTGGGGCTGTGGGGCGCGCTGGCGGGCAGCCTGGCGCTGGCCGCCGCGCTGGCGGCCGGCCTGGGCTGGCTGGTGCTGCGGCCGTTGCGGCGCATCAGCCGGCAGGCGCGGCGCATTGGGGCGGCCCCTGGCCCCGAGCGCCTGCCCGTGCCCGCCACCGGCGACGAGGTGCAGGAACTGGCCCAGGCGCTCAATAAGATGCTCGACCGCCTGCAAGCCGGGGCCGAGCTGCAAGACAATTTTCTGGCCGCCGCCGCCCATGAGCTGCGCACCCCGCTGGCCGTGCTCCAAACCGGCCTCGCCGTGACGCGCCAGAGCCCCGAGCTGCCCGCCAACCTGCGCCCCGCCCTCGCCGCCCAAAGCCAGGAGCTCCAACGCCTGGGCCGCCTGGTTGAAGACTTCCTGCTGGTCAGCCGCCTGCGCTCCGATGCGCTGCCCCTCACGCGCCGCCCGGTGCCGCTCGATGAACTGGTGCTCGCCGCTGCCGACCAGCTCGGGCCGCGCTTCCGGGCGGCGGGCCGGCCGCTCGATTTAAGCATTGACGAAGCCGTGCCCGACTACACCGTGCCCGGCGATGCCGACAAGCTCACTACGGTCATTATCAACCTGCTAGATAATGCCCTGCGCCACGCGCCGCCCGGCGCGGCCGTGCACGTGGCGGTAGGGCGGGAGGCCGCTACCGGCCTGTTTTATGCCGAGGTCAGCAACCCCATACATACTTCTTTGGGCGACTTATCGCGCCTCACTACCGCCCGCTACCAGGCCGACGTGCTCAGCGGCGGCGCGGGTTTGGGGCTGTGGCTCAGCAACCGCATTGCCGAGCTGCACGGTGCGCCGCTGGCTTTGCGCGAGGCCGACGGGCGCTTGTATGTGCGGCTGCGTTTGCAGTAACGCCAAGCTCCAGCTTGGCGAGCGAGCGCAGCGAGCATC
>NZ_DASTEP010000225.1:0-38316 GCF_035709525.1 Hymenobacter sp. | reverse complement strand
ATGGTGAGCGGGGGGGGCGGCGCGGGGCGGGCGGCGGCGGGGCCGGCCAGCCCCAACGCAGCCAGCAGTAGCAGGAGAAAACGAAGCATAAAAAGGCAAGCGGCGAGCGCTGTATACGTGAAGATACAGCCCTACCCCGCGCCAGGTTTTAAATGGCAGCCCTGGTGCGATTACCCCACCCCCGGCCCCTCCCCTCTGGGAGAGGGGAGCCTATCATTGAGTTGAGAGTTTTGAGTTCTAAATTTTGAGTTGCCGAACTCTTAACTCAAAACTTAGAACTCAAAACTCATCTGGCTCCCCTCTCCCGGAGGGGAGGGGCCGGGGGTGGGGTGAATCTGCTAAAACCGCAGATTGACCGACGCCAGGAAATTGCGCTTGGCCTGCGGAAAATACCAGTTGAAAGTTTCCGGGTTGCCGCTGGCACCCACGTAGCCGTAGGTGTAGCCATTGGCCGAGTACTCGCGGCTGAGCAGATTATTAACCAGCACGGCCAGCTCGATTTCCTTCATAAACTTGGGGTGCAGGGCGTAGCGCAGGCGCAGGTCGAGCACGCCGTAGCCGGGCAGGCTGCGGTAGTCGTTGGTGGTGTTGTCGAGGTACTGGCGGCCCACAGTTTTGAGCAGCAGCGCCAGGCGCAGGCCGCCCAGGGGCTGGCCTTCGAGGGTGTGGGCCGACACCACGGCGGGCGAGTAGGAAATGTTGGTAGTGCGGCCTTCGGCGGCCACTACGGGGCTATAGTTGGCGTCATACGTCACGGCGCGGTAGTCCAGAATGCGGTTCTGGCTGAGGGTGAGCGTGCTGCTGAGGCTGATTTTCTCACCCGCCGACACGAAGCCCGTGAGCTCGACGCCCCGGCGGTAGCTGCGGGCCACGTTGGCGCGCAGGGCGGTGCCCACGTCGTTGAGCTGGCCGGTGTTCACGAGCTGGTCGCGGTAGCTCATGTAAAAGCCGTTGGCCTCGACGCGCACGGCGGTATTAGCCCCCAGAAAATCGAGGTCGGCGCGGGTGAAGCGGTAGCCGCCCTCCCAGTCGAGCAGGCGCTCGGCCTGGGTGGCGGGGCTGCCGCCGGCGCGGTCGGTGAAGTCAGACCGCACCGGTTCGCGGTGGCCCACCGCAAAGCTGGCGTAGAGCTGCTGCCCGTGCGGCAAGGTCACGGTAGCGCCGGCCTTGGGGTTGAAAAAGGTGTAATCGACGGCCGTACTTACCGGCACCAGCCGGGCACTGCTGCTGATTTGCTCGATGCCCCCGATGGCGTACCGGATGCGCCGTACCTGCGCGTCGGCATAAAAACCCAGCCAGGGCAGCGCCTGGTAGGTGGCGCGGGCGTAGGCGTTGAAGTCGGTTTTGCGGGCCGTGTTGTCGTAGTAGCGCTGGCCCGGAAAGCTGAGGCCCGCGTACTGCGCCCAGATGATTTCGCCGTAGTGGTCGTTGTCGAATTTATTCCAGCCGCCGCCCAGCGAGGCTTGCAGCTTATCGTTGCCCTTGGGCTGGTAGTTGAGGGCGAAGGTGCCGCCGTAGAAGTAGTTATCGAGCCACTTGCGGTCGATGAGGTCGGTGCGCAGGAGCGTAGTATTGCCCACCACCACGTTGGGCAGGCCGTAGTTTTCAAACCGGCGGCGCGTGCGGTAGCTTTCGTAGTAGCCAAAGCCGCGGGTGAGGTGCAGCGCCGCGCCGAGCGTCCAGCTTTCGCCCAGGTTCTGCGAGAGGTGCAGCTGGTAGTGGTTTTGCTGGTAGTTATCGGTTTGGTTGTCGTAAGTGTAGGAGCTGTAGCGGCGGCCTTCGCTGAGGGCGCGGGCGGCCTGCGCGGGCGTCAGCTCCTCGTTGTCCACGAAGGTTTGCAGCAGGGCGCGGTCGCCGGTGAGGGCGGGCTCGGGCACGCCGTTCCAGGCCTGGTAGGTTTTTTCGCGCCCCGAGAAAGTGATGAATTTCAGCAGCGTGTTATTCTTCTGAAAGCCCGCCGCGAAGTAATACGACTTCAAATCGGACGAAGCCCGGTTCATGTAGCCATCGCTGCTGATGCGCGACAAGCGCCCATCAAACGTGAAGTACTTGCCCACCAGCCCGGTGCCGAAGCTCACGTTGTTTTTCCAGGTCTTGAAAGAGCCGTAGCTGTTCTGGGTTTCGGCATAAGCTTCGCGGCGGTTGTCGAGCGTCGAAATGTTGAGGCTGGCCCCGAAGGCGGCGCTGCCGTTCTGGCTGGTGCCCACGCCGCGCTGCACTTGCAGGCTGTTTACGGACGACGCCAAATCGGGCAGATTCACCAGGAAAGAGCCGTGGCTCTCCGGGTCGTTGAGCGGAATGCCGTTGACGGTAGTGTTGATGCCCGTGCCGTCGATGCCCCGGATGCGCAGGTTGGTGTAGCCCACGCCCGCCCCGGCGTCGGACGAGGCCACGGCCGAGGGTGTCTGGTCGAGCAGGTAGGGCAAATCCTGGCCGAAGTTGCGCTTGCCCAGGTCCTGCTTGCTAAGGTTGGTGTAGGCGGTGGCCGTGCGGTCGCTGGCGCGCTGGGCCGTTATCAGGGCTTCGCCCGTGAGCACGCCGCCCGGCTGCAAGCCCATAGATATTTGTTGCTCAGCAGCCTGCCCGCGCACCTGGCGCACCAGTGGCTCGTAACCCAGGAACGTGATGCGCAGCTCGTGCGCCCCGGCCGGCACGGCCGCCAGTTGGAAAGCCCCGGCCGGATTGGTGGTGCCGATGGCCGCGCCATCGAGCAGAATGGTAGCGCCGGGCAGCGCCTCGCCCGTGCGGGCATCGGTGATGGTGCCCACCACGGGGCCTTGCGCCCACGCCGGGGCGGCGGCCAGCGCCAGCAGCGCCAAGCCCGTAATGCGGATAGTTTTCAACAACTAAACTCGAAAAAACAGCACGCGCCCGCGCCCCAGGGGTCAGCGCACAGGCAAAATCGTTCGCGGATTTGGTCGTTCCCGACGCCGGCATTACCCGGTTCCGGTTCAATGGGTGTAATCTCAGCCAGCCGATTTTCTCAGCCAGCACCCCTAAACACACCGCAAAGATACGGCAAGCGCCCGGCGCGGCATTCTGGCCAGAGCAAAGAGGACATTTTGCCGCCTGGCGAGCCGCCCCGGTGGGCACGGGCCAGCTGGCCATATTACCGCCTACTAAACTTGCCGGCTGGGCCTTGGTTTGTTAGGTCATTACTTGGCGGTCAGCTATCTTAGCTGACTGCAAAAGGCCTGCAACGCGCCGCCCTTTTTTCGCGTCTTCCGGGTAGTCCCACCCACTTGGTTTTATTCAGCCAGTTACGTTTCTACCGCTATGCACCAGCTTCTCTGCGCCGTATTTCTGCTGGCTGTTTTCATCTTTTTTCTGGTAGTGCCCAAGCGCCGGGCCGTGCCCCCGCCGCCCCCACCCTCGGGCGGCGACGATGGCGGCGGCGAGCCCTCCGACCCCGGCCTGCCCGACCTCGACCTGCCGCCCGGCATCTCGCGCCCCATCAGCGACTGGGAGCCGGAGTACAACCGGCGGCGCGTGCTGCACTAGCGAGTAATTTTCAGTGTAGCGTAAGCTTTAGCTTGCGAGCGAGCGCAGCGAGCAGCCGCGCCGAACAAACGTTCGCTCACGCCCTGCTCGCTGTGCTCGCTCGCAAGCTAAAGCTTGCGCTACAGCGCCTCAATGGTATAAGCGGTGTGAAACTCCATACTCGGCGGCAGCACAATAATGCCTTCCTTATCGGCCAGCTCGCCGGGTGCGCCCACGGCGCTGGCCACGCCCTGCCACGGCTCGATGCACACGAAGCCCGCCTGCGCGCTCTTGGTCCAGAGGCCGAGGTAGGGAAAGCCCGGAAAGCTCATCCGCACGGCGCGCTCCGAACGGCGCGAGCGCAGGGTGAGGCGCGTGAAATCGTAGTGGCTGAAAACCAGCGCGTCGTCGGCGAATAGCTCGCCGGTCAGCGGCAGCTCGGTGTTGCTATTGGCAAGGGGCACGGGCTGGGTTTCGCCCGTGCGCAGGCCACCTTGCAGCAAGTGGCGCTGAAGCTGCACGGGGTGGTCGAAGGCAAAGTAATAGTCCTCAAACGCCTCGCCCGGCAGCAGCGGGCACCGAAACGCCGGGTGCGCCCCGATGCTGAACAGCAGCTCGTGCGGCGCGGCGGCGGGGTTGCGCACCTTCCAGCCCACGGTGAGGGTAGTGCCGTGAAGTTCATAAATCACGCGCAGCTCAAACTCGAACGGAAACACGGCTTTACTGGCCGGGCTGGCCATAAGCTGAAACACGAGCTGTGTTTTTTCTTCGTGGATGAGCTGAAACTCCTGGTCGCGGGCGAAGCCGTGCTGCGGCAGCTTGTACGCCTTGCCATTGTAGAGATAGCTATCTTCGGGCAGCCGACCCACTATCGGGAATAGCAGCGGCGCGTGGCGGCCCCACTGCGCGGGGTCGGCCTGCCAGAGGTATTCGAGGTCGCCCAGGTCGCGACGCTGCAAGCTGGCGAGTTCGGCCCCGTGCGAGTTGACTTGCACGCGGCACTGGTCGTTTTGGAGGGAGTAGGTCATGTTGTAGGGTAAGCTTTAGCTTGCCAGTATAGGATGTGCGGTAAGCTTCAGCTTGCCATTTTGTGAAAACACTTGCTTTGTTTACGCAAGTATGGCAAGCTAAAGCTTACCCTACAAACGGCAAGCTAAAGCTTACCGCACACGTTCGACCGCCACCAGCGCCTGCGCCAGCCGCTCATTGGGCAGCCCGCTTATTTCCGCAAACTGCCAACCTCTACCCACCAGCTCAGCCCGGTACAGCTCGTAAAAATGCCAGCGCTGGGCCGGGTCAGGGTGTTCGCGCAGCGGGTCGGGTGCCCAGGGCAGGTCGGGCGCGAGCAGCAGCGTGAGGGCATAGCGCGGCTTGGCTAGCTCGGCCAACACCCAGGCCGGGCAGGTGCCAAAGGCATTTTCGGCCCATATTTTAACGACCAGCAAATCGGTATCACAAAACAGCAAGCCCGCAGCCTGAGTAGCCGGTGCATCCTCGGCGGCGAGCTGGCCGCGGGCGATGGCTTCGAGGTCGGGCAGGGCGTAGGCCGGGCCGTGGGCTTCGAGATAGGCGCGGGCGTATTCGGGCACCCAGGCGGTGCCGTAGTGCGCGGCCAGCTGCGCGGCCAGCGACGACTTGCCCGCCGATTCGGGGCCGGTGAGGGAGATGCGCTGCATAGCTTAGGAGGCCAGGGGCGCGGCCGGGCTAGCCTGCTCTTTCAGCCACTGCTGCCGCCATTGCCAGTAGCCGTAGGCGGCCAGCCCCAGGTACAGCGCATACAGCAAGCTGGTCGGGTACAGCTCCTTGACCCACAGCACGGGCACGTAGATAACATCAACTAAGAGCCACAGCCACCAGTTTTCGAGGCGCTTGCGCATCAGTAAGAACTGCGCTACCAGGCTGGTGCCCGTGGTGAAGCTGTCGAGGTACGGAAACGACGAATCGGTGTGGTGGGCCAGGTAGTAGCCAAAGCCCGCCGTGAAGACGGTGATAAACGCCGCCCCTGTGCCCCACTCGGCGGCCGTGGTATGCGTGATGGCCAGCGGCGTCTGGCCCCGGCCGCCGTAGAGCCATTCGTACCAGCCGTAGGCGCTAAGGGCAATGAACATCACCTGCAAGCCGCTGTCGGCGTACAGCGCTTTTTGGTAATAAATGACGATGTACAGCACGCAGCTGATGATGGCAATGGGAAAATTCCAGAGCGACTCGCGGGCCGCCAGCCACACGCAGGCAAAGCCCGTGAGCACGGCTACCCATTCGAGCGGGGTGGTGCCGCGCAGGGCCTGCGCCACCATCGCCTGCACCTCCGAAAACGCAAAAAGCAGCATGAGCAAAAAGCCTGAAAAGCCGCGCAAGGTAGCCCGGCCGGGTACTTTTGCCGGATGCTACCCGACCTAACCCCCGCCGCCCTGCACGCCCGCCTGGCTGCCGGCGAAGACATTCAGCTCGTCGACGTGCGCGAGGAAATGGAATACGCCTACTGCCGCATCGCGGGCAGCGTGCTCATCCCGCTGGGCGAGGTGCCGCGCCGGGCGGCCGAAATTCGGGCCGAGGGGCCGGTGGTGCTCATTTGCCACCACGGCGTGCGCTCGGCGCAGGCGCTGGGCTACTTGCAGCACCGCCTGGGCCGCCAGAATTTGCTTAACTTGAAGGGTGGCATCGATGCCTGGAGCCGCGAGGTCGATGCGTCGGTGCCGGTGTATTAGTTTGGTGCTTAGCGCTTAGTGCTTGGTGCCTAGCTTAGTATCTAGTGCTTATAAATACTCAGATTATCCATTCAGGACCTATGTACTATGCACCAAGCACCAAGCACTAACAACGCCCCCACCCTCGCCGACCGCCTGGCCCAGCGCGAGCGCCCCGCCGGCCACCCGCTGATGCACCAGGACTGGGGCGACCTGCTCTTCATGCACTGGCCGATACCGGCCGAGGTAATCCAGCCGCACCTGCCGCCGCGCCTGCAAGTAGATACCCACGGCGGCACGGCCTGGCTGGGCATCGTGCCGTTTCGGATGTGGAACGTGCGCAGCCGCGTGACGCCGCCCGTGCCCGGCGTGCGCGAGTTTCTGGAGTTGAACGTGCGCACCTACGTGCACCTCGACGGGGTGCCCGGCGTGTGGTTTTTCTCGCTCGATGCTACCAACGCGCTGGCCGTGTGGGCGGCGCGCACGTTTTTCCACCTGCCCTATTTCCGGGCCAGCCTCAGCCTTACCCAACCCACGCCCGAGCAGCTGCGCTACGTGGGCCACCGCGCCCACAACGGCGCACCCGACGCTGAGTTTGCCGCCACCTGGGAGCTGGGCGACCGCCTGCCCCCCGCCGAGCCCGATTCGCTCACCTTTTTTCTCACCGAGCGCTACTGCCTCTACGCGGCCGGCGGGCAGGGGCCGGGCCGCGGCGGCAAGCTCTACCGGGGCCGCATTGCGCACCAGTCGTGGCCGCTGCGGGCGGCGCGGCTGCTCGATTTCAAGTCCGATTTGATTGAGCAGCACGGCCTGCCCACGCCCGAGGGCGCGCCGCTGCTGCACGCTGGCGGCCCGCTGCACGTCGATTTGTGGCCCTTGCAGCGGGTGTGAGTCATTTAACATTTATCAATTAACATTTAACAGCTGCTCAAAAGCGGAGAGCTGAACTAAGGGCGATAACTATTTTTACGACTTTCTGATAATTTAAATTACTCATTAACAATCACAAATCAGGTTGTTAAATGATAATTGTTAAATGTTAAATGACCTAAAGCTGCCCGTAGTAGCGGCCCTGCCCGAGCTGCTGGCCGCCCTCGATGCCTCGCCCCGCGCCGTGCTCGAAGCGCCGCCCGGCGCGGGCAAAACCACCGTGGTGCCGCTGGCCCTACTGGCCGCCACCTGGCGCGAGCCCACCCAAAAAATCCTGGTGCTGGAGCCCCGCCAGCTGGCCGCCCGCGCCGCCGCCGCCCGCCTGGCGCAGCTGCTGGGCGAGCCCGTGGGCCGCACCGTGGGCTACCGCGTGCGCCTCGACAGCAAGGTCTCGAAAGACACGATTATTGAGGTTATTACCGAGGGCATCCTGACGCGCATGATACAGGACGACCCAGCGCTGGAAGACGTGGCCTGCGTGGTATTCGACGAGTTTCACGAGCGTAGCCTGAACGCCGACCTGGGTTTGGCGCTGGCCCTGGATGCCCAGGCCGTGCTACGGCCCGAGCTGCGCATCCTGCTGATGTCGGCCACCTTGGAGGCGCAGCGGCTGGGGCAGTGGCTGCCCGCGCCGGTGGTGTCGTCGGCGGGCTTTTTGTTTCCTATCGAAACCCATTACCTCGACCCGCGCCGCGCCGCCGCCCTGTCCAATAAGCCCAGCGAGCGACTGGCCGAACTGGTGCCCGCGCAGGTGCGCGAGGCGCTAACCCGGCACGACGGCGACGTGCTGGTATTCCTACCCGGCGTAGCCGATTTGCAGCGCGTGGATAGAAAGCTCGGCGACACGCTACCCCCGAATACCGACCTGCACCTGCTACACGGCGAGCTGCCGCTCGAAGCCCAGGACGCCGCCCTGCGCCCCGCCGCGCCCGGCCGCCGCAAAGTCATTCTGGCCACCAGCATCGCCGAAACCAGCCTCACCATTGAGGGCGTGCGGGTGGTAGTAGATGGCGGCTTTGCGCGGGTGCCGCGCTTTATCGCGCGCACCGGCTTCACTACCCTCGAAACCGTGCCCGTGGCCCGCGCCGCCGCCGACCAGCGCCGGGGCCGCGCCGGCCGCCTCGCGCCCGGCACCTGCTACCGCCTCTGGACCGAGGCCGAGCAGCACCAGCTGCCCGCCCACCGCCCGCCCGAAATCCACACTGCCGACCTCAGCGGCTTGGTACTGGAACTGGCGCTGTGGGGAGCGAATGACCCGAGTAGCCTGCGCTGGCTCGACGTGCCGCCCACGGCAGCCGTGGCCCAGGCCCGCGAGCTGCTGGTGCGGCTGGGGGCTTTGGAGTTAAGAGTTAAGAGTGATGAGTTAAGAGTTAAAAAAGCGGCATCAGGCCTGGCAAGCGAAGTAGCTGGTATTAATGGCTATGACCCCTCAACTCTTAATTCTCAACTCTTAACTCTTAACTCAACACCCCACGGCCGCCAGCTCGCCAAACTAGGCTTGCCGCCGCGCCTGGGGCACCTCGTGGTGCGCGGCACCGCGCTGGGCCACGGCCCGGCCGCCGCCGCGCTGGCCGCCCTGCTCGGCGAGCGCGACCTGCTGCGCTGGGCCACGCCCAATGACCCGCGTCCCCTGCCGCCCGACTTGCGCCTGCGCCTCGAAGCCCTGGCCAACGGCCGGCCGCCGCTGCCCGGCCTGGCCCTGCACCACGCCACCTTGCAGCGCGTGCGCGACGTGGCCCGCCACCTGCAAAGCCGCGCGGGTGTAGCCAAAAGCAATTCGCCAACTCACTCCTTCGCTAACTCACCCATCGGCCTGCTCACCGCGCTGGCCTACCCCGACCGGCTGGCCCAGCGCGAAGCCCCCGACCGCCTGCGCCTCGTGACCGGGCAGCGCGTGAGCCTCAAAACCGAGGACGTAGACCCGCAGGCACAGTTTTTTGCGGTGGCCTACCTGGCGGGCACGGCCGCCGCGCCACGCGCTACGCTGGCCGCCCCGCTCGATAAAGAGGAACTGGAAACAGCTTTTGCGGAGCAAATAACGACTACCGAAGAAGTGCGCTACGACTCCGCCGCCGGGCGCGTAGCCGGCCGCCGCGTGCGCCGCCTGGGTGCGCTCCTGCTCTCCGAAAGCCCCATCGGCCAGCCCGACGCGGCATTGGTAGCGCAAGCGCTACTGGGCTACTTGCAAGAGGCGGGCCTGAGCAAGCTAAACTGGACGGACGGCGCGCAGCTGCTGCGCGAGCGACTGGCGTTTCTGCACCAGCTTATCGGCGGCGAGCAGTGGCCGGCTTTTGATGATGAAGCCTTGCTAGCCGACTTGCCCGAGTGGCTGGGGCCGCACCTGGCGGGCCTCAAGAGCCTCGACCAGGTGCAGCGCCTCGACCTCCCGGAGGCGCTGCTGGCGCGGCTGCCGGGCGGCTGGGCGCAGCGCCAAGAGCTCGACCGCCTGGCCCCGGCCACGCTGGAGGTGCCCAGTGGCTCGCACATCACCTTGGATTATAGCGACCCAGCCGCGCCGGTGCTCGCCGTGAAGTTGCAGGAACTCTTTGGCCTCACCGAAACGCCGACGGTGGCGGGCGGGCGCGTGCCGCTGCTGTTGCACCTGCTGTCGCCGGGCGGGCGGCCGGCGCAGGTCACGCGCGATTTGCGCAGCTTCTGGGAAAAAGGCTACTTTGAGGTGCGCAAAGACCTGAAGGGGCGCTACCCCAAGCATCCGTGGCCTGATAAGCCCATGGAGCACGTGCCCACCAAACTCACCAAAAAGCGCCTCGGCGCGTCCTAAAACCCATCATGCTGGTACAACGGGTTCAAAAAAAGGCACAAAAAAAGTTGCGCAGGTATATTCTGCGGTAGCGCGGGCAGGCTGTTTCCTGGCCTCATAGCTGACCCAAGTAGCTGCTCTAATGGGTGGCTTTTTGCGCGCCCCGGCCAAACTTATTGGGCATAAAATTACCCACCCCTAAAAGGGAGTGGGCAATCCAACTTTTCCTTTTCCTGTTTCTAGAACAAGCAGCTCTTGTCCTTTTTAGGGCGCGTGCCGGGCTGTTGAACCTGCACTGCCAAGGGCTTGAACTAATTGTCTGCTGCAAAATTACGCATTCACTATCCTTCGCCACTAATCCGGCCCGCTACTTTTTCGAATAAGTCGCCGGACAGCTCATCTGCCTCGCTAAAAGCTAGCAAACACTGTCCGAGTGGCGGAGGCTTTTGCGGCCTGGCCGGGGGCCGCTGGCGACCCGAAGGCCGGGGCGTAACCCTGCCCTGGCCCGCCCACCAACCTCGGCCGGGGTTATGCGTTAGCACCTGCTCATTTCAGGCAGTAGCTTTTTTTCATTATGGCTAAAAATTGGTTTATCACCGGCGTCAGCACTGGCTTTGGCAAGCACCTGGCCGAGCTGGCCCTTGCCCAGGGCGACAAAGTAGCCGCCACCTTCCGGCAGCAGGCTCAGGCCGACGAGTTCTCGCAGAAAGCGGGCGAAAACGGCCGCGGCCTAGTGGCCGACGTAGCCGACGAAGCGGCCGTGCAGCGCGCCGTGGCCGCCGCCATCGAGGCGCTGGGCTCTATCGATGTGGTGGTGAACAACGCGGGCTACGGCTCAATGGGGCCCATCGAAGAGGTGAGCGACGCCGAGGTGCAGCGGCAGTTCGACATCAACGTGTTTGGGCCGCTGCGGGTGCTGCGGGCGGTGCTGCCGCACCTGCGCGAGCGCCGGAGCGGCCACATCCTCAACATCACGAGCATCGGCGGGCTGCGGGCGTTTCCGGGCGTCGGCATCTACAACGGCTCGAAGTTCGCGCTCGAAGGCATCGGCGAAAGCCTGGCCCTGCAAGTAGCCCCGCTGGGCATCCGCGTCACCAACGTGGAGCCCAGCGGCTTCCGCACCGACTGGGCGGGGCGCTCGGCCACGTTTACGGAGCCGGCCATTGAGGACTACCGCCCCACGGCGGGCAAGAACATGGCCGACATTCAGGGCTACAGCGGGCAGCAGCCCGGCGACCCCGAGCGCGCCGCGCAGGCCATGTTTGACCTGGTGCGCATGGAAAACCCGCCGCTGCACTTGCCGCTAGGCAAAGCTGCCGTGAAGGGCGCGCTCGACAAGTTTGCCAGCATTACCAAGGAAGTGGAGCAGTACGCCCACATCGGCAACGGGGCCGACTTCCCGAGCTAGCCGCCCACCGGTTCTTGCAAGCCACCTTGTAAGCCAGCCGCAAAGCGGCGGCATGTTGGTAGCCGAAATATCCGGCCAAATAAATTTGAGTTGCAAAGCGGCGGCACCCTGGCAACTGGTGTCGCCGCTTTGCGGCTCGGTTCTTTCAAAATAGCAATGCCGCTACCAACATGACGCCGCTTTGCGGCTGCCCGCAGCATAGGCTTGGCTAAGGCGCTTAACTTATAAAACTTTGGATAGCGGCCAGCGTTTCGAGCGGGGCGCTAAGATGCGGGCAGTGGCCGGTGGTGCGCAGCGTGACCAGCCGGGCCTGGGGCAGGTGGGCAAGCAGGTAGTGCCCTACTTCGGCGGGAGCCACCACGTCTTCGCGGCACAGCACTACCAGCGTGGGCAGGTGCAGCCGGGGCACGTCGGGCCGGTTGTCGGAGAAAAAAGTAACCCGCGCAAACTGCTGGGCAATAGCCGCATCGGCCTGCCCAAAGTGCTGGCCCAGCTCCTCGCTCAGTACGGGCGAGTTGGCATCGCCCATGATGAGGTCGGCAAACTGGTAGGCCCAGCGGTGGTAGTCGGCCTGCATAGATTCAAGCACCTGTTGCAGGTTTTCGCGCTCGAAGCCGCCGTAGTAGCCGGGCTCGTTGACGTAGCACGGCGAGGGCGTGAGCAGCACTACCCGGCCAAAATACCGCGGGGCGGCGCTGGCGGCCAGCAGCGCGATAATGGCCCCCACCGAGTGCCCGATGAGCACCGCCTCGCGCAGTTCCAGGGCTGCGCATATCTCGATGAGGTCGTGGGCGTAGCCTTGCAGGCTGTCGTATTTCTGCGGGTCATACGCCTGGCGGTTTGACTCGCCCGAGCCCACGTGGTCGAAGAGCACTACCCGGTGCTGCGCGGCCAGCGCGGGCGCCAGGTGGTGCCACAGGCGCTGGTTGTAGCCAAAGCCATTGCACAGCACCAGCGTGCGCGGGCCCTGCCCCATGAGGCGGACGTTGTTGCGGCGCAGGATGTCGCTTTTGCTCAAAAACGGACCGGACGGGCTCGCGCCCGCCGCGCCGGGCCCCGCCGCCGCATAATCAGAAGTACCCATTTTTAATAATTTGATAACTGGACTTAACGATAAGCTAAATTTACGTAACCAAAATAAATACCGATGTCCTCCGCCTGCGGCATGCAACGCTGCTAATCTGGTAGTTTACCCACTCGAAATGCGGGTATGTACGGACTACGTGCGGGATACCGGCAGGTGGCGTGGGCAGCTTGACCTTTTCGGCGCTTTATGTACTGGCATACAGGTCTATATAAGGCACACGCGCCGATAGGTCAGCGGCCGGCCACCGCCCCAGACGCTGGCGCAGACCGTGAGCACGCGAGCACCCCCGGCCAGCCCCGGCCCGTATTGGCCGCATGGCCCCGCCCCTCTCCTACCCCGACAATGATTTTGAAGCCCAGAGCTGGCAGCATTTGCAAGACCTGGTTTTTCGTGAAACCTGGGACGCGCGCCTCGGCCGCTACCGCTCGCCGTTTGTGTACCGGGGCATGCGCAGCTTTGGCTACACGCTGAGCACCAGCTTGCAGCGCCTGGGCGGCAACTACCACGAGCTGGAGCACCACCTGCTGCGCAACTTCCGCAAGTACGCCCGCGACACGACCACGCCGCCCAGCGCTACCGTGTGGGACTGGCTGGCGCTGGCCCAGCACCACGGCCTGCCCACCCGCCTGCTCGACTGGACGTACTCGCCCTACGTGGCTTTGCACTTTGCCACCGACGACCTGCACGCCTACCACCAAGACGGCATCATTTGGGCCTTGAACTACGTGAAGGCCGCCGAGCAGCTGCCGCCCGCCTTGCAGGGCGTGCTGGCTCGCGAAGGCTCCAATGTGTTCACTACCGAGCTGCTGGCCCCGGCCGCGCCCTCGCTGCTGGCGCTGCAAGAGCTTCAGCAAGAACCGTTCGTGCTGTTTCTGGAGCCGCCTTCGCTCGATGCGCGCATCGTGCACCAGTACGCCCTGTTTTCGCTGATGAGCACGCCCGAGGCGGTGCTGCACCACTGGCTGGCGGCGCACCCCGAACTGTTTTTTCGCATTCGCATCCCGGCCAGCCTCAAGTGGGAAGTGCGCGACAAGCTCGACCAAGCCAACATCACCGAGCGCGTGCTGATGCCCGGCCTCGGCGGCCTCAGCCGCTGGCTGCACCGGCACTACTCCTCGGCCCAGGGCCGGCCCGCAGCGGGCGAGGGCGCCGAAACGCCGGGCTGATGGGCGGGTTTCTGGTCGCTGCTTAATGCCCGTCATGCTTCGGCTCCGCTCCGCATGACGGGCATCAGTCAGAAATCCCAGGCACGGCCCTAAACTTAACAAGCGAGCGGTGCCAATCGACCCCGCGCGCCGTATATTTGTCCGGCAATACGGTTTTCTGCTAAACCCCCTGTTGCTATGGCCGACCCCGCCAACCCCAAAATCGCCTTCGAGGCCCTGACCTACGACGACGTACTGCTGCTGCCCGCCTACTCGGAAGTGCTTCCGCGCGACGTAGACCCCGGCACCCAGCTCACCCCCCGCATCCGGCTGCATTTGCCCCTCATTTCGGCCGCGATGGACACCGTGACCGAGGCCAGCATGGCCGTGGCGCTGGCCCAGGAAGGCGGCCTTGGCATCATCCATAAGAACATGAGCGTGAAGGCCCAGGCCGACCAGGTGCGCCGCGTCAAGCGCTCCGAGTCGGCGGTTATCCTCGACCCCTTCACCCTGCCGCCCACCGCTACCCTGGCCGAAGCCCAGCAGCTGATGCGCAAGCACAAAATCGGCGGCATTCCGATAGTGGAAGCCGACGGCCGCCTGGTAGGCCTGCTCACGAGCCGCGACCTGCGCTTCGAGCGCGACTTCACGCCGCTCGTGACCAGCGTGATGGCCCCGCTTGAGCGCCTCGTGACCGCCCCCGCCGGCACCGACCGCCAGGTAGCCGAGGAAATGCTGCAAGACCGCAAAGTGGACAAGCTGCCGCTGGTCGACGCCGAAGGCCGCCTCACCGGCCTGATGACGTATAAGGACATTCGCAAGCGCCGCCGCGCGCCCTACGCCAGCAAAGACGAGCAGGGCCGCCTGCTGGCCGGGGCCGCCGTGGGCGTAACCGCCGACCTGACCCAGCGCGTGGCCGCCCTCGTGGAAGCCGGCGTCGACCTCATCAGCATCGACACTGCCCACGGCCATAGCAAGGGCGTGCTCGACGCCGTGCGCCTCATCAAGCAGCAGTACCCCACCCTCGACGTGATGGCCGGTAACGTGGCTACCGCCGCCGGCGCCCGCGCCCTGGCCGAGGCCGGGGCCGACGTGGTGAAGGTGGGCGTGGGCCCGGGCTCCATCTGCACCACCCGCATCATCGCGGGCATCGGCGTGCCGCAATTGTCGGCCGTGCTGGAGGCCGCCAAGGGCGTGGCCGGCACCAACGCCACGGTAGTAGCCGATGGCGGTATCAAGTTCTCGGGCGATATCGTGAAGGCGCTGGCCGGCGGCGCGGCCGCCGTGATGGTGGGCTCGCTGCTGGCGGGCACCGATGAGTCGCCGGGCGAGCTTATCATCTACGAAGGCCGCAAATACAAAAACTACCGCGGCATGGGCTCGGTCGAGGCCATGGAAGACGGCTCGAAGGACCGCTACTTCCAGGATGCCGAGGACGACGTGAAGAAGCTCGTGCCCGAGGGCATCGTGGGCCGCGTACCGTTTAAAGGCCCGGTGAGCGAGGTGCTGTACCAGATGGCGGGCGGCCTGCGCGCCGGCATGGGCTACGTGGGCGCCGCCGACCTGGCGGCGCTGCAAGCCGCGCAGTTTGTGCGCATCACGGGCGCTGGCCTACGCGAAAGCCACCCGCACGACGTGCAGATTACTCGCGAAGCGCCCAACTATTCGAGCCGCTAAGCACGGGCTACGCTAGCAAAAGCGTTGGCGCTGGCCAGCGTAGCGCCGCAATCACCTCCCACGCGGGTACGATTGCGGCGCTACACTGGCCAGCGCCAACGCTTTTCTGGTTGTTTATCAGCTAGCGCAACCAATGTGTAAGCTCCAGCTTTGGCGGCCCAGGCAGGCAGCCACGCGGCTTTATGGGGCGTGCCGAGTTATTTTTGCGTTTCCAACGGCCCAGTGGAAGGAAGCAGGAATTTTGCGCCGACGGGGTTTACTTTACCTTGCCTTATGCCCAAAATTCGCCTTTCTGCTTGGTTTTTAGTTGCAGCCGGCGCGTGCTGGCTAGTGCTATTGCTAAGCACCCTGAGCCAGGGACAGCCCCTGCCGGGCCTGCCGGCCAACTGGCCGCGCTGGCTGCTGCTGCTGGCCCAGGGCGGCTTCGCGGCCTTCGTCTTCATTTATGCCCGGGTGCAGCCCGAGCCGCTGGCCGGCCAGAATTTTATCGGTTTGTTGCGGCGGCTTTTCTTGCGCGGCCTGGGGCTCACGGCCGGGCTGGGTGTGCTAGTAAGCATCGAGCAGCTGGCCAGCCACCACACGCTGCCGCTGCCGGGCGACACCACGCGGGCGGTGGTGTACACGGTGGCGCTGGCGCTGTTTATGATTATGCTGGCCCAAACGCTGTACACCTGGCGCTCGCTGGTCAATTTCCGGGGCGGGTCGAAGCTGCGCCGCGAGTGGACGGTATTCGAGATACTGCTGGGCCTAGTGCTGCTGCTTCAGCTCTTTACCTGGAAAATACCCGACGGCGTGCGCCTGGGCTGCGGCATTGCGCTGGGGCTGTTTGGCATCTACCTCAGCGGCCACCAGCGCTGGATAGCCTACCTGTCGCTGAAAGAGAAATGGCAGGCCATTCTGATTCAACTCGGTATTCTGGGCTTCACGGTTTGCTTTCTGCTGTACTTGCGCGGCGCGCAGGCCGACCCCGTATTGCTGGTTCCGGCCACGCAGTCGTCATTCTTGGCTTTTAACTCCTTCTTTGCGACCTTCTACGCGCTGGCGGGCTTGCTGATTACCCTCTTCAACCTGCCCGTGGCCAAGGTATTTGAGGAGCGGCGAGCCGAAATAATGAGCTTGCAGCAGCTCAGCCAGATTATCCAGCGCGGGCAGTCGGCCCCCGAGATTTACCAGATACTTTTCAGCTCGGCCATCCAAACCGGCAAGGCCGATGCCGCTGCCCTGCTGCCCGCTACCAGCGGCGAAGGCCGCACTATGCTGGCGGCCCCCCTACAGCACCAGCTTTCGCTTGCCGAGCTGGCTACCCTCGGCACGCTCCTGATGCCGCCCGGCACCAGCCGCGCGCCCGAGGTACTGGAGGGCGACCTGCGTCGCAGCTCGCAGTACGGCCCCGCCCTGCCCGAATACAGCTCACTGGTAGTGCTGCCAATGCACAACAAGCTGCACGACTACGGCACGTTGGTATTGCTGAGCAAGGAGCCGTATAATTTTGATTCCGAAGTACTAAGCATTCTGCACGCTTTCACGGCCCAGACGGTGCTGAGCTTCGAAAACCTCCAGCTGGCCCAGGAAGCGCTCGTCAACCAGCGCACGCAGGACGAGCTGCGCATCGCGGCGCTGGTGCAGGAGCGCCTCATTCCGCGCCAGCTACCCACCGACGACTGGTTTGAGGTAGCAACTTACGCCCAGGCGGCTAAGGAAGTGGGCGGCGACTTCTACGATTTTTTGCACCTACCGGGCCAGAAGCTGGCCGTGCTCATCGGCGACGTGTCGGGCAAGGGCGTCACGGCGGCCTTCCACACCGCCCAGATGAAGGGCATCTTCCACGCCCTGATGCAGGCCAACCCGCTGGCCAAGAAGGAGCGCGAGCGCTACCCCGACCCGCACCGCTTTATGGTGCAGGCCAACGAGGCCCTCACGCACTGCCTCGAGCGCTCGTCGTTTATTACGGCGGCTTTTTATCTGATTGACTACCAGGCTGGCGGCTTTAGCTTTGCCCGCGCCGGGCACTGCCACACGCTCTACTACCATTCCATTCAGGAGGAGGTCAGCTACTTCCGCACCGAGGGGCTGGGGCTGGGCATCATTCGCAATGCGGGCTACGAGAAGCACGTAAAAACCCAGTTTTGGGACTACAACCCCGGCGACGTGATGGTGATTTATACCGACGGCATCGTGGAGGCCCGCGACGGCGACGGCAACGAGTACGGCGAGGACCGCCTGCGCGAGATGCTGGAGCGCTGCTTTTACCAAACGGCCGAGGAAATCAACGCGGAACTGCGCCACGATGTGCAGGAGTTCAGCCGGGGCCAGCCGCTGCACGACGACCAGACGCTGCTGGTCATCAAATTCAAAGCGGCCCAACCCCACGCCTAGCCCTACGTATGGGCCCCTACCATGAAAGTAACTACGCACCCCACTGCCGATACGCTCACGCTCGTGCTCGACGGCGAGCTCGACGCCTCCTCCGCCGTTGTGCTCGATGCCGAGCTCAACAAGCCGGAAATTACCAATTACCGCAAGATACTTATTGACTGCCAACGCCTGAGCTACATTTCGTCGGCGGGCCTGGGCGTCTTTATCTCGCACCTGCAACGCCTGCAAGACTCCGACGTGAAACTGGTGTTCTTCAACATGCAGGAGAAGGTGTTCAACGTATTTGAGATTCTGGGTCTTGATTCGCTCATGAACATTGTACCTACCCAGGCCGAAGCCCAAGCCGCGTAATTCAGTTATGAGTTTTGAGTTATGAGTTTTGAGTCTTCAAATTGAAGCCTCCCGCAACTCAAAACTCAAAACTCATAATTCATAACTCTCCCCATGACCAGTCATCTCCGCATTCAGTGTTCGCGCCAGAACCTCCAGCAGGTGCGCGACTTCGTGCGCGAGTTTTTGGTGGCGGGCCACGGCAGCGAGGTAACCGTAAACCAGGTGGTTTTGGCAGTGGATGAGGTAGTTGCCAACTTCATTATCCACGCCAACGGCGAAGACGCCAGCCAGTTCCTGGATTTGCAGCTGGCGCTGGTAGAGCAGCGCCTCGACGTGGAAATCGAAGACTACGGCACCACCATTTTCGCCCCCAGCACGGTAGCGCCCAACCCCGATTTGCGCGAGTACATCCGGCAGGGGCGCAAGGGCGGCATGGGCATGGCGCTGGTATCGCGCATCATGGACCAGGTCGAGTTTTTCGAGCGTAATGCCCACACCGTTTGCCACCTGAGCAAAACGCTGAGTAAGTAGGCTGTTAGGCGAGCAGAATCGCGGCAAACGGCCCGCGCGGCAACGGTAGCAGGCGCTGCCCTTGCTGCGCGGGCCGCCTTGCTTTTGGCGGTGGCTCCGGCGATTGTCCTACACGCGCTTTTTTCTTCGTAAAATTGCACCAGCATTGTGCCCAATGCGTTGAGGGCTGTCTTTTGACGCAGTTGGGCTGATTCCGCTCGTTTTTTTCTATGCAACTACGCTTTCCGCTGGCTGGCGCTGCCGCCGCCACGCTGCTGCAGCTAGCCGCCTGCCAAACCAGCAAACCCACGGCCACCGCTACCACGCCGCCCGCCAGTTCGGCCGCCCCTGCCACTGGCGGCCCGGCCATCGAAACGCTGGGCGCGGTGCCGGTGCCCGCCAGCGAGTTTGCCTACGTGTACCGGAAAAACAACAGCACAGCCCCCGACTATGGCACCCGCCAGAGCGTGCAGGACTACCTCACGCTCTACACCAACTTCCGCCTCAAAGTACTTGACGCTGAGAAGCAGGGCCTCGACACCACCCGCGCCTTCACCCGCGAGCTCGATGGCTACCGCCAGCAGCTGGCCCAGCCCTATCTCACCGAGAAGGGCGTAACCGACCAGCTGGTGCGCGAGGCCTACGGCCGCATGAGCCAGGAAGTCAACGCCTCGCACATCCTCATTCGCGTGGCAGCCGATGCCAGCCCAGCCGACACCCTGGCTGCCTACCAGAAGGTAGTGGCTTTGCGCCAGCGCGTGAGCGGCGGCGAAGACTTCACTACCCTGGCCCGTACTACCAGCGAAGACCCTTCGGCCAAGGAAAATGGCGGTAAGCTCGGCTATTTCACAGCCATGCAAATGGTGTATCCGTTTGAGAACGCGGCCTACGCCACGCCCGTGGGGCAGGTGAGCCAGCCCATCCGCACGCGCTTTGGCTACCACATTATCAAGGTGAACGACCGCCGCCCGGCGCAGGGCGAAATCAAAGTAGCCCACCTGATGGTGCGCGTGACGCCGCAGGCCCCCAAAGCCGACTCGGCCACCGCCCACAAAAAGATAAACGAGCTCTACGGCCGCCTGCGCAAGGGCGAGGACTGGAACAAGCTCGTGGCCCAGTTTTCGGAAGACCCCGGCTCGGCCCCCAACGGCGGCGAGCTGCCGCCCTTCGGCACCGGCCGCATGATTCCGTCGTTTGAGGAAACGGCCTTCAAGCTGCAAAAGCCCGGCGACATCGCCCCGCCCGTGCAAACGCCCTACGGCTGGCACGTTATCAAACTCATTGAAAAGCAGCCCGTGCCGGAGTTTTCGGCGATGGAGGCGACGCTGAAAAGTAAGGTCGCCAAAGACTCGCGCTCGGAGCTGAACCGCACGGCCTTCCTCAAGCGCATCCGGCAGGAAGACCAGTTCGTGGAGATTCCGGCCTCGAAAGTGCTGGCCTTCGCCCAGGCCGACACGGCGCTGGTGAAGGGCCGCTATAAGTTCAATGCTACCGCCATGACGGCCAGCGGCAAAGGCGCGAAAACCCCGGCGAAAGCGGGCGGCGACAAGCTGCCGCTGTTCACCATCAAGGGCAAGCCCTACTCGGTGGGCGACTTCCTGACCTTCGCGCAGCAAAACCAGCGCCCGCGCCCCACGGCCGAGCCGGCCTTTGCCATGCAGCAGCTCTACGACCAGTACGTAGACCAAAGCCTGACCGAATTTGAGCGCAACAGCCTCGATACCAAATACGAGGACTACCGCATGCTGGTGAAGGAGTACCGCGATGGCATTTTGCTATTTCAGCTCATGGACCAGAAGGTGTGGACCAAAGCCATCGAGGACACGGCTGGCCTGAAGAAATTCTTCCAAGCCAACCAAGCCAACTACCAGTTTGGGCAGCGGGCGCGGGGCACGGTTATTTCGGCCGCCACGCCGCAGTTGCTGGCGCGCGCCCAGCGCGAGTTGGCCACCGGCCGCTACCCGGTGGCGGGCAAGCCCGGCGCGGTGCTGGTGCATTTCAAGCCCGGTACGGCCACGCTGGCCGGGGCCAATGGCTCGGCTAACCTCGACGACTTGGCCAAGCGCCTGAACGGCGACACGACCCTGACCGCCACGGTAGCCGGCCACATCCGGCGCGGCGAAAGCCCGGCGCTGGCCCGCCAGCGCGCCTCGGCGGCCATCAACTACCTGGTGAAGAATGGTAAAGTGCCGCGCCGCATCCTGACCGTGGCCTCGGTCCCGGCCGTGTCAGCCGACGGCGACACGCGTTTCACGCTGTACACCACCGCTACCAGCGCCCTCGAAGCCAGCCTGAATGCGCAAAACCCGCTGGCCGTGCAGGTGCAGCAGCGCACCTTCCAGAAGGGCGACAACAAGGTGATGGACGACTACCTCACCCGCCCGGCCGGCACCTACACCACCCAGCGCGATGGCCGCTACTACGCCGTGGTAGTAAACCAGACGCTGGCCCCCGGCCCCAAGGCCCTGAGCGACGCCCGCGGCCAAGCCACCAGCGACTACCAAACCTACCTGGAAAAGCAGTGGATAGAGCAGCTGCGCCAGCAGTACCCGGTAAAAGTCAACGAACCTGAGGTAAACAAGCTGATTACCAAGTAGCCCTACTGGCTACCTAGCCGCGCGGGCTGGTTTTCAGCGCGCGGCGGATTTTTCTTATTGCGCTCGCGCGTTATGGCCGCACCGGCGGCAACCTTTTGCCCTTCCGGCGGCTCTATACTTTATGCAATTACTTTTTAAGCGTCTGCCGGCGCTCGCTCTGCTGGCCTTCTCTTCGCTGCTGGCGTCTTCGCAAGTTGCTCATGCGCAGCTGGGTATCAGCCGACCGCGCGGGCAGGAACTAGTCGATGGCATCGCCGTGAAGGTCGACAACCAGATTGTGCTGCGCTCGGACATCGACAACATCATGGCCCAGGAAATGGCCCGCGCCCAGGGCAAGCCCCTGCCGCCCGACTTGCGCTGCAAAATCCTGCAAAGCCTAGTGCTGAACCGCCTCATGCTGGCCCGCGCCGAGGTCGACTCCGTCACCGTGACTGATGCGCGGGTAGATGGCGAGCTGAACCGTCGCATGGCCTATTTCGTGCAGCAGGTGGGCTCGGAAAAGAAGCTGGAGGAGATGTATAACAAGTCGCTCCGGGCGCTCAAAGACGACCTGCGCCAGCAGGTGCGCGACCAGCTGGTGCAGCAGGAAATGCAGGACAAGATAGCCGGCAAAGTAACCGTGACGCCCCGCGAGGTAAAGGAATATTTCGAAAAAGTACCGAAGGACAGCATTCCTTATTTCTCGACTGAAGTAGAAGTAGGCCAGATAGTTATCCCGGCCCAGGTGAACGACGCCGCCAAGCAGGCGACCCTGGCCAAGCTCAACGAGCTGCGCGCCCGCATCCTGGCCGGCGAGAAGTTTGAAACCCTTGCCAAGGAGTTTTCGCAAGACCCCGGCTCGGCCGTGGAAGGCGGCTACCTGGGCTTCTTCAAGCGTGGCGAGTTGGTGCCGCCCTACGAGGCGGCGGCCCGCAAGCTGGAGCCCGGCCAGTTGTCGCCGGTAGTGGAGTCGCAGTTTGGTTTTCACCTCATCCAACTCATTGAGCGCAAAGGCGAATCGTACTCGACCCGCCACATCCTGCTGAAGCCCGAAACCGGCACTACCGATGTGAGCGCCTCGGCTACCAAGCTGGCCCGCATCCGCCGCCAGATTCTAAGCGACAGCATCTCCTTTGCCAAAGCCGCTAAGGATTTCAGCGAAGACAAGGTAACGGCGGCCAACGGTGGCCTGCTGGCCAACCGCCAGGACGGCGGCTCGCGCCTGCCGCTCGACCGGCTTGACCCGGCCATCTTCTTCACCATCGACACGATGAAGGTGGGCCACATCACGCCGCCCATGCCCTACCGCACCGACGACGGCAAGGATGCCATGCGGATTCTCTACCTCAAGTCGAACACGCCGCCCCACCAGGCCAACCTGACCGACGACTACCAGAAGATTTCGCAGGCCGCGCTGGCCCAGAAGAAAAACCGGGCGTTGGATGAGTGGTACGAGCAAAACCGCAATACCGTATTCCTGGAAGTAGCGCCGGAGTACGAGTCGTGCAAGGTGCTGACTGCTAACGCAGAAAACTAGTTTGTGTCAGGCTGAGCTGGCGAAGCATCTTGCGTGGTCAGGCAACTACACCACGCAAGAGGCCTCGCCAGTTTAGCCTGACATTTTTTTATTAGCGTAAGTATATCCTAATGGCTCAATTTCAAAACGATAAAGAAGCGGCTGACTCTCTGACCCGCGCCTACCAGCAGTTGCGACAGGAAATCGGCAAGGTGATAGTGGGCCAGGAAGAGGTAGTGCGGCTGGTGCTCACGGCCGTGTTTGCGCAGGGCCACTGCCTGCTGGTGGGCGTGCCGGGCTTGGCCAAAACGCTGCTCATCCAGACTATCGCCGACTCGCTCGACCTCTCGTTCAACCGCATCCAGTTCACGCCCGACCTGATGCCGTCGGACATCGTAGGCTCGGAGACGCTGACGCAGCAACGTGATTTTCAGTTTGTAAAGGGCCCGATATTCTCCAATATCATCTTGGCCGACGAAATCAACCGCACGCCGCCCAAAACCCAGGCTGCCCTGCTCGAAAGTATGCAGGAATATGCCGTGACCGTGGCCGGGCAGCGCTACTCGCTGGCGCGCCCGTTCTTCGTGCTGGCCACCCAAAACCCGATTGAGCAGGAAGGCACCTACCCGCTGCCCGAGGCGCAGCTCGACCGCTTCATGTTCAACATTGAGCTGGGCTACCCGAGCTACCAGGAAGAGTTGAACATCGTGAAGAACACTACTTCCGACCGCAAGCCGACCGTGAGTAAGGTGCTGCATTCCGATGACATTCAGGCCTACCAGGCGCTGGTACGCCGCGTGCCGGTGGCCGACAACGTGGTAGAATACGCCGTGGGCCTCGTGCATAAAACCCGCCCGCAGGGCGAGCGCGCCGCCCCCCGCGCCAAGCAGCTGCTCGAATGGGGCGCCGGCCCCCGCGCCAGCCAGTACCTGATAGTAGCCGCCAAGTGCAACGCCCTGCTCACCGGCAAGTACTCGCCCGACATCGAAGACGTGCGCGCCGTAGCTTTGCCCATCCTGCGCCACCGCCTGGTGCGCAATTTCAAGGCCGAAGCCGAAGGCATCAGCTTGGAGCAGATTATTAAAGAACTACTCTAGTCATTTAACATTTATCATTTAACAATTAACAGGCTCTTTCTGCGATGCTTGCACTTGTTATTTGATTTGCTGAAAAGCTGTTAAATGATAAATGTTAATTGTTAAATGACAAATGGAAGCCCAAGCTTACTACCAACAATTTGAGCGCAACGTGCGCATTATCCTCGATGCCCTGGCCGCCGGCCTCGACCTGCGCACTACCTCGCTCGAAACCAGCCTGCCGCTCGAAGTGTACGTGCTGTGCGAGGTACTGAACCAGGGCGCGGGCGAGCACTTCACGCTGTCGGCCACAGGCGTGGCGCGGCTGGCCGAGTTTCAGCAGCAGTTTATGCGCCACGAAGACCAGACGCTCGCCGCCATGCAGCGCGTGCTGGCCGACAAGCACGCCGTGATGCGGACGCCCGAGGGCCGCGTTTTCACCAAGGAAATGCTGATTCGCCGGTTAGAATTCTTCAACGAGGCGGCCCGGCAGGTGAACGTGATGCGGACGCAGCAGGCGCTCGGCAGCCCCCGCCAATACTAGACCGCAGATTCAAACGGATTTGTCGGATTTAACGGATACGCCTGCTGCGCAGGCTGGCTATTCGGGAGTTAGAAATTAGAAAGGCCACCTGAGTAGGTGGCCTTTTGTTTGGGCTGCGACGCGTTAGTTTCGTTGGGTTTGGTAGTAAAGCGCTTTTAATCAGCTATGTTTTCCGCAAGCTTCGCTACCGACTTACCGCGCTCAGTACTCGAAACGGCGCGCCTGCGGCTGCGGCCTTACGAGGTAGGCGACGCGGCGGCGTTTTTTGCGGTGCTCGACCAAAGCCGGGCGCGTTTACAGCTGTCTTTTCCCGACCGGCTGCGGGCCGTGCCGACGCTGGCGGCGGCTACGGGGCAGTTGGCGCTTTTCGCGCAGGACTGGCGCACGGGCCGCTTCTACGTGTTCGGCATCTGGCACCGCGAAAGTGGCGCTTATCTGGGCGACATCTGCATTATGCCGCAGCGCGGCGAGCAAGCCGAAATCGGCTACTACCTGGCCGAATCGGCCGAGGGCCAGGGTTACGCCCGCGAGGCGCTCGGGGCCATCGTAGAGTTCGGCTTCGAGCAAATGAGAGCCGGCCGCCTGCTCATCCGCTGCTTTGCTGACAACGAGCGGGCGCAGCAAGTAGCGCTGGCGCACGGCTTTCAGCTTCTCACCAAAGAAGCGCCCGAGCGCCCCTGGTTCCGCTTCAGCTTCTGGGACAGCGAGCCCCCTAAGCCCGCCATCCTGCACTTCACACGCACCCGCTAGCCCAATTGAGCAGCTAGCCAGCCCGCGCAGCGGGAGTATCCGTTAAATCCGACAAATCCGTTTGAATCTGCGGTCTAGTGGCCTACCCGCACGCGCTGCCCTACGTTGCCCAGCAGCCACTCCTGCCGAAAGTTGAAGTACACGCCAAATGAGAAATCCAGCAGCTTGCGGTTGAAATCGTACACCGGCTCAACGCGCACGGTCACGGCTGCCGCGTCGGCTACCCGGAAATCGCGCAGCAGGCGTACCATGAGCAGCTTGCGGTTGGGGTCGGTGTAGCCGGGCGTGCCCTCGCGGGCGGCTACCGACTGGTAGTACTTACCACCCAGCGGGGCGTAGAACTGGTGGCCCTGCCAGTAGCTCAGCATGAGGTCGGCGTAGCGAGTTTCGAGCGTGCCATTGAGGTAGAAGGCGTTGCCATTCTGGAAAGGCAGGCGGTAGTTACCCATTGAATGGTCGTCGAACAGCAGGCCGTAGGCGTTGAGGCGCACGGCATGCATTACGCGGCCATTCAGGGGTAGCCGGGCTACCACGCCGGAAGCATAATTAAATAACGTCTGGATGGGCGCGTGCAGCGTATCAATCTGCCCGCCCGCGTGGCGCGCCGTGAACTCGAACGGGATGGAAACCTGTACCGGGCTCTGGTCGCTGGTTATGCGGAAGCTACTAGTGAGGCCGCCGGCTATCTGCTCCTGGTAAGCTACGCCGGGGTATTCCTGCCGCAGCCAATCGACCCACGCATCGAGCGAAACGCGCTTGGAATTCAGGCGGTATTGCAGGCCTTCTTCTAACGGCTTTAGCATTACGCGCTCAAAATCAAACAATGGCTCGATATAGTTATGATTCAGGTGCGGGCGGATGTTGCCGAAGATGAACTGCTGGTTGCCTTTCGTCCAGGTGGCCCGGAAGGTGGGGCGCACCTGCTTGAGCTGCGGATTGCCAAAATCCTTCCACAGAAACACACCTGCTTCGAGGCGCAGGTCTTTGATGGGGTAGTAGACGAGCTGCGGATTTAACTGCGTGCCAAACAGTGTATAACCCTGCACAATGTCGTTGAAATACTCATTATCTTTGAAGAAGGTGAAGGCATTGAGCGAGATATAAAGCGGGCCCTTAGATAACGCTTTCGCTAATGAGTCCTTTGGCTCCTTTACTGATTCATCATAGCCTAGCGGAATCTCGTCAACACTATCAAAGAATCGTTCTTCTGCTCTCGTATACTTACCGAGCCGAATTTCTTCCCCAGTAAATGCTGAATTATCTAGCTGCGCGTGCGCTTGGCCGGCCATAAATAGCACAGTCCCAAGGCATCCCAAAAATTTTAGAAATTTCCTCATATATTTCCGCTCTCAACGGCACAAAACCGGGGAACGCTGTGTTAGAAAAAGCCGCCCGAGAACGACCTTCGCGTAGCTTTGAAAAGGCCAGTGCGAAGCAGATACAGCCGGCGGCCACCCCGGTACAAGCACCAAACTAACTACTTTTTTACCCAATTTCCCCGACATGGCAGTTGCAACTGACAAAGCCGAGAAAAACGCCACCAGCGCAGCCTCCGAGAAAGCGAAAGCGCTTCAGCTGACGATGGACAAGCTGGACAAAGCCTTTGGCAAAGGCACCGTGATGAAGCTGTCGGACCAGAAGGTCAACGACATCCCGGCCGTCAGCACCGGTTCGCTTTCGCTCGATATTGCCCTCGGCATCGGCGGCCTGCCCCGTGGCCGCGTGATTGAGATTTACGGCCCCGAATCGAGCGGTAAGACAACCCTGACGATGCACGCCATCGCCGAAGCCCAGAAAAGCGGCGGCATCGCGGCCTTCATCGACGCCGAGCACGCCTTCGACCCCACCTACGCCAAGAAGCTGGGCATCGACGTAGACAACCTCCTCATCGCGCAGCCCGACAACGGCGAGCAGGCACTGGAGATTGCCGACCAACTCATTAGCTCGGGCGCTATCGACATTATCGTCATTGACTCGGTGGCGGCCCTCGTGCCCAAAGGCGAGCTCGAAGGCGACATGGGCGACTCGAAAGTGGGCCTCCACGCCCGCCTCATGAGCCAGGCCCTGCGCAAGCTCACCGGCACTATCAACAAGACGAACTGCCTCTGCATCTTCATCAACCAGCTGCGTGAGAAAATCGGTGTGATGTTCGGCTCGCCCGAAACCACGACCGGCGGTAACGCCCTGAAATTCTACGCTTCGGTGCGCCTCGACATCCGTCGTATCGGCCAGATTAAGGAAGACAAGGACAACGTGACCGGCAACCGCACCAAGGTTAAAGTGGTGAAAAACAAGGTAGCGCCGCCCTTCAAAGTAGTGGAGTTTGACATCATCTACGGCCAGGGCATTTCCAAAGTCGGCGAAATCGTAGACCTGGGCGTGGACATGGGCATCATCGCCAAGTCGGGCTCGTGGTTTAGCTACGGCGCCAACAAAATCGGCCAGGGCCGCGAGGCTGTGAAAACCCTGCTCCTCGACAACCCCGAGCTAGCTGAAGAAATCGAACAGAAAATCCGCGTTATGGCCAAGGGCGACAGCGATGTTATCCCGGTGGACATGAGCGGCCCCGAAGACGGCGACGACACGCTGTAATTCACCCGCTTTCTGCATTTTGTGAAAGCCCGTGGCCGTTTGGCCACGGGCTTTTTTTGTGGCCGGGCTTAGCGCTTATTTTCTTAAGCCCGGCAGTTGTCGGGCTTATTGTTTCCGTCCTATTTTTGTCTTGGCATTCTGTTTGTAATTATTTCCGCTAGGTATCGCTTTACATTTATTCTTGGTATGACTCGCCGCTGGTTACGCTATTCTCCCCTCCTACTCTTGTGCGCGGCCTGGACGCAGCCCGTGGGCAACGCCGAGCCCATTCGCCTCTGGCCCAACCCGAGTTTCAAAACTGGTGAAACCATTCGCTACAAGGTACATTATGGGCTGATTAACGCGGCCGAGGCCACCGTCGAAACCTCGGGCTCGCTCGACCGCGTGGCCGACCGCCCTTGCTACAAGGCCACCGTGAGCGGCCACACCACGGGCTCGTTCGACTTCTTTTTGCACGTGCGCGACCAGTGGCGCTCGTATATCGACACGGCCAGCATCCTACCCCTGCGCTCGACGCGCGACATCACCGAAAAAAACTATCACAAGAAAGAAACCGTGGACTTTGACCACGTGCACGATGTGGCCGACGTGCAGATTCACGACCGCGAAAAGCCCACTCGCACGCCCTACAAAATCCCGAACAACGCCCAGGAACTGGTGAGCGGCTTCTACTACCTGCGCACCCTGCACTACGACAAGATGAAGCCCGGCGACGTGATTAAGATGCCCGGCTTTTTTGATGAAGAGTCTTTCAATCTCGAAGTTACCTTCAAGGGGCGCGAGGTAGTCGAAACCAAGGCCGGCACCATTCGGGTGCTGAAACTGGTACCTAAGATGCCGAAAAACAAGATTTTCCGGGGCGAGGAAGCCATCAAAGTCTACCTCTCCGACGACCGCAACAAAATCCCGGTGCTTTTCCAAGCCGAGATGTTTGTGGGCGCGATAAAAGTGGATATGTACAAGTATGAGGGCCTGAAAAGCAAGCTTAACGTAGTAGCCCTGCCATAACGCGGGGGTAACTTGGAAGGGCGCGGCGTCATACAAACGTAACACGACCTTCGCCGGGAAAGCTGGTAATTTTGCGGCGCGAAAATCTTTCTTCTTTTTATTCTTTTCGCCCAGGCGCTATGGCTGCTTCCGCTCCCGCTCGTGCTGCATCAGCAAAAGCTACTCCTTACAAGATACTGGTAGTCGATGACGACCCCGATATCGTTGAGCTACTTGAGTTTAACCTCAAGAAAGAAGGCTACCTCACCACCTCGGCCAGCGACGGCCGCCAGGCCCTGACCGTAGCCCAGGAGTTTACGCCCGACATCATCTTGCTCGACGTGATGATGCCGCACCTCGACGGCATCGCTACCTGCCGGCTGTTGCGCGAGCAGCCCCGCCTCAAGGACACCTACATTATGATACTGACGGCCCGCTCCGAAGAGTTTTCGGAGGTAGCCGCCTTCGACGCCGGGGCCGATGACTTCATCGCCAAGCCCATCAAGCCGCGCGCCCTGCTGAGCCGCTTGGCCGCTGTGGTGCGGCGCGACCAAGACCCCCACGCCGGCGTGGAAGCCATCGATATTAATGGCTTACGCATCGACCGCACAGCCTTTGCCGTGTACCAGGAAGGCAAGAAAATCACGCTGCCCAAAAAGGAATTTGAGCTGCTGGCCTTCCTGGCCGCCGCGCCGCACAAGGTGTTCAGCCGCGACGAATTGCTGCAAAACATCTGGGGCAACGACGTATTTGTGCTGGCCCGCACGGTGGATGTGCACGTGCGCAAAGTGCGCGAAAAGGTGGGCGACCACCACATCCAGACCATTAAGGGCGTGGGGTATAAATTTAACGCCGACTAGCCGGCTCTTAGGTAGCAGGCGGCGGCACTTATGCGACGGATACGCCTGCTAGCTAGAGTATTGCGCCTCGGCTCCTTAGTTCGGTTACGTTTGGCTTTTCTTTCTGATTCTCCCCGGTTTAAGGCCGGCGAAATGTCTTCGCGGGCCATTGCCCTTTGCCTGGCGGCGCTGGTGGCAGGCGTACTCACCACGTTTGCCTATGTCGGGCCGCAACTGCCGGTGCGGCAGGCGTTTTTGGTGGGGGGCGCCACGGTGGGCGCGTGCTTTTTGCTGCTGTACCTGGTTTTTGAAGCCTTGATTTTTCGGGAAGTCAACGGCATTTACGCTGGTCTGGAACACATTAAGCGCAAGGAGTTTAAGAAACTGAGCAGCCGCTTTCTATTCCGCCCCGAGCCGCTCAAGCGCCTGCGCGACGAGATATTGGACATGGCCCAGCGCCGCCAGCAGGAGTTTGAGGAGCTTAACCGCTTGCAAGCCCTACGCCGTGAGTTTCTGGCCGACGTGTCGCACGAACTGAAAACGCCGCTTTTCGCCGCCCAGGGCTTTGTGCACACCATTCTGGACGAGGAGGCTGACGACGAAGATGGCATGGACCCGGCCACCCGCCGCAAGTTTTTGCAGAAAGCCGCCGCCAGCCTCGACGCCCTCGACACGCTGGTGCAGGACCTGGTTACCATCTCGCAGCTCGAAAAAGGCGTGATTCGAATGCGCCGCCAGCGCTTCGACCTCGTAGCGCTGGTGCGCGAGATTTTTGAGTTGCTGGAGCAGCAGGCCCAAAAGCGCGGCGCTACGCTGGAGCTATTCCCGCCGCAGTTGGCCGACGATGAGATGCTGGTAGTAGCCGACCGCAACCGTATCCGCCAGGTACTTGTCAACCTGATAGATAACGCCATTAAATATGGTCGCGAAAGCGATGGCCACGTGCTGGTTTCGCTCACGCCGGGCCGCCAGGGCGTTCGAGTGTCGGTGCGTGACAATGGCAACGGCATCGCGCCCGAGCATCAGGCGCGGGTATTCGAGCGCTTCTACCGCATCGAGAAAAGCCGCACGCGGGCGGCCGGCGGCACCGGGCTGGGCTTGGCCATCAGCAAGCATATCGTAGAGTCGCATAAGTCCACGATTAGCATTCGCAGCGCGGTCGGCGAGGGCACGGCGATGGAGTTCAAGTTGCCGCGACCGAAGAAACAGACGTAGCTCAGCTTGTACCGTAAGCTTTAGCTTGCGAGTGAGCGTAGCGAGCAGGGCGTAAGCGAACGTTTACTAGCGCAGATGCTCGCTGCGCTCGCTCGCAAGCTAAAGCTTACGGTACACCGGGCTGTCGCTTCGCGGTACTACCCGCCGTACCTTTGCGGTACGCATGAAGCCACCTAAGTTCAAAGACCTTATCCTGTTTGAAAACGACGATTATATCGTTGTTAACAAGCCCCCGTTCCTGGCCACGCTCGACGAGCGCATCGGCGTGGCGCCCAGCCTGCTGCGCCTGGCCCGCGAATACGCGGACGACGCCCAGGTAGGCCACCGCCTCGACCGCGACACCAGCGGCTCGCTGGTGCTGGCCAAGCACCCCGAGGCCTACCGCCACATCTCGATGCAGTTTGAGAACCGCGAGGTAAACAAGATTTACCACGCCGTAACCAACGGTGCGCCGCCGCTCGAACAGTTTGTAGTAGAGCGCAATATCGAAACCACTAAGAGCGGCAAGGCCCGCCTGGCCTTCAAAGGCAAGCCCGCCGAAACCCGCTTCACGACCCTCGACGTGTACGCCCGGCATGCCCTCGTGCAGTGCGAGCCCGTGACCGGCCGCATGCACCAAATACGCCTGCACCTGGCCTATGTGCAGACGCCCATTGTGGGCGACCACCTCTACGGCGGCGAGGATTTTTACCTGTCCTCGCTCAAGAAGAAATTCAACCTCAAAGAAGGCGAAACCGAGCAGCCGTTCATCAAGCGCTTCGCGCTGCACGCCGTGGAGCTGGGCTTTACGGGGCTCGATGGCGAGGCCATTAAGGTGGAAGCGCCGTACCCGAAGGACTTCCGGGTGCTGGTCGAGACGCTGGGGCAGTATCGCTAGTTTCAGATAATTAGCTAGGGCACGTTTGGTATTCTGCCCAAAAAAGGGTACCTTTGTGTCCGTTTTTCCCCAGGCCCAACCAGCTTGGGGTTTATTGTCAATTGTTTAGCCGGTAATTTTTACCAAATCCTCATGGACCACCTGAGCTTCAAGACGACCCACGTCAACAAGGCCAACGCCCAGAAAAGCTGGGTTATCATCGACGCCAGCGTGGCCCCGCTGGGCCGCGTGTGCAGCCAAATTGCTAACGTTCTGCGTGGCAAGCACAAGCCTTCGTTTACCCCCAACTCCGACTGCGGTGATAACGTGATTGTTATCAACTCGGACAAGCTGCGCGTGACGGGCAAGAAACTGACCGAGAAAGTATACATTTCACACTCAGGCTACCCCGGTGGCCAGAAGCAGCGCACCCTGCGCGAGCAGATGGGCCGCGACTCGCGCAAAGCCATCGAGCACGCCGTAAAAGGCATGCTGCAAGGCAACCGCCTCGGTGCCGAGCAGTTCCGCAACCTGTACGTGTACGCTGGCAGCGAGCACCCGCACGAAGCGCAGCAGCCGAAAGTATACGAGCTGAAGAACCTGTAAATCATTGCTTTTACGGCCGACTTTGGCCGCCTTATTTTTCCACTAAATGGCAGCTACTAACACCTCTGGTAGAAGAAAAACCTCGGTGGCTCGCGTGTACATGCAAGCCGGGCAAGGGAATATCACTATCAACAATCGGGACATGAAGTCCTACTTCGCCAACGAACTGTTGGAGAACATCGTGAACCAGCCCCTGGCTACCCTCGAGCAGGTGGGCCAGTACGACATCAAGGTGAACGTGAGCGGCGGCGGCATCGCCGGCCAGGCCGAGGCTATCCGCCTCGCCATCTCGAAAGCCCTAGTAAGCGACAACGCCGAGGTTAAGTCGGCCCTCCGCAAGGAAGGCTTTGTAACCCGCGACCCCCGCATGGTCGAGCGTAAGAAGTTCGGCAAGCGCAAGGCTCGCCGCTCGTTCCAGTTCT
Organism: Hymenobacter sp.; assembly: GCF_035709525.1. Classification (GTDB taxonomy): domain Bacteria; phylum Bacteroidota; class Bacteroidia; order Cytophagales; family Hymenobacteraceae; genus Hymenobacter. Next base: position 5,946 of record NZ_DASTEP010000225.1, on the reverse strand, counting down.
CTAAGCGCTAATCGTTTAACCGTAGTAGTATCATGGCTCAGTCCACCACTTATAAAGAGCTGCTTGACGCAGGTGCCCACTTTGGCCACCTTACGCGCAAGTGGGACCCGAAAATGGCGCCGTACATCTTCATGGAGAAGAACGGCATCCATATCATCGACCTCAACAAGACGCTGGCTTCGCTCGATTACGCTGCCAATGCTATTCGCAACATCGCGAAAAGCGGCCGCAAAATCATGTTCGTAGCCACCAAAAAGCAGGCCCAGGAGATTGTGCAGACGGAGGCTCAGCGCCTCAAGATGCCCTTCGTAACGGACCGCTGGCTGGGCGGGATGCTGACGAACTTCGCCACCATCCGCAAGTCGCTGAAGAAGATGGCTACCATCGACAAGATGGTAAAAGAAAACACTGCCTTCGCCGCCCTCGCTAAGCGCGAGAAGCTCATGATGACGCGTGAGCGCGAGAAGCTGGAGCGCGTAATGGGCGGCATCGCCGACCTGAGCCGCCTGCCCGCCGCCCTGTTCGTAGTTGACGTGAAGCGCGAGCACATCGCCGTGAAAGAAGCCCAAAAGCTTGGCATTCCGGTGTTTGCTATCGTGGACACGAACTCGAATCCCGAGCTGGTGCAGTTCCCAATTCCGGCCAACGACGACGCCTCGAAGTCGATTCAGCTGATTATGAACGTAATCGGCAAGGCTATCGAAGATGGCCTGTCGGAGCGCAAGGTTGACAAAGAAGATGCTGACCGCAAGGAAGCCGATGAGGCTGCCATTGCTGAAAAAACCGAAGCTGACAACGAAGCCTAAGCCGCTTTTCTTAGCTTGATGAAAAAGGGAACGGTCGAGGCAAGTGCTTGGCGGTTCCCTTTTTCTTTGTAGCGCGGGCTTTTAGCCCGCGACTTTGACCGAAAAAATCCTTCTTACCCCCAACTCGCGGACTAAAAGTCCGCGCTACAACTATGGCCGCTATCACCGCCGCAGACGTAAACAAGCTCCGCACCATGACTGGCGCGGGCATGATGGATTGCAAAAAGGCTCTGACCGAAGCCGATGGCGACTTTGAAGCCGCCCGCGACATCCTGCGCAAGCAGGGCCAGAAAATCGCTGACAAGCGCGCCGACAACGCCACTTCGGAAGGCCTCGTGCTCGTGAACGTGAGCGCCGACGGCACCGAGGGCAAACTGGTAGCCCTCGCCTGCGAAACCGAATCGGTAGCCAAAGTAGCCGATTTCCGCACGCTGGTACAGCAAATCCTGGACACGGCCGTGAAAACGAACGTGGGCACCAAGGAAGACCTGCTGGCTGCCAAAGAAGAAGACGGCCGCACCGTGCAGGAGCACATCACCGAGCTGACTGGCAAAATTGGCGAGAAACTCGACCTCACCTACACCACCCTGAGCGCCGAGAAAGTGGCTTCGTACATCCACTCGGACAACAAGAAGGGCGTACTCGTGGGCCTGAAAAACGTGGGCAGCGCCGACGTAGCCGCTATCGGCCGCGACGTAGCTATGCAAATTGTAGCCATGAAGCCCGTTGCCGTTGACAAAGACGGTGTGGACTCGGCTACGGTAGAGCGCGAAATCGAAATCGGTAAAGAGCAGGCGCGCGCCGAAGGCAAGCCCGAGGCTATGCTGGAGAAAATCGCCCAGGGCAAGCTCAACAAATTCTACAAGGAGAACACCCTCCTGAACCAGGAATTTGTAAAAGACAACTCGCTGACTATCGCCCAACTGCTCGACAAAGAGTCGAAAGGCATGACGGTATCGGACTTCAAGCGCGTAGCAATCGGCGCTTAGTTTCTAAGCTGAAATAGCTTCTACAAGAAAGCCCGCTGGCAATGCGCCAGCGGGCTTTTTATTTATACATTCGGTGCATGGAAGACACTCAACAGGCTGAGCCTAAAATCCGACCATTTAGCGTTGGCAAATTATTTTTGTGTGTAGTAACTGCTTTCTTAATAGATTCCGCTTTAGCCTTTACACTGCCTTTTATTCTATTTGCTATTGGCGGTTTCAATATTCACGCAAGCTCATCACCAAGTGGCTTACCAGCCTATTTCCTGATAAACTTTGCCCTGCTATGCTACATGGTTTCTAAAGGACGTGATGCCGCTTCCGGTTTTCTTATCGGTGCGTTACTTTCCACGCTATTAGTCTGGGAATTTATAAATTAACTCTATAAAGTAACTCGGTATTATGAACGCTCATTTCTGCCACGCCCGGTCCCACGCCCGCGCATTCTCGCGCACGTTGAGGTAGAACAAGTTATAAGCTGTGCGGGTCAAGTAGCTGTAAGCCGGCAAGCTGCTTGAAATCTGCCGTATTGCGGGTTACCAGGATGTGATTGTGCACCAAGGCAGTGGCGGCGATAATGGCGTCTGGCAGCTTGATTTTGCGCTGCCGACGAATGGCGATGGTTTCTCGAACAATGTTTGCATCAAGCACATCGTAGATGGTAGCCAACTGCACGAACTGCGTGAGCCGAGTCTGCTCTTACAACGTTAGCCTACTGCTGCTGAACAACTCAATATGCGTGATAACCGAAATAATTGGTGCGCTACGCATGACCAGTTGCTGCCCACCCGGCGGCAGGCGGCCATTGAAAAAATCAATGACGACGTTGGTATCTAGAAGGTACGTTCCCATTCGTTGCGGCTGGCTTCTGCCTGTTCGCGTAAATCCTGCGCCGATTCGTCGCTGAGAACTCCCCAGAATTGCGCCATGACGGACGGGGCCGGCGCGGCGGCGGGCTCTTCGGTCACTTCTTCCACGGAGTAGAGCAGCACTTCCAGCTTCTTACCGACGTAGTGCGGGGGCACGGAAAGCTGAATATCCGTCTGCTGCGGCGTGATGCTGGTGCGTATCATAGCGGTTGGTTTTTAGGGTAGTTACAAAGCTAGCGCGGCAATAGTTTCCACGCCCGCACCCGCGCCCGCGCGTTCTCGCGCACGTTGAGGTAGAACAAGTTATAATCGACAATGTGGTACGACACGCTGAGCGCCTTCAGCCCCGGAATGTGGAGACGCGGGTAGCCGGCGCGGTGCGGTTCATCGACCCAGAGGATGCCACGGTGGCTTTGGGCGGCGGTGAGGTGCGGGTCGAGGCGCCGGAAGCTGAGCGGCACGCCGGCGCGGTTGAGGGCAGCGGTCGCGTTGGCCGAGTCGAGCGTCCAGGTGAGGGGGTTGGTGGCGAGCAGGCCGTGGTAGGGCGGGTAGTCGGTGCCGCGCCGGGCGGTATTCCAAGCGATGACACCGCCGGTTTGGAGCGAGTCGCGCAGGGCGGGCAAGTGCTGGTACTCGTCGGGCTTTACCTGGCAGCCAACCAGGTAGGCGGCTACGAGCTGCCGGCGCAGCTGCGGGTTGTCATCGACCAGCTCGTGCAGCAGGCGCGTGGCGTGGTAGCCGCCCTGGCTGTGGCCCGCCAAGATGAACGGCCGGCCGTGGTTGTAGTGCGCTAGATAGTATTGAAAAGCCGCTTTCACGTCGGCGTAAGCCAACTCTTGCGCCGCCCGGCTGGTCGGATTTTCCTTATCGAAATACGTGTAGAGCGTGGCCTGCCGGTAGTGCGGCGCGTAGAGCCGCCCTACCCCGGCAAAAATGCTGGCCTGCACCCGGATGCTGGTGTGGCCGGTGTAGCGGTGCAGCCGCCGCAGGCGCATGGGCGCATTCCAGCGGCCCAGCCGCCAGAAATACGTGGTGGGGTGCAGGTAGAATACGTCGGCCACCGTGTCGGCGGGCGCGGGCGGCGGCAGGCCGGGCGGCGTTTGCTGGGCGGGGCTGGGGTGGCCGGGCAGCGCGGCCCAGCTGGCGGCCTCGGCGTAGTCGGGCGCGGGGCCGGCATCGGCTACCGCGAAGTGCCGCACGGGCCGGATGCTACTCAGGCAACTGCTGAGGCTGAGTGCCGCGAGTAGCAGCCCGCCGTTTTTTAAGAAAGCAAAATACTGACGTACAGCCACTACTAAATGGCCGAATCGGTCGCTACCGTGGTATTAGGAACCGGCTTGGCCGCAGCCTTGGCGGGCGTCGTCGGGGCCACGGCTGGGGCCGGCACGGCGGCCGAATCGGAGCGGAACGTGCTGGCGGCGGGCGCTACGGTAGCCGGCACTACGGGTACGACGCGGGTAGTTTCGGGCGAGGCCGGCGGTAGCATCAGTTGCTCAGCCTGGGGGCCAACTTCGGGGGCTACCCGGGCCGAGTCGGCGGCGGTTTGGGTGGTGCTGGTGAGGTGCTCGTCGGCGGGGCGGTTGCCGAGCGTGAGGTAGAGCACCACGGCCAAAAATACGAGCGCGCCGCCGATGGCGAAGACAAGGTTGAGCGGGTTACGCTTCTCCAGGCCTTCGTCGTAGGTCGGCTCCTCCTCCGCTACTGGGGTAGAATGGTCGACCAGCGCGGGCGCTACGGCCGCCAGCCAGTCGGGCGTTTCGGGCGCGGGCACCGGCGAAACCTCGGATGCTGCGGGCGCAACGTAGGCTGGAGGCGCGGGGCTAGCGGGTGTAATGGGGGCTAGCGGCGCTATCGGCGCGGGCGGCGTAGCCGCTTCAGCGCCAAATATCAGCTTTTGCTTCAGCGCCTCAAACTCCTGGGGCGTGAGGGCGCCGGCGTCGAGCATTTCCTTGAGCTGCCGCAGGGTAGCGATAGGCGAGTTGGCGTCGGAGGGATTCATGCGGGAATAATTCTAAGACTACGCGGCAATTTACTGTTGGACAGCAGCTAAGCTTGATGGCAAATTAAGCAAGTTGTAACCTAACTGTCATGCTGAACGCAGTGAAGCATCTCTATCGCACCGTTGCTTAGCCCCGAAGAAGCGGTAGAGATGCTTCACTGCGTTCAGCATGACAGTTAATTTCAGCTATTACTTCTTACCCATCGCGCCCGCCCGCTCGCGCCGGCGCTGCAAACGGGCTTTGTTGAGCTCCAGCTGCCGGGCATTAGAAGTCATTTGCACGCTATCCTGGTGCATTTGCAGCGCGTTTGAGCGGTTTTTGCTTTGCATCTCGTCGATACGCTTGAGGTTGCTGGCAGTGTTGCTTTGGGCGCTCTGGATGCTTTTGGTCAGCTTGTCCTGCTCTTTTTCTACGGCGGCTACTTCACGCTCGGCTTCCTTCACCTGCACCTGGTAGGCGTTGGCGCGGGCGGCCACGGCAAACTTCTCCATGATTTTACGCAGGCTGGCAAACTCCGAGGGCGTGCCGCCCGGCTCAAAATAGGCCTTATCGCCAAAGCCGCCGAACAAGGCCACCTCCGTGGTTGAGTCGTTAATAGCGCTGAGGTTGACGTATAGGTTAGTGGGCTTGCTCGAAATGCCCGCGCCCGTGGCCTCGGGGGCCGACAGCTCGTCCTTCTTACCCTTGATGCCCAACGCGGCCAACGTCTTGCTTTTGAAGCGGATGGAGTATGTATCCTTCATGTACTCCTGCCAGTAGTCGCGGGTGGTTTCGACCGAGCCATCGACCTGCACCAGCACGGCATCGCGGTCGCGGCGGTCGCGGGTGGTGGTGCCGTTGGTCACGGTGTAGAGCTGCGCCCAGGCGGGCGCGGCCAGCAGCAGCAGACTTATCAACAGGGTAAGGCGGCTTTTCAACATAAAGGAGAAATGAAAGGCAAAAGGCGTTGTACGCAGAAACTTAGCGCAGGTCGTGGCGGGCGAAGGCGGCGCGCAGGTCGTGCTGCATGGCCTCGAAGCGGGCCACGACGGCAGTCAAAAACTCATCGTCAAGCAGTTGGCGAATTTCGACATCGGCCGCTTCTACGCCGCTCAGGTCGAGCTCGGCTACCTTATAGGTTTGCTCCAGTGGGCCTTGCTCCAGTTTGAGCAGGTACTTGCCATTCCAGGCGAGCAAGGTTATTTTGACTTTGGGATATGGGATGTCGGCGACGTGGCGCATGGCAAGCAACTGGTTTTTGGTCGGTTTGACGGGGTAGAGACGCAAAAGTTGGTGTCTTGCGTCA